>JADFPP010000081.1 GCA_022562275.1 Bacteroidota bacterium
ATCGTATTCGCCAGGACATCGAAAATAATGATGTTGTCCTTTTTATGAAGGGCACAGCGGTTTTTCCGCAATGTGGTTTTTCAGCGGCTATTGTTCAGATTTTATCCCAGCTGGGGGTTTCTTTTAAGGATGTCAATGTTCTGGAAGATGGTGAAATCCGTCAGGCTATAAAGGGATTTTCAGACTGGCCGACTATTCCCCAGCTCTACATCAAGGGTGAATTCGTTGGCGGCTGTGACATTGTCCGTGAAATGCACGAAGCGGGTGAGTTGCAGGATGTGCTGAAAGAAAAAGGTGTTACGACTGAAGCGGCCTGATTCTTCCTGACCCTAAACACCCAGCATTTCGTCAAGTTTTCATTCCCGCTCCAGCGCGTGCAGGTCGTCGCTGTTGCCGACATGGACATCATCAATAAAAATCTGCGGTACGGAACGCGCGCCGTTAGTGCGTTCCAGCATTTTTGTCCTCTCGTTCTCATCGGTATCAATACGGTATTCAATGATTTCTACATTTTTGGAACTCAGCAATGATTTGGCCCGTATACAATAGGGGCATATTTCTGATGTATAGATTTCAACTTTTACCATTGTCGTATATCCTTGTTTTTGTCTGATTTTAAATCTTTACGTTGATTAATTATAGAATTCTTTGTTGAAAAAACGTTCAGCTTATTGAATTTATGATTTATCCACAGATCAACTGGTCCATGAATGGGTAATTCTTTAAGTATTTTTTTTGCACCAACGTAAGATAAAATATAACCCGAAAACCACCATAAACCTCTTTTTGGTTTAAAAAGGTTTTTAGAAAAGTCTTCTTTTTCCATGCCTCGATCCACTTCACGAAACGACAAATATAAAAGATCAAATTTGGAACCATCATATCTGTTTTGTGGTAATTCTAGCCAAATTTGGTTTAAAGTGCTTGCGAATTCTCTTTCAAAGAAAACATCATCTTCAAGAATAAGTGCATATGATTGATTTTCGTCAACAATTTTTTGCCATGCATTTACATGCGAGAGAGCAATTGCAATTTCTTCCTTAGATAGGTTCACCGAAATATTTTTGTTTCGAATTATTGATAATAATCTTGGGTCTGGATCAACATAGTATTGGTCGCTCAGACGATAAGAATTTGCAATTTTGAGAGAATTGAATTCCTTTAAGTCTAGTTCTTTACCATCTATAGCCGATATTCTAAGACAATAATCATGCAGGGTTTTGTTCCCTTTAATTTTCTGGAACTTAGCTTCTTTTACAAACTGTATCCATCTATTTTTTTGACGATCTAGATTAATTACGTAAGCGGCTCCTATTTTATCTTCTGATGAACCAAATACTTTGATTTCATTTCTTTTACCTAATCTTCTAATAAGTCTCTTAATGAAAAAGTCAATTTTTCGTTTTATTCTATTTCCATTTACAATATTCATTCTTCTTTTCCGCTTGAGGTTATGTTGTACTTAGTTTTTGATTTTTTTATTAGAAAGGCTGTTTCCTGAAAACTTAGAATGCTAAACGTTGGAATCTTCCCATTTATCAGAAGGGCTCCACAATCTCCAATTCCTTTTGTCATTTCGATAACTCAGAGGCCATGGACTTACAGAGATTGTTTCCCAATCTGATATAATCGCAAAATCATTTTGGACAGTTCTAGCTTTTGAAGCAATGGAATGTCTTACTAAGCTTGCTGTTAAGTTTCCGGGACCAGTTGTAGACTGAATTTCAAGGTCCTCAACTTTAGAATCCAATAAAATTCTAGTCGATTGATCCAATGCCAAGTGAATTATAGGATGATATGCTGGTGCTATAATTGGGTTGTTATTAATATAAAAAATCCAATTTTCTGAAAATTTTCCATTCTTTGTGAATACCTCAGGTTTTATCATTGTTCCAGATTCTTTATCATAACAAAGTGGTTGAATTTTTAATCTATTATCATGAAAGTAATGTTGGTAATTAATTCCTTGATAGATTTCATCGGCATCTAAATAGAATCCACCGTATAAATAGATGTAGCACAGGCGGAAATAATCACATTGCATTGCAGGATGATGGCATCGATCAAATGCTTTAACATAAGAATCGTCAAATTCTATTAAAATAAATTCTCTTGCTTTAGCACGGTCATAGAGAACTCTCTTAAACCCCTCATTTGTTAATGGTTCCCAACTGTTAAGACATTCTTGGACATCTTCAGGTATATCGTTTAAATTGTGCCAAAACTGTACAATTACTTTTGGGATCTCAGTTTTATAAGATGAATTCTCTACTGGAAAATTTTCTTGAACAATCTTTCGTATGTATTCAGAACGTAAGTTATCGTCTTTGGCTATATTTTTCATCTTTCAATTAAAGGTCTCGGATCGGTTTTTTATTGCAGATAACCATAATAATAAACGCAATATTACGTTTATCCACATGAATAAGCGTTTATTGCGCATCGTTTTAACCCCAAAATAATATTTATTGTTAAACTTACAAAACCTTATACAGTGCAAACTATACAAACCGGACTTATTACGATTTCCCTTAAATAAAATATTATGGGAAAGTATGTTAGTTTTTTTATCCTGTAATGTTATTCAAAAATCTTTGGTAATTTTTGTATGAAGGATAACATCACGCAAGTGATAATGTAAAATGAAACTAAGTGACAGAAGGACAATTCTGTTTTTACTAATGATAATTTTATCAATCATATGCTCCGGCTGCGATTCGAATAATTCGAAATCAGAAAACGAAATTATTGATCAAGTTATAACGAATACGGATTATGAAAACATTTTCAAACCACTTGTGGAGCTTGGGAAGGAAAGTTTTATATCTTTTCTATTGAAATGATTTATCCAAACAGAGGTATCAACAATAACCGTTATTAGGGTCTTCTTCTTTTTATCTTTTTTAAATCTTTTTCTGTTACGCCAAGTTTAGCTAATCTTTTACTGCTTTCTAAGGCGATTAATGCTTCGAGACCCTTATTTACAAGACTGGTTTTTTCTTTTATTCCGGTTAGTCTTATTGCTTTTTTTAGTATATCATCTTTTATATTTAAAGTTGTTCTCATATTATCCTCATCATTTTATATACATTAATATGAATAAGTTGATGCTAATTATCAAGGCAATGAAATTTAACTCTCTGCAATTTTCACCTGTGTATCTCAAATCACATAAACGAAAATTAATACACTTGACAAATTTATATTATTTAGTATTTTAGTAGTTACTAAAATAATAAAGAAGAAAAATATGAAAAAGAAACAAATACTGGTTGAAGGTCATCTTTGCATTGGTCCGCATTTTACAGATGAAGAGTTTGGTTTGATAAAAAAGAATATCAATCAGCTTGAAGGTTTGAATACTCTTGCGGATCTTCTCTCAGTTGTCGGAAATGCAGTACGATTGAAGATTGTCTATCTTCTTTATGCACATAATGAGTTATGCGTTTGTGACCTGGCAGAAATTCTTCAAATGAGTGATTCTGCAGTTTCGCAGCATTTAAGAAAACTTAAAGATAAGCTCATCGTAAAAAGTAGAAAGGATTCTCAAACAGTTTATTACTCTTTAGAAAGCAAATTGTTTATGGATATTCTTTCTCAGTACTTTGTTATCCCGGAAGTACAAAACAGGTTTGATTTGATCAGCCAGAACTAAAAAATAAAAGTTGTCATTCTGAATCCCGATTCATCGGGGTGTCTGTTCCAAAGGAATGCCTTCGGCAAAGGACTCCTTCGGAGAAGAATCTCCTCGGTTTATAATTGAGATCCTATTCCGCAAAAAGTTAAAAAGATTCTTCGTTCCAGCCTTCCGGCTGACAGGTCACTCAGAATGACAGTAAAAAAATTAAAATAATTCATTAACTAAAATTAAAGGAACTGAAAATGAAACAGTTACTAATTCTCGCAACATTGCTGGTATTCGGATTAACAGCAACAATTAGTGCACAATCCAAAACAAAAAGTGATGAAACAAAAGTTGAGACAAAAACTTATTCCATAAAAGGAATGACCTGTCAGGGTTGTGTCAGTTCGGTTGAGAGCAAACTTGGAAGGATTTACGGTTTACAAAAGTATGAAGTTGATCTTGAAAAAGGTGAAGCTGTAGTTGAATTTGATCCTGAAAAAGTAAAGAGTGATGATATTGAAAAAGAATTTGAAGGTACTCCGTATAAAGTAAGTCTTAAGGAAACAGGAACAGAAACGAATGAGCAGGAAGAATAGGAATACTTGTGCGTCACTCTGAGCAGAGCGAAGAGTCTCAAATTTAAGGGGGATAGATTCTTCATTTCGTTACACTCAATTCAGAATGACAAAATTGTTGTTTTGCAACTAATGAAATTTGAAGTATAGAAAAGATCTATTTGCAATAACAATGAAAAACTTCATAAGATACAAAGTAATTATAGGATAAGTTATGGAACAGAAAAAATCTTCTGAAAAAAAATGGTTAGGCGCAGGATTATTAGCTGCAGTTGCAGCATCGCTTTGCTGCATTACTCCGGTGCTTGCCGTACTTGGTGGTTTGGGCGGTATTGCATCAACTTTTTCCTGGCTCGAACCGTTAAGACCATATTTAATTGGATTTACTGTTATAATACTTGGCTATGCATTCTACACTGCATATAAGCCAAAAAAGGAGGGTGATATAGATTGTGCGTGTGATGATGAAGAAAGTCCGGCAAAGAAAAATTTTCTAAACTCAAAAGCATTTCTCTGGGTCGTAACGGGTGTTAGTGTTTTGATGTTTGCTTTCCCTTCTTACTCTCACATCTTCTTTCCGGAAACAAATACTAACATTGTTATTGTAAATGAAAGCAACATTGCAGAAGCAAAACTTTACATTGAGGGAATGACCTGCACCGGCTGTGAAGAATCGGTAAACTATATACTTCGTAATCAGGATGGAGTTATAAGCGCAGAATCTTCATATGAAACAGGAATTGCTAATGTAAAGTATGATAAGTCTAAAGTAAAACCGGAACAACTTGCAGAAGCAATTGAAGATGAAGTTGGATATAAAGTAAAAAGTTATGAAATAACAAAAAATAAATGAGGGATTAGAAAATGAATGATAAAATAAAAATTGAAATTCAGCATTTTCGCGGCTGCCCCAACTCTCCTGAAATGATCCACAGAGTTAAAGAAGCAATAAAAGGCAGCGAAGAAAAAATTGAATATAACGAAGTTCTTGTTGAGAGTAATGAACTCGCTGAAAAATTGAAATTCAGAGGATCACCTACAGTACTTATTAACGGAGAAGATATTGAAGGAAGAGAAGAACCGGAATCTGCTTCTTTAAATTGCAGAGTTTATGAGAATGGTTTGCCTTCCACTGATGAAATCAGAAAAAAAATTCTTAGCGTTAATTAATTGGCTATACAAAATCGAAATGCACGGAAATTTTATATCAGCAATGCTATAATGAACTAACTAAAGTAAGGTTAAAATGAAAAAATATTTTTTATTTGGATTTTTAACATTATTCATTCTGGTAAGATGCAGTAAAGAGCAGCCGCAAAAAAATATTGAAACTAAACAACCTCAAAAAGAAGTTGTTCAAAATAACGGGAAAACTATTAAGGTTGGCAAAGGTACCGGTGCAATTGATGGTTTATTATGGAGCTACGTATCTAATAATTTCCAAAGTATTAATTTATCACTGTATGGCAACCTTTTATATAGATATACCGGTACAAATTTAGAAGGCTATAAGATTGGTGATGAGGTATTATTTTTAATCGGTGCAGATTATAACTTTGCAGAATATCTTTCATTCACATTGCAGTTAAGGAGCAGATTTGCAAACCCTGATTATGCCGATAGCAGAAATTTACCAGCTACAGGTGGTACAAGTTACGATCTATATCCGTATTTAAATTACTATGAGGGAAAATTTTCATTACGAGTTTATACACAAATTCCTCTTTACAGAAATACGAGAGGAGTACAATTAACAGTATCGCAGGTGTTAGGTGTTCAACTTCAATACTTTTTCGATTTTAGCAGTTAATATATAAGATAAAACTAATAAAAGAATAATAGGATAGAATAATGGAACAGAATAAATCTTCTGAAAAAAAATGGATAGGCGCAGGATTATTAGCAGCAGTGGCAGCATCACTTTGCTGTATTACTCCGGTGCTTGCAGTACTTGGTGGTTTAGGAGGCATTGCATCAACTTTTTCCTGGCTTGATCCGTTAAGACCATATTTAATCGGGATAACTGCATTAGTTCTTGGTTTTGCTTTTTATAAAGCTTATAAACCAGAGAAAGAAGGAGATGTAGACTGTGCCTGTGAGGATGAGGAAAGTCCGGCAAAGAAAAATTTTCTGAATTCAAAAGCATTTCTCTGGGTTGTAACCGGAGTTAGTATTCTTATGTTTGCGTTTCCTTCTTATTCGCACATCTTCTTTCCGGAAACAAATAATAACATTGTTGTTGTAAATGAAAGCAATATAACAGAAGCCAGGTTGTACATTGAAGGAATGACCTGTACCGGCTGTGAGGAATCAGTTGATTACGCTTTACAAACCGAAGAAGGTGTAATCAGCGCAACCTCTTCTTACGAAACAGGAATAGCAGAAGTTAAGTTTGATAAGTCAAAAGTTAATCCTGAGCAGCTTTCAAAAGCGGTGGAAGAAAAAGTCGGTTATAAAGTAAATAAATTTGAAATAGTAAATTAATTTTTAGGGAGTTCAATAGAATGAAACAGGAAATAATTAAGTTAGAAATAAGCGGAATGACCTGTGATCACTGCGCAAAAAGCCTTGAAAAGAAGTTTGAAGGTAACGATGGTGTACTAAATAAATCCGTTAATTATCCTAAAGGCGAAGGCACTTTCGCTTTTGATTCAAGCAAGATAAGTAAAGAAGATATTATTGAAACAATTAATGGCACTGGACATTATAAAGTAAAAAGCGAACTTAATAATGGTTATTCTCCGGAAAGTAATTTTGATTTGATAATAATAGGCGGCGGTTCGGCTGCTTTTTCTGCTGCAATAAAAGCGAGCGAATTAGAGAAAAAAGTGCTGATGATAAATGACGGTTTACCAATCGGCGGAACGTGTGTTAATGTTGGCTGTGTTCCATCGAAAACTTTAATAAGAACTGCGGAAGCTTTGTATCACGCTAATCATCCCAGATTTTCCGGGATAAAACCCGGTGAAAACAAAATTGATTTTAAAGAAGTGATAAAGCAGAAAAGAGAACTCGTTGAAGACCTCCGGCAGAAAAAATACATTGATGTAATTAGTGATGACCCGAATGTTACGATATTAAAAGGGCGTGCAAAGCTTAGTGATAAAAACACTGTAGAAGTAAACGGTGATACAAAAACTGCAGATATGATTTTAATTGCTACAGGTTCCTCTACTTTCATACCCGATATTCCTGGACTAAAGGATTCCGGTTATTATACTAACGATACACTTTACGAGCTGGATGAACTGCCGGAACATTTAATAGTCATCGGCGGCAGATACATTGCACTGGAAAATGCCCAACTGTTTGCGCGGCTGGGTTCAAAAGTTACGGTACTGCAAAGATCAATCCGTATATTGCCAACAGAGATGCCCGACATATCGGAAAATCTTTCTGATTATTTAAAGGAAGAGGGAATTGATATTAAAACAGGTGTAAAGATTCATACTGTTACAAGGAAAGATGGCAAAGTGGTTCTTAAAGTAAGTGTGAAAGATAATGATGAAATTATCGAGGGCACTCATCTGTTTGTTGCAACAGGAAGAAAAGGCAACACAATAAATCTGGGATTGGAAGAATTAGAGATTGAAACTCACGGTAACGATTTTATAAAAACTGATGAACATCAGCGCACAACGGTGCAAAACATTTATGCTGCGGGTGATGTAACAGGCGAGCATCTTTTTGTTTATACCGCGGCTTATGCAGGAGCATTAAGTGTTGATAATGCTTTTGGTGAAGAACTAAAGAATAAAGATTATTCTGTTCTACCCTGGGTTATCTTTACAGATCCGCAGGTAGCGGGAGTAGGAATGGATGAAAACCAAGCTTACGAAGCAGGTATTGATTACGATATATCTGTTCTTCAGGTTAAAGATATTCCAAGAGCACTTGCTGCAAGAAACACAAAAGGATTTATTAAACTTATCAGGAATAAAGAGACGGATAAACTTATCGGTGCGCGCATTCTTGCTTCTGAAGGTTCGGAATTACTGATGGAAGTCTCGTTAGCAATTAAGTATGGGATTACCGTTAAGGAAATGAAGCAAATGTTCCACCCGTACTTAACATTATCGGAAGGGATAAAGTTAGCGACAATTACATTTGATAAGGATGTTAGTAAACTCTCCTGTTGTGCGGTATAAATTATTATTCAAGCAACTTATCAATCATATCGAATTCTGCCCTGCTCGTGTAAGTTAAGCTCAGCGTGTTAAGAAACCATATAATGGCAACAGAAATATTACTGTAAACATGATCCATCAATTATAGATTTTAAAGGTAAAATGAGCGATAACTTATGTGATAAAAATGAAGCTGTGGTACAACCTGCATTAATCCTTATCCCGGATATTAGCGGGTTCACTCAGTATATGAAGGCGAGTTCAATCGCACACAGCCAGGTAAACATAGCCCGCCTGCTAGAATCAATTATAGATTCTAACTATCTGGATCTATTAGTATCCGAAATAGAAGGTGACGCAATTTTGTTTTACAAATTTAATGATAATAGCGCGGTTAGGGATATTGCGGAACAGGTGAAAAAAATGCACACGAGTTTTCATCAAACTTTAATTGACATAAACGAAAACAACGATTGTCAGTGCGGTGCTTGTAGTCTTTTATATAACCTATCACTCAAATTTGTTGTGCATTACGGCGAAGTAGGTTCCGTTATGGTTAAAGATCGCTGTAAACTTTTCGGAGGCGATGTTATTATTGCACATCGATTGCTAAAAAACAGCATACCTTTGCAGGAATATGTTTTGTTTACCGATGCCTTTATTAAAAAGTACAATACTCAATCATCGCTGATAGATGAAGACTTTATGAAATTAGAAAAAAGCAGTGATGAATATGATGTATTGGGAAATATCGAATATTATTTCGGCAATTTAAATGAATTAAAAGAAAACCATAAAATATTATGATATATATAGAAAACAAATAACTTATAAAATGACAAACCAAAATGAAAAAATATTTTTTATTAGGATTTTTAATATTACTCATTCTCGCCGGATGCAGAAAAGAACAGCCACAAAAAGATGTTGAATCTAAACAGCCTCCGAAAGAAGCAGTTCAAAATGATGGGAAAACTATTAAGGTTGGCAAAGGTCCCGATGCACTTTTCTTAACATCCGATGAAAAAATTCTTTATGTGGCTAATGTTGAAGATAATTTCATTTCTGTAATTAATACTGAAACAGAAAATGTAGTTGGAAAGATTGAGGGAATCAAATATCCATGGGGATTTTCAAGATTGGGTAACTCAGATTTGGTTGCAGTAAGCGGCTACGATAAACAAATTGTTATAATCAATTTTAAAGAGCACAAGATCGTAAAAGAAAAAAAGTTCAATAACAATTTGGGCGGCATCACTTCAACAAAGGATGGAAAGTATATTTATGTGATTGAGACGGGAAAGAATAAAGCATTAAAACTTGATGCAGCTTCTCTTAAAATTTTGGATAGTTATGAAACCGGCAATGGTCCTGACGGAATAGGTATTTCAAAGGATGACAGTAAAATTTATACCACAAATACAAAAGACGGAACGATTTCGGTCATTAACATAAAAGCTAAAAAATCAAGTTTATTAGAAGTAGGCGGCAAACCGGAGTTGGTGCATTATAACCACGATCGTTCATTACTCTTTATAAGCAACTTTAAGCTGAATAAAATTCATATAATTAATACAAATACAGATAAGATCATTCATGAGATTATTGATCTGAAATCTCCTGAAGAAGCCGTTCTATCCAAATCCGAAGATTTGCTGTATGTTGTAAACTTCGGTGCAAAAAAAGTATTTGTTTACGATGCTGTAACATATCAAAAACTAAAGGAAGAATATATTGTTGGAAATAAACCGATTGGAGTGATTTCTGCTTTGAATGATTCAAAATTGTTCGTTTCTAATTATGGTGATAATACAGTTTCTGTTCTTCATCTTACCAAGTAAATTATTATGAAAACTTCCTTTGTGATTCTTTGGGTTTTAACCATTAGTGGTAAATAATTAAAAGCAGTAAAAAAAAGTAATAATTTACGAAACAGTTGGTTATAATTTTGTTTCTAATGATTTACCGGATAAGTTAATTATGCAACATCGATACCATGCTTTTTCAAATTCACTCTTTTTTTCCGGTAAAACTTCTTGTCTTTTTTAATTCCTAATTGATGATTAATTAGAAATTAACTACCTTGTAAGAAATTTTGAGAATGGTTTAATGGCTATGATAATAAAAGTAATTTTTATCTTTGCATGTTCGCTTTTCTTAAATTCTGTACTGAAGGCACAAGTGACTTTCCAAAAAACATTTGGTGGAATAAGTACAGATTATGCTTATTCAGTACAGCAAACAAAAGATGAAGGATATATTATTGCTGGATTTACAACAAGTTTTGGAGAAGGAAACCGTGATGCTTATTTAATCCGTACGGATGTGAATGGGAAAACACTATGGACAAAAACTTATGGGGAGAGTAATACTGATTATGCCTGGACTGTTCAACAAACAGAAGATGATGGGTATATATTCGGTGCCCATTCAGGAAGTTTTGGTGCGGGGAGTCATGATGTTTATTTAGTCAAGTCTGATTTAAGTGGCAATGTAATCTGGTCAAGAGTTTACGGAGGTAGCAGTGCGGATGGAGCGTATTCGCTTCAACAAACCACTGACGGCGGGTTTATAATTGGAGCACACGTAAATAGTTTTGGAGCAGGTCAGCATGATGTTTATCTCATCAAAATCAATAATAATGGAGATACTTTGTGGACAAAAACATTTGGTGGTGTAGGTGAGGATCGTTTTCGGGAGATCCATCAAACTGCAGATGGCGGATTTATTTTAGTTTCAGAAACACTTAGCTTTGGTGCAGGTAATTCGGATGTATATTTAATTAAAACCGACAGTATTGGAAATCTGCTCTGGACAAAAACCTATGGCGGCGGCTCTTCAGATTATGGTTATTCTGTTCGGCAAACTTCAGATGGCGGTTATATTATAGCCGGTTATACACGGAGTTTTGGTGCCGCAGGTACAGATGTATATATAATAAAAACTGATAGTAGTGGAAACCTTGACTGGGCAAAAACCTACGGCGGCAGCTCTAATGATTATGGTTATTCCATAAGGCAAACAACAGACGGCGGCTATATAGTAGCTGGCTATACTGAGAGTTTCGGGGTAGTTGGAGATGTGTATTTGATACGCATTGATGCTAATGGTGATCTGATGTGGAGTAAAACTTTTGGAGGTTCACAAACTGATCATGGTTGGTCTGTAAGGCAAACCGTTGATGGAGGATTTATTATTGCCGGGTTTACAAGGAGTTTTGGGTCGGGTAATGAAGATGTTTACTTAATTAAAACCGATCGGCTGGGTAACAGCGGATGTAACGAAACAGCGGCTGTTACTTCTGTGAGTAATACTGCAACAATTGTGAGCAACTCTACACCCACAATTACTGGAGGAGGAGGACAAATGAATACAGCTGCAACAATTGTAAATGCAGCAGCAACTATCGATAGCTTTTTATGCAGAAACAATCCTACGGGTATTGAACAATCAGATGGCGGTTCAGATACAAAACCCCACCAGTATAATTTATTTCAGAATTATCCGAACCCATTCAACCCAAGTACGTTAATAAAATACACAATACCAGCGGCGGGAAATGTTTCATTAAAAATTTACGATTCACTTGGCAGAGATATACTCTCTTTGGTCAATGAGTATAAACAAGCCGGAACGTACGAAGTAAAATTTTCCGCCATTGGCGGATCCTCCTCAGGCGGAGATGCTTCAGCATTACCCAGCGGAATTTACTTCTACAAATTACAAGCAGATTCCTCGGATGGACAATCATTTATTGAGACTAAGAAGATGATCCTCCTCCGTTAATCCTACCTATCATGACCCTGTTCCGGTAAGACTCCATCTCTCCGGGACGGATCCTTGTGATGGAGACCACAGCAACATCATAAAAAATTAATTTTTCACTTGACAAACACCCCTGTTACTTATCTATATTAGTAACAAAATATAATTGAATAAATAGGCTATCAAATGGAACTGTATGACGAAATTAAAAAATTAAAAAAACATCTGCATTACCTGAAGGGACAGATTGAGGGTATTGAAAAAATGATTGACCGCGGTGAAGATTCGAATGATATATATATTCAATTCAAAGCAATTGAAGGAACGATGAATAAAACAATTTATGTTTTACTGGAAGATATTTTAAGAAAGGATCTGGCGTTAAAAATCGTAAGGGTTGTAAATGCTTGTCCTGGTGACTGTGAGGACGCAGAAAAAATTGAATTTGTTAAAAAAGAATTTCCTAAGATGGAAATAAAAAAAGTAGCATCAATTATTGCAGAAATGGACACAATTGAAGAAAAACTAAAAAAATTAAACAGCAACGAATAAAAATTTTGAAAATAACTTGACAAACACCCTCTTGGGAAGATAGAATGTATATAAACATTTATACATTAAAGGAGTAGTAAAATGAAAGTTGAAGTATTTACTGCAGGATGTAAATTCTGCGGAGATGTAGAATCAAAGGTTGCTGAAATAGTGGGTGATAAACACGAAGTGATAGTTTATAATTTGAATGATGAAAGCCGCTCATCAGAATATTATGAGTTGGCTAAAAATTATGGTATTAATTCAGTGCCTTCTGTTGTAGTAAACGGAAAACTGCTGACGTGCTGCAGTCGGAAAGGATTTGATCCCGGAATTCTATCACAAGCTCTTAGTTGAAAAGATGAATAATTTTAAAAACAGCATAAGGTTGTTAATTCTTTTAATTGTTATATCGGCAACATCGCCTCTGCCCCACCCGGGTACACTGGTATCATAATCTACGTGAGTTAAAACATAATCATACAGTGCTTTGGCTTTTTCAAGCGGGTCTGAAATATTGCTTGTGACTTTCTTAACTATATCCCTTATTCTGTTATCAATAATCACCAACCCTCTTTCCTTCAAATAAAGATCATTTGAAAATAAATAATTGGCATTCATCGAAAATCCCCTTTGCTCTTCGCGCTCAATTTGGTACTCCCACTCAATTTCTAAATATTCATTATCTAATGGAGCTTGACCTGATGGGAAAAGTGAACTTTGCTCCGGAGAACTATTCATCTCAAAAAAAAGAATTTGATTATTAAAATCCGGGTCCTTTAGAACGCTGTAAGCCAACGGAGACTCTATTTTCAGGAAATCAACTGTTTGATACTCACCAGTTGCAGGTAATGGAATCCAAATGCGAAGCTTATAGTACCCACTTGGTAATTTGAACTTAAGATTCTCTATAATTTTTACGGATAGAGTTTGTTTTCCATTTTTAGAATTATGCTTAGAGGGTTTATCTAGATGTCCCATCGTCTTCGGAATGTCCAATCGGCGTTGGGGATTGGATGATAATAGAAGAAAAAACGTTGCGATTCCAAAAAGAATAAAAAGAAAAAAAGCGAAATGTTTCCGGTATTTGTATTTCATTAACTGCCTTTAAATCCATTGGTTATTTTAATTGGATGACACATCATGCCAATGTCCATGTTCAGGGGACCAGACTTTACCATCCGGTACAGGCCCCGGCGACTGCAGGAATGGTGGACCGCTCTGCTGTTGGGTTGGTGTAGCGTCATGCCAGTGGCCGTGTTCTGGAGACCAGACTTTACCTGGTGGAGCAGGCCCCGGCGACTGGGGTGTAAATGTACGACGTTGTGTTGTAGGATTATTCGATGATACATTGAATATTATTACAGCCACTGTGATGACAATCACTACAACTATCAGGTAAACCCAAAATGTTGTTGAGACCGTTCCGCCGGTAGATTTCTTCCAGTGGCAGTTTTTGTATTTTTTCCCGCTGCCACAATGGCAAAGAGCGTTTCTACCAATTTTTTTCAAATTCCGTTTCCATGTTTCCTTTTGTACAACTCATTTCTGCTGTTGCTTCCACACACCCTCTTCTTCATACCATGAATAACGAGCTTTGCCATCTACTTTATGTAATAATTGTTGAGTAACTTCGAGACCGGAATCTGTCTCTTTCATAAAAAAGTCTAAATCATAAGTTTTTCCATCTGCACTTTTAAAATCAGAGCAGTCAAAATATAGCCCTTCAGCAACCTTTGAAAGCTTGTCCTTATGAACCTTATCCAAAGTCAGCTTCAGTTCTGATTTAGTTTTCTCATCATAAAACAAAAAATATCCTCCCTCAGTCTTGCTCTCATTCTGAACATACTTTTCAATTTCTTCAGATAGAGCCTCAGGGCTTAAAGTTGATTCACTTTTTTTAGTATCGTCTTTTTTCGGATGCTCTGGATGTTCCTGCGCCTGAATTTTAACTGGTGCAGCAACGATTGTGAACGCTGCTATTAAAACCCAAATAAGCTTATTCAAATTTATCCGTTGCAGAACTTACTCCTTTTATTAGTGATTTGATTATTATTTCTTACAATTTTGAAATTAAATTTTTAATTTTGGGCAAATTTAGAAAAAAGTTAATCGTTATTAATTAAATCATCTACATAATGTCAAACAAAAAAACCATTCTAATACCGATTGATCTTTCAGAACAATCGATAATTGCACTATATAAA
>JADFPP010000082.1 GCA_022562275.1 Bacteroidota bacterium
AGATTCATTTAGACTTATTTATGTTGGTAGAATTGATAATGAGAAAAGAGTGGATAGAGCAATTGATCTAATCTCACAGTTAAAGAAAGAAAATGTTGATATACATTTATTTATTTTTGGAAATGGTGATTTGATGAATGAAATCAGATTACAAATTGAGAGATTGAATGTTCAAAAATTAATAACGTTTCTAGGCATCGTTAAAAATCCCAAAATTTATTTTAAGCTTTTTGATACTTTGATTTTAACATCTGACCGTGAAGGTTTGCCACTTGTAATTTGGGAAGCTATGTCTCAAGGGTTACCCATTATATCAACCGATGTTGGAGGTGTTAAAGAAATAATTAATGATGCGAGATGTGGTTTGTTGTTTAATAAGAATAATTTAAAAGATGGTTCTTTACTTATTAAAAGAATTTTAGGAGATGATTATTTA
This sequence comes from Bacteroidota bacterium, assembly GCA_022562275.1. Classification (GTDB taxonomy): domain Bacteria; phylum Bacteroidota; class Ignavibacteria; order Ignavibacteriales; family Ignavibacteriaceae; genus BMS3ABIN03. Next base: position 437 of record JADFPP010000082.1, read on the forward strand.
AAAAAATCATTAGGTGTTAACGGACTTAATGCAATAGGATACAAATATAATCAAGCAAATTTTGATAAACAAATTGATGGAATATATTCTTGTTTGGTAAGAATATGAGAATTAATATTGAAAGTAAGATTAGATGAAAGATATTTCCTTAACTGTAATCCTTCCAATTTACAATGGAATGCCTTACTTAGTAGAGGCAATAAATTCATTACTAAATCAGACATATCAAGATTTTATTATATATGCTATTGATAATGGCTCAACGGACGGAACCAGAGAATTTTTACTAGAATTAAATAACGATAAAATTAAATATATAAGACTTGAAGAAAATAATTTAGTTAAAGCTCTTAATATGGGTCTGGAAATAGCAACTACTCCTTTTGTCGCCCGAATGGATGCAGACGACATCAGTTTCCCAACAAGGTTTAAAAAACAAATGGAATTTTTAGCTAAAAAAAAAGAAATTGATCTTGTTGGTACATTCGGTCAATATACTGGAATAGATAGAGAAAGACACTTTAAAATAAATCTTCCAATTTATCATGATGATATTATGTTTGCGATGCTAAAAAAAAGATATGCAATAATTCATCCTTCAATAATGTTCCGTAGAGAAATAATATTACCTGACAGCAGGTATAAAAAGGAATATTTTCCATGTGAAGATTTTGAATTATTTTTACGTATCGGAGATAGAATTAAACTTGCAAATATTCCCGAAAGACTTTACTCATTAAGAATTAGAGACGAATCAGTAATGCAAGACCAACTCAAGAAAAGTTTAGAGATATATTATTCTGTAGCAAAATTGTATTCTTACAAATATATGAAAGAAAATAAGACTGATAAAGATACAAGTTTTCAGACAAGGTCTCTACAAAAGCAGGATATTTTATCATTAATAATTTACAGAAAAGGATTGAATTATTATTTAAATAAAAATCTTCTTGTTGGTTTGTTTTATTTCTTTATTTCTTCTTTACTAAACCCATTTAGACTAATTAACGCTCTGAAAAGAAGATTTATACAATTTACGAATGACAATCTAAGATGAATTTTTTATGAGAGAGAAAATCAAAATTAATTTTGAGGATTTCTGGCACCATAATTCTTTTGTAACTATACAAAAGGAAAACCCGATTTTTAAATTACTTTCTGCCCGATTTGATTTGGAACTTTCGAAAGAACCGGATTTTTTGGTTTACTCGTGTTTTGGGAAAAATTTCTTAAAGTATAATTGTGTACGAATTTTTTATACTGGAGAGAACATTAGACCTGATTTTAGTGAATGTGATTATGCATTTAGTTTTGACTATCCTATCACGGAAAGGAATTATAGATTACCTCTCTATATTTTGTATAATGGTTATAAAGAGCTAAAACGAAAAAATTTTGGCTATAATCTTGATAAAAAAATTAATGAAAAACAAAGATTTTGTAATTTTGTTTATTCAAATAAAAAGGGGAAAGAAAGGGTAGAGTTTTTTAAAGAACTACAGAAATATAAAAAAGTTGATTCTGGTGGCAGAATAATGAACAATATTGGTTATCTTGTTAAAGATAAACTATCTTTTCTTCAACAATACAAATTCACAATTGCTTTTGAAAATTCATCTTATCCAGGTTATTCAACCGAGAAACTTTTACAAGCATTTATTACTAACACAATCCCTATTTATTGGGGTAACCCTTTGATCCATAAAGATTTTAATACTAACTCATTTATTAATTGTCACGATTATAAAAACTTTGAGGAAGTAATTGAAAAAGTTATAGAAGTTGATAATGATGATAGTCTTTATCTAGAATATATAGCTCAACCACCAATTATTGTCAATTCGGAGAATAAATATCTAGATGAAATTAATATTATTAGACGATTTGAAAATATTTTTTCGAATCATAATTTGATTTTTATCACTAAAAAGAAAAATATTATCCGATATTATAGTTGGTTGATGGATAAATGTCCGAAAATGGTTTACAGTTCGATTAAGAATTATATTGAACAATTAAGAAAATAACTAAGTCTATCTAAAAAGTAAAAATATTGCAATTGTGAAGAATATTTTGCGAGACTTAGACGTATTTATGAAGAACTTCTGGAATCTTGATGCCTTTTGAAAAGTTAATAAAAAATGAGGAAAAAGTGCTTCAATTTGTAGAATCCTCACTTACAACTGACTCATCAAAATTACTAACTTATTTTAATCAACACTGTTTTAATATTTATTATTCTGACCCATCTTATAAAAAGCTAATAGATACGGAATTAGAGTATTATTTAGATGGGATTGGCATTCATCTTGCGTCAAAATTGTTTGGATTTAGGAATGTTAAAAAGTTTAATGCCACCGATTTAAATAATATTCTGTTTAAGCAATTTTCTGAGCAAAAAACAAAATTATTTTTAATTGGGGGAAAATTTTCACCTGAGTTTTTGGAAAATAATGGAAAATATAAGCTAATTTCCTGCGGTTATCGAAACGGTTATTTTGGTGAAGATGAATTTGATGATTTAATAAATGATATTAATTCAAGTTCGTGCAAAGTTATAATTATAGGTATGGGAGTGCCGAGGCAGGAGTTATTGGCTTTTAATATTTCCAAAAGAGTTAAAGTCAGTTTAATTATTTGTGTTGGAAATTTTCTTGAATTTTATTTCGGAACAAAGAAAAGGATTCCCAAAATTTTTAGGAATACAGGAGTAGAGTGGTTGTATCGTTTAATTAGTGAACCCCGGAGACTATGGAAGAGATATTTGTTTGGTATTCCAATGTTTTTTTTCAGGATATTAAAATTAAGAATTAAAAAAGATTCTTTTGAAACTGTTAAGTAATGTGAAGTGCCTTTAATAAGATTCGAAGTAATATTAAATTAATAAATATTTTGACCGATAATAATAATGCAAAACGCTAATCATTAAATGATGATAAGATTTCATACAATTCTATTTTATTTTTTTGTTTTGTTACCTGTTTGTTTTATTAATTCTCAGGATAAAAACATTGAAGTATTTCCGGATGAAAATGGTCTGGAACTTCAAATAAATTTTGAACCGCAGCAATATATTCTTGAGGGAGAAAAGAAAAACATAATCAACTACTTCGATGCGATTGATGAGAGCAGTCCCGGTTCACCGGTTTTGCCATCCAAAACTTTTTTTATAGCAATCCCGCCAAATAGTAAAGTAAATGTAACATCATTAAGCGAAGAAATTTCAGTAATCAAATCAGTAATTCCCAGGAGCAACCCTGATATTGAGTTGGCAATCGACTCTGGTTTGATATACAAAGAGACTAGAATTGATCATGATTACTCTCTTAATGAATTATATCCTATCAATAAATATGAAATTATTGGCTATACCTGGATTCGTGATTATTATTGTGCAGTACTAAAAATTAATACTCACAGGTATAATTGGAGTAAAAGAAATATTACTGAAATGTTAAAAACAAAGATCAGGATTACTTTTAGCGATGTGCAATCGTTTAATCTGAACGCTTCTCAGCTAGGAGCTTTCGATGAGAGTTTGAAAAGTTTTATAGTTAATTATGAACAGGCATCTAAATTCCGCACATATCATAATTATAGTTCTAATGATGATAGTTCTGGCAGTTGGATAGATTATTCAAAAGAATATGTGAAGTTAGATATCCCAAACGATGGATTGTACAGGATTTATTTTGATGATCTGTTAAGTTACGGTATAACTCCGGAGATGGTCGATCCAACGACCTTCAAACTATTTTCCAAAGGTACAGAACTACCCCTTTATATTTTTGGTGAAGGTGATCAATCTTTTGATCCCGGTGATTATATAGAATTCTGGGCAGAGAGAAATTATGGTTCTCCAAACTACAGAGAAATTGTAGAGAAAGGGGAAGACTATCAGGAATTTATGGATCGATACTCAGACACCTCGACCGTATGGCTAACCTGGGATGGAGGACAGGGTAAAAGAATTGAAACTATTGATACTTATTTACCAAATTTAACAGATTCCATTACAACACATTTAGCAAAAGTTCATCTTGAAGAAAACACGCGGCTTTGGTACTATGGCTTTGTTAATCCAAGAATACAATTACCATTCTGGCAGGAGAATAAAGTCTGGACCTGGCTGCAGGCAAGCGGACCAGGTACATCTTCCTTTAATTTTAATGCCGATTTTATAGTACCGAATTCATCCGTTTTTACAATATCCAGATTAATTAGCTGGTTTGTAAATGCAAGTATTATTAGACTAAATGCACATAAATTTGGTGCAAAACTTAATTCATCTAATATACAGGATTCGGTAATGTTCGACTTTGAAAGTACCGGAAACTTAGTAACATCATTTAATTCTAATCTTTTAACCGGCGGACAAAATACTTATAAAATTGTGGGAATGCCTAACGATGCTTCTACACCCCAAAAAGCACTTCTTGATTGGGTGGATGTTGAATATGAACAATATACCAGTGCAACAAACGATTCTATATTGGTAAACATTCCATCCGCACTGTCAACAAAATTTAGGGTCATTAAAATTTCAAATATAACTGTGAGTGATTTTTCCCTGCTTTTATATAAGATTAATTCTCAAAAGAAAAAAATTAATAATTTTCAACTTTCAGGCGGAGTATTAACATTTACAGATACTGTTGGAGGAGGTGACAGATATTATATCATAAGTGAGAGTTATCTTCAGAGTCCGGTTTTTATAAAGAAGAAGCAATTTATTAATTTGAGAGATCCTTCAAAGCAAGCAGATTATATCATTGTATCTAATAAAATCCTAAGTTCATCTGTAGCAGAATATGCGAATTTTATAGCTAATAATTATAATGTAAATGTTGAAATTGTTTATGTAGATGATATTTATGATGAGTTTAGCTATGGATATTTTAAACCTGAACCGATTAAAGATTTTCTAAAATTTGCGTTTAATAATTGGCAGCAGCCATCACCATCTTACTTAGTTATTATTGGCGATGGGACTTACGATTATAAAGATTTCTTTATTGATGTCCCCAATCCAAGAAAAAGAACATTGGTTCCTTCATTCGGAAATCCGGTTAGTGATGTATGGTTTACTACCTGGGATACTACAAATACTGAAATTCAGCAAATGTTTGTCGGTAGGATTCCTGCAAATAATAATGAAGAAGTTTATCGTTACTTAGAAAAACATCAAACATATATTAATCGAGGTTTTGATGAGTGGAATAAGAAGTTTTTATTTTTCAGTGGAGGCGATCCAAATCTGATCAGTGAACTGAACCAGATAAAGCAAGCAAATGATCGTGTTCTAAATAATGTTGTTGAACCATCACCCGTGGGAGGCAGCAGCATACATTTTTACAAAACGCTTGATCCGCCTTCTAATTTTGGTCCCTACACATTTGAAGAAATACAGGATGGTATTGATGAGGGAGGATTATTTATTTCTTATGTTGGTCATAGCGGAACAAGGACATGGGATAATGGAATTACCGATGTTGATGATCTTGAAAATGCGTATGATGACAGATTACCATTAATTTCAGATAACGGCTGCTCTACAGGAAAGTTTGCTGAACCCGATGTTGATGCATTTGGAGAATTATTCATCAATCAGGATGAAAGAGGACAGGCAATCATATATATGGGGAATTCAAGCTTAGGTTATACATCCACTGCATTTAGAATGCCGGAACTGTTTTATAATCGTTTAATTGTAAATCCATCTGAGAGCGTTGGCAAAACTCATTTCCTTACCAAGATGGATAATTTTAATCAGTATGGTTTCGGTACAGTAAATAGACTTTATAACTATACTAACCTGTTATTAGGTGACCCAATAATAAAGTTTGCTACGCCAGAAAAACCCAACTTTGTAGTTAAACCGGATTTTATTAAAATTTTGGAATCAGTGCTGACTGAAAATGATGATTCTGCAAATGTTGAATTAATAGTTACAAATCTGGGTAGAGCAGATATCGATTCATTAAATGTTCTTATTACAGGTATCTATTCGGATTCAACATTATTTAGTATTCAATTTAACTTATCTGCACCACTATTTAAAGATACAATGGATTTTATGATACCTGTTTTAGGGTTGGTCGGTGAGCATACCTTGCGTGTAGAGATGGACCCGAATAATTTGATCGATGAGATATCTAAAGATGATAATATCGCCAGTATAAACTTTCTAGTCTCTTCAACTAACCTTCGCCCGATTGAAGCGGAAAAGTTTTATACATCTAGCCGCTCCATAATTACTTTGTTAAATCCAACCATTCAAAGTGGAGAAAATCCGGATAAAATTGAATTTGCGTATGCAACAACTGATTCATTCATAAATCCAATTGTTCAAATAAAAAATTTAGATACTCTAATTACTCGTGTATCTCTTAATGGATTAATCCCGCAGCAACGATATTATTGGCGTACACGATTGAACTCCGAGCAATTTGAATGGGGTGCAACTTTCTCTTTTTATAATGAAATGGACAATAGTTGGTTATTCAATAAATCGTTTAGAATGAATGAAGTAGTTTCAGAAAATACTGTTTTTGATTCATCCTCAAATTTTTGGGCGCTGCAATTAAAAAATAATGAATTAAATATAGTATCTGCTAGCGCTAATGACGGAACATTTGGTTCCATACAGTATAATAGAGAGGAGATGTTACCTAATACTTTTTATTGGGGGATAGCTACTGCAGAGCTTGATACTCTTACAATTAAACCGCAAAATATTAAATATTTTGTTGGTCTCAATATAGTGGCAAATGCCGATTCACTTATTAATTATATTGAATCTTTATCTAACGGAGCCATTCTTATTTTAACAATTAGCGCTGATGCTGCACAAACTGTACTTGGTTTTGGTGGTGGGACTCCCGTTCGGCAAGCAATAGAGACCTTGGGCAGTGTATATATCGATAGCGTTAGATATAGGGATTCCTGGAGTATGATTGGTGTTAAAGCCGCACCAACCGGTAGTGTTCTTGAATCTTTTTCAAAAAGATTTGAAGGTACCGCTGCAATTGATACATCAAAAGAATTATTAGCAACTGATGGTTATATTCAATTACCAGTTATAAAAAATTCTATCAAATGGCTAAAAGCATTCAAATCTGATTCCATAACTGCTGGTTCAAATTTAGACTATTTTGTCCGTGGTATTAAATCAGATAATATAATAGACACTTTGGGGACTGTTTCGTTTATAGGTGATTCAGCAAGTATATCGTTTATAGATGCAGAGATATATCCGCAAATTGATTTTGTTGTAAACTTTACAGCTAATAATTTGTTTGAGTCACCGATTTTTAAATCATTGGGTGTTAACTTTATTCCGCCACCCGAACTTGCCACAAACTACCAGGTAGTATCTTCAACGGCGGATACGGTACTGATTGGAGAAGATGTCGGACTTAGTTTTTACGTATATAATGTCGGTGAAAGTAAAGCTGCTAATTTTAAGGTTAAGGTAGATGTTGGCAATGATGATAATTCCAGCAATACTATATTTGAACAGATTGTTGATTCACTTGGTTCGAATGAGCGAAAGTTATTCAATCTTACATTCAATACATCAACAGGATTGGGTGCCAAAACATTTATGATTGATATTGATTCCGATAAACAAATAAGAGAACTTTATGAAGATAATAACTTCTATACGGTTCCATTTTATATCAAGCAGGATACTTCAATACCCTCACTGAATATTTCATTTGACGGAACTGATATTTTAGATGGTGATTATATTTCTCCAAGTCCCGAAATAAAAATTGAACTATCAGACGAATCACTTTTGCCAATAAGTGATACCTCTGCGATTACTATCTTTCTGAATGATGATCCGATTTATTATGCAATCAATCAATCCGTTCTCTCAATATCATTTAATGAAGAGAATCCGAAAGCGATAGTAACATACACACCGGAGTTGAAAGACGGCGATTATATCCTTAAAGTTTTTGGTAAAAATTCTCTTGATAACGTCGCAGATTCAAGTGGATTAGAAAAACATTTTCGCGTTTCGAATGAAGTGAAGCTGCTGGAAGTTTATAATTATCCCAACCCAACAAGCGGTGAGACACACTTTACATTTAAGCTCTCTCAAATTCCTGATGAAGTTAAAATTAAAATTTATACAATTGCCGGCAGATTGATCAAAGAAATTAATATTCCCCCGACGGATCTTAAATACGATTTTAATAAAATCTATTGGGACGGCAGAGATGAGGATGGCGACATCCTTGGAAATGGAGTCTATCTATATAAAGTGATTTTAACTGCTGGCGAAAAGACTGAAAAGGTTATACAAAAACTAGCGATTGTAAGATAGTATAAATTTTTTATATAAACTGTCATTCTGAACCCGCTTGCGGCAGGAAAGTGGAACTGAGAGCGGTGAAGAACCTTTTTATTAATAGTAGAAATTTAGACTAAAAGTAGGTATTAAGTGATATTGATATTCTTTAAAAGAAACTCCTTTAATTCATCAACGGTATTAAAGTAATAATCACTCCCAAGATTTTTTACTCTTTCGGCTGCATAACTATCCCACATTGCCGAAGCGATCTTAATTCCAGCTTCCTTTGATGCTTTTACGTCTGCTACTGAGTCGCCGATCATCAGCACTTCATCTTTTTTAAAATTGTATTTGTAAATGAATTTCACTATTCCCTCCGATGATGGTTTATGATTTTCAACATCATCACCGGTAATTATTAGATCGAAGTAATTTATAATGCCTAATTCTTCAAGTGTTATTAACGATGCTTGTTTTCCTTTACCCGTAAAGATAGATAGTAAGATCCCTATAGTTTTTAGATGAATTAATAAATCCTTTATTCCCGGATAAAGTTGGGCAATAGAGTGATGAGATTTATAATATTCATAGTAATCTTTTTGAGCGAGTTCAAAATCATCACCGCACCAGTCCTTCAAAATTACATCTTCAGTTGGACCGAATAATGAAATAATTTCCTCATCAGTAAAAGTTCTGTTTAAATATTTTTCTGCTATATGATTAAACGAATCAAAAATAAGCTGATTAGTTGATGTAAGTGTTCCGTCGATATCGAAAATTATTCCTTTGAACATAAAACTATTATTGTTACTCAAGTTGACCGGTTGTTTTGATAAACCGTTACGCCTGAGGCGCACAGGTAAAACGGTTAAAAAAACATTTTTCTGTTTCAGTAACCCACGACTTAAGAGACTGTGTTAAAATTATATGTCAAATAGAAGAACTCATCCCCAACCCCTTCTCTTAAAAAGAGAAGGGGCTAAAACAAGTAGCTTTCGCAGCTTTTCAAAAGTCCCTCTCTTACCAAGAGAGGGATTTAGGGTGAGTTTGCTGTTTTTCACACAAGCTCTTAAGTCGTGGGTTACTTAATAACCGACTTAATAATTAAACCGTTTCTCCGAAGGAGTCCCTTGGACAACGGTTTTTTAATAACAAAAAAATTTACCGGACAACTTGAGTATTGTTAATTAAATAATGATTTAAGGCAGACTGAATCGAATAACTTTTCCATCCATGTTATTCATAATAAATTCTTTCTTTCCCGTTTTTAGCAGAGATATTATCGGAGCAGTCCCGGTGAAGAGAATTTTGTTTAGTATATTATTTTTATTAATGCTGCATATAAAACCATTATCAAATCCTAATAAAATATTATTTCCGTTTTCGGTATAACAAGTAGGTAATGAAGATTTAAATTCATCAGGCAGCTTGATTTCTTTTTTTACCCGTCCGTTGGTTTGATTTATTAAAACTATCTTATTTTTCTTTGAATGAATGATAAGTATTTTTCTATTTGAGTTTATAAAAAATTTCCCGGATGTAAACAGTTTTTTCTTGTTCCATTTCTCTATCCCAAGTAAGAGATCAATGGAATGTAATTTCCCATTATCATCAGTAACAAAGACAGATTTTCCATTACTGATCACATCACTCTTAAAAAAAACATTTTTTGATTTTTCTTCAGGTTTCCACTTCCATATAAGAACACCATTTTTAGCATTTACACAATAATAGTTTTCATCATTATCCTGATATATAAGCTTGTTATTAACAACAACCGGTTTGGCTATTATACTTTGTTCAGTAAGATAGTTTTGCCAAACCATTTCTAATGAATAAAGCTCATAGCAGTAAATGTTTCCAAACGCAGTGCCGAAAACAATCCCTTTGGTTTTGGTTTTGTTATATTCGAGATCAATTAATCTGATGTCTGAAGTAATAGGCTCACCAATTCCAATTACCTGAACCAAATCTCCGGTGTTAGTGTTTATTGTAAAAAGATCACCATCGTTTGTAATAATAATAATCAGATCTTTATCTCTTAGCAAAGAGCTGTAAATGATCCCATCAGTATTATATTGCCAGATAATATTGTCCTGTTTATCCCTGCAAATAATTAAACCGTCTTTGCTTGCAATAAAAATTTTATCATCTGAAAGAAGAAGAGGGGAGAAAGTTGTTCTATTAATATTTAATTTATTTTTGATCTCTATGCTTTGATTATAAACCAACAATTGTAATGAATCAATTTTGGAGGTGCTCCTTGAACCGTTCTTTACAAATGTATCAATTAATTTTGGTACGGTGTTTTTCTCATCGACCATGTAAAATTTAATAGATTCTGTATTTTCTACAATTATATTATATGCCCACTCTTTATTATTGGCTGATGAAATTCCCCTAAAATTTTTTATAGAACTTGCGAATTCTTTTATGTTACCGGACAACGAGCTGAATATGACGATATTTTTACCGGTAAAAAGATTTGATAGTTTAAACCAGTTATCTACTTTATCATCCAAAGGGAAATAAGAATAAATGAGAACATTTCTATAGGTGGACTTATAAGACGAGATTGAATTTATTGTCTCAACTGGTATATGAGTCTTAAGTGGATCAATTCCATAAATGGTTTGAAGATAAACCTTGTCGCTGGATTCAGATTTATAATAAATATTTCCTCCCGCCAATAAGCGATTGATCTCTATTCCCCTTCCTTCACTCAAGAATATATCCCTTGGTCCGCCAATAACCCTGAAGGGTAATTTGAGTTCACTTAAAATAGATTGAGCGGAAAGAAACTCATCATATTTCCCACTTGCTGTCATATTTCCAAGAACAATTACTGATTCGATATTTTTCCTGCTATTAATATCCTTAATTACAGCAGATAGAAATTCATTCCCATTTTCACTTCCAATTCGAGGATCAGTTATGAGTGCAGTAACAGTTTCCTGCGAAAAACTTAATCCCGAAAAACAAACTAAAACGAGTAACAAAAAACGGATTGATCTCATATTAAAATTTTGATTTTTATCGATGTAAATTAACATTAAAATGTCAGTCTTTTAAGTTAGAGTTTTCAAACTTCCTTTAAACAGAAGTGCAATCCACTTATTCAAATTCAAATTAAGAGAAAGAAACTATTCTTGATTAAGAAACGCAACATATTTAAGTTTCGAGCCGTCTAATTTTAATTGATTTCCACTTATTTTTATTATTACTAATTGTGAGGTTCTATTTTGGATATTGCTGAATTAAATGAAAAAATTAAAAACGAAAGTTCTTTTATAGATTTGCTTTTTAGCGAAATCGGTAAAGTAATTGTTGGGCAGAAAGAAATGGTTGAGCGATTAATTATCGGATTGTTAGGCAATGGACATATCCTCCTTGAGGGTGTTCCGGGCTTAGCAAAGACATTAGCTATAACAACACTTGCTTCTGCAATGAAAGCAAAATTCCAGCGAATTCAATTCACTCCCGATCTTCTTCCGGCTGATTTAATCGGCACACAAATTTACAATCAGAAAGATGGTAATTTCCTGATTCATAAAGGCCCGATCTTTGCAAATTTTATTTTGGCAGATGAAATTAACCGTGCCCCCGCAAAAGTACAAAGTGCTTTACTTGAAGCCATGCAGGAGAGACAGGTAACAATTGGAGATGAAACATTTAAATTGGAAGAACCATTTCTGGTACTTGCAACTCAAAACCCCATTGAACAGGAAGGAACTTATCCGCTACCTGAAGCACAAGTTGATAGATTTATGCTGAAAGTAAAGATTAGCTATCCCTCAAGAGATGAAGAATTAAATATTATGCGACGAAATATTAATGACAATACAGTACAAGTTCAGAGGGTTATTACTATAGAAGATATTTTAAAAGGACGTGAACTTGTCCAGGAAATTTATATCGATGAAAAAATAGAAAAATATATTATTGATATAGTTCTTGCTACAAGAAATCCAGAAGATTTTGGAATGGATAATCTTACAGATTTAATTAGTTATGGAGGATCACCACGTGCAACAATATATCTGGCTTTGGGTGCAAAGGCAATGGCATTTATCAAGAGAAGGGGATATGTAATCCCTGAAGATGTCAGAGCTATCTGCCACGATGTACTGCGCCACAGGCTTGCAATTACTTATGAAGCCGAGGCAGAAGATATTACATCCGAATATTTGATAAACGAAATTCTAAACAAAATTGAAGTTCCCTAACAGATGTTAACCACAGAACTGCTTAAGCAGGTAAGGCGGATAGAAATTAGAACAAAAGGCTTGGTTAACCAGGTTTTTTCCGGTGAGTATCATTCTGTTTTTAAAGGTATGGGTATGGAGTTCTCCGAAGTAAGAGAATATCAGTTCGGAGATGATATTAGAAATATAGATTGGAATGTAACTGCTCGTTATGGTCGTCCGTTCATAAAAGTTTTTGAAGAAGAACGTGAACTTACTGTAATGCTTATGGTTGATCTAAGCGGTTCTCTTATGTTCGGTTCAGTTTCTAAAACAAAGCAGCGTGTTGCAGTCGAGGTGACTGCTATCCTTGCATTCTCAGCTCTAAAAAACAATGATAAAGTGGGCTTGATTCTTTTTACTGATAAGATTGAAAAATTTGTACCACCGCGAAAAGGAAATAAACATGTGCTTCGCATAATAAGAGATATACTATCATTTAATCCGGAGGGTAATGCAACTGATATTAAAGGAGCATTGGAATATATGAACGGAACAATTAAAAAACGTTCGATTGTTTTTCTATTATCGGATTTTATGGATCAAGGTTACAGCAAAATTTTAAAGGTTGTTGGTAAAAAACATGATCTTATCGGTATTATATTAGATGACAGAAGAGAGAATGAATTACCGGCAATTGGTCTTATAAAACTGACCGATGCCGAAACTGGTCAGGAGAGATGGATTGATACAAGTAGTAATCGAGTAAGAAAGATGATGAGAAAAACTCGCAGTGAAGCTGTCAACAAGCGAAATGCATTGTTCTTAACTTCAAGGATTGATAGAATTCAAATAGAAACTGGTAAAGATTATATTAAACCTTTAGTTCAATTTTTCAGATTGCGTGAAAGAAGATGGTAAGAATTATAATCGCACTTTATCTTTCGATTGTTGTCACATTCATTCAGGCTCAGACAATTACCGTTAGTGTTTCTACAGATACCACTGATTATTTGGTTGGTGATTACATCCATTATAATATTGAAGTGGTTACACAAAAAAACATTCAATTGTTGCAGCCAACTTTTCCTGATTCATTATCACTACTCGAATTAGTTTCTGTTGATGAACCGGTATTTATCGAAGAAGGTAAGTCTAAGACGGTAAACTATGGATTTATCCTTGCAGGTTTTGATTCCATTTCTGCTGTAATACCTCCGGTAGTGATAGAATATCGTTCTGCTGAAGATACATTATACAAAAGAATATTTTCTGACTCTCTTACAGTTAACATTCACACGCTTCCCATTTCAACTGCAGAGGAAATTAAAGACGTAAAATCACCTATTATAATTCCGTATGATTGGAAATGGCTTCTTCTATGGGTTGCACTTGCAGTTATTGTGGTATTAGTTGGAATATATCTATATAAGAAATACAAGCTGAAAAAATCTGAGGAACCAATTAAGAAAAGAGTAGTAAAAATCCCTGCACATAGTAAAGCTCTTAGAGCCTTGAACAATCTGGAAGAAAAACAACTTTGGCAAAAGGGGTCTGTAAAAGAATATCATTCGCAAATCACAGAGATAATCAGAACCTATTTTGAAGAAAGATTTAACCTTGCAGCAATGGAACTAACAACAACCGA
>JADFPP010000083.1 GCA_022562275.1 Bacteroidota bacterium
TGGACATCATGGGGGGATAAAGTCTATCCATCACGCTGCAGCCCTTATATAAGGGTTACATAAACCACCCAAAATGGGAATGAATAAAAGGCGTTTTAATGCCTTTTATTTTTTGTTAGCAAATGTTCATTTATTTGAACGAGTGTACTTTCTTTCTAATAACGTGGATCATACATATAGTCCGAAATAAATTGTTTTAAATCCTTAGGCTTATCGTTTTGAGCGATACCTAACTCATAAACTTTTTCTGCTACAGCTGTGGCAATAGCTAATGATATATTCCTAATTTCTGTTAATCGTGGATAAAGTGCACCATCTTGAATATTTTTTTCTGTCACTAATTCAGCAAGCGTTCTAGCTGCAACTAAAAACAGATCTTCGGGAATAATCCGAGCAATTGATATTATGGCACCTAAGCCTAATCCTGGAAAGACATAAGCATTATTTCCCTGTCCAGGGTGGTATTCTTTTCCATTAAAATAAACCTTATCAAATGGACTTCCACTAGCAAAGATAGCTCTTCCATTGCTCCAATTATATGCTTGCTCGGCTGTACATTCCGCTCTAGATGTAGGATTGGATAAAGCAAAAATTACAGGTCGTTCATTAATGGTTGCCATTTGTTCAATTACTTTCTTTGTGAATGTACCCGGAGCTCCTGTGGCTCCGATTAGGATATGAGGTTTTACTGAATCAATTGCATCAATAAAATTTAACTGGTTATAATCATGAGCATAAGGGAGATTGTGTTCCATTAAATCATCTCGGTTTGACACTACCAGTCCGTTTATATCTACAAACCATAAACGTTTATAAGCTTCTTCTTTGCTCAAACCTTCATCTTCAAAGGCAAAGACCATAAGGTCGGCAATACCAGTAGCAGCCGATCCAGCGCCTAAAAACATAATTCTTAAATCTGAAAATTTTATTTTTGTAATTCTAGTAGAAGCATACACGCCCGCTAATGCAACAGCAGCAGTACCTTGAATATCATCGTTAAAACAGAGTACACGATTCCTGTATTTATTCAATAAAGCGTAAGCATTTGGAGTTAAAAAATCTTCAAACTGGATTAATACATTCGGATATTTTTCCTGCACAGCCATTACAAATTCTTCAATCAATTCAAAATATTCTTCTCCTTCAAGTCTTTTTTTTGGATAACCTAAATAAAGTATATCTTCTAATATTTCCTGAGTATTTGTACCAACATCTAACATTACCGGTAGGCATTGGTGTGGAAGAATCCCAGCACAAGCTGTGTATAATGCTAGTTTACCAATTGGAATTCCCATACCATTTGCTCCTAAATCTCCAAGACCAAGTATACGCTGCCCATCTGTTATAACAATTATCCGGATATCCTTTTCAGGCCAGTTATCAAGGATTTTACTGATTTCTCCCTTATCATCAGGTGTGATGTAAAAACCTTTTGATCTTCTGAAAATATGAGAAAATTCTTTACAAGCCTGACCCACAGTTGGTGTATAAATTATGGGCATGATTTCTTCAATGTGATTTATAACAACTCTATAAAAAAGCTTTTCATTACGATCTTGCAGAGATGATAAAAGTATATAACGTTCTATATCATAAGCTTTTCGTTTTATACTTTTCATAACACGTTTTACCTGAATATCTTGACTAACAATTGAATATGGTAATAAACCTCTCAATCCTAATTGTTCTCTTTCTTCTTTTGTAAAAGCAACGGACTTATTTAAAGTACCGTCATGTAGCACTTCAAAGTTTCTTTTTTTTGTAATCATTATTTCTTTTTAATATTTCTTAATGTTATATATAAAAAGTGTCACCATTCAGCAGGTGGCTTTGTTTTTTTATACAATGTTAGCAGTCTTTTTATTTTGTTTATTAATTTACCACAAAACAAATGGTGATTTATTCACTTGGTAAAACATAAATGAAAACCGATATAAAATGACAAAAACTACCAATTAAAACAAACATATGGAAGATTGCGTGATTGAATTTTATTTTTTTAATGCTGTATAAAATTGCACCAATTATGTAAGATATTCCCCCTGCAAAAAGCCAAAGTAAACCTTCAAATGGTAAATTATCAATTAATGGTTTTATAGCAAAAACGATAATCCCACCCATTAGTATATACATTAAAGTCGATATTAATTTATATCTTCCGGTAAAGAAAAGTTTCAAAATTATTCCAGTTAAAGCCATTCCCCAAGAAGTACCGAAAATTACCCAACCTATTGTACCATTTAAAGTAACAAGTGTAAAAGGAGTATAAGTTCCAGCAATGAGAACATAAATAGATGCGTGGTCGAAAATTTTCAATCTGCTTCTTAACGCTGACTTTTTAGCGCTGTGGTATAAAGTGGAAGCAGCATATAATACAATTAAGCTTACTCCAAAAATGCTAAAACTTACAATATGCCAAACATCTCCGTGCAGAATTGCATGCATAACTAAAAACACCGAAGCAACGATGCTCAAAATGAAACCAACAGCATGAGAAATGATGTTAATTCTTTCTTCTCCTGGCGAATAGTATTTTATTCCTTCTATATCTTTCATTTAATCAATTCTTTTGTTTATATTTTTTAATGACTACTAACGGTTTGGATAAACGCCTGTTCCTGCCTTTCGGCAAACAGGTTAATGGTGTTTATTTTTTGTTGGCAGCCGGTTTTAGTTATTTATCAAATCAATCTTTTCATTTACCTTGTCCATAAAATCATGTAAATACTTTGGTACACTTACCTTTGATTGATCAATTATCCAAAATTTACGCAATCCATTAAAATTGTATTCAATGTACAATCCTCCTTGATCAGCACAGTCAGGACAGCCAAAAACAGTGTCGATTTCGTTTATTAAATTGGTTGGAAAATAATCAGTTAAGTCTTTTACTAAGTCAAATTTTGTATTTCCAAGGTCAATATAATTCCCGCTATAAAAGTTTGTTCGACCCGGATAATTGTCATTAATATCTTCTAATAGCTTGTTGTTCTCTAGTTTGAAAATTTCAATGCATTCTTCGCCAATGCATAGTCCATAGAAGTGTCCAAATATCAAGTAATCTGATTCAGATAGTGAGGTGCTGTCATCTTTATTACAGGAGGCGATTATTAATCCGAATACGATTGATATTAAAATTTTAATTTTTTTCATGTTTATTAATTTTAGAGATATATTCGATAAGATGTTAAACTAATAAAACGGTTACGTTAAATGGTTACCAACATTACACTAAATGCAATGTTAATTATTTTAATATAAATTATTACTGTGTATTAGATTATTAACTTTAGTTATAAAGAATGAAACAAAAAGAACTTTTTTACTCGTACGAAAAAAGGTTGCGAATATGTAACTAAGCTGTGATAACTATTTCAATGTATATGCATTTTCTTAAATTTTTTCTCAATTAGTCATCTTCTAGTTTTTCACATCAACAATTTGTTTATTATGCTTTACACTTAGCTTTATTCTATGCTATATTTTCACGTAATCGATTAAGATAATAACACTGTTGATAGTATCTATAATATAAATTATTCCCGGGATACTTTTTCTTGTTGGTCTCTTAGTAATTCCTTTAATTAAATTGTAAGATATATTGAAAACTCACCATCTACAGATTGATAAATTTCATAAGGGGCACTCTTTGGTCCGGGCATTCCGGGAGTTCCAATCGGCATTCCGGGCAATCCAATTCCATCGATTGCCGGTCTTTCTTTTAGTAGTTTTTTGACGGCTTCCATTGGTACGTGTCCTTCAATGTAATAATCATCAACAACAGTTGTGTGGCAGCTTTGCCGATCATATGGAATGTCATATTTTTCTCTTATTGTATTCATATCATCAGTTGCAATAACCTCAACATCATATCCTTGTTTTTTCATTTCATCTGCATATTTCCCACAACAACCACAGGTTGGTGATTTATATATTGTCATTTTTATATCTTTTGTTTGGAGGTTTTGCTCGACATATCTTACATCCTCATTTTTACTCGCTATTGAATAATAGACTCCGGCACCTACAATTACAATAACGATTGCGGTAATGATAAGTTTATACATAATAGTCCTTCATATATGTTTTATTAGAAATTAGAATGTAAAAATGTTTTTCTCTTCATTTTTTTATTTGTAAGAAAGAGAGTTGTAAATACGTAATTGCGCTGTAATAACTATTCCATTGTATATACGTCTTCTTAGATTGTTTCTCAATTATTTATCTGCACACAATAAAAAAAGTTTCCGGCAAAGTCATTATGATGAAAAAGTAAATAATAATTTGTTTCACACAACGGTTTGAATAAACTCCTGTTTTACCGTGTCTGCCTCGGGCGGAATGGTGTTTATTTTTTGTTAACACACATCTCGTACTTTTTAACTTACATTTAGAAAATTCAATCTTTTCGGCTTCAAAATTACTCAACTTTAAACATCTTAATCATCCCTTTAGCAGCCGAAGATTCTGCAATCCAAGCGTAATTGCCAGGCACTAGATCTACGGTAAAGTAAGATGTAAAACCAACCGGCATTTCCTGAGTACCACCTAAAAATTCAACCGGAGAAGGAGATTCTAAACCTTCTATATTCATCCAATCTAACCAGTATATCACTTTATCAATATCAGTTGTATCATTCATTCTTATTAAATGAACATCGTTACCCAGACCTATTTCCGGATGTTCTTTAAAGTGAACGGCAATAGTATTAGTTCCTGGTTTAACTTCACCTTCAGTTTCAATTTTAAAGTTTGTAAGGGTAATATCCATATTTGATTTTGGGGGTTCCATATTAGAGGCTTCTTCCTTAACGGTAATAGGTCGAATCATTCCCAATGCTGTATGAAATACTCCTTCTTCTTTAATATAGCATTCCATAACATAAGTTCCCGGCTTTAATTTCATAGTTGTTTGTGCAGTCTTTCCAGCGTTTATTATCCCAGTTCCTCCCATTTGCTTAACAGAAGTAAAATACCAGGGTGGAATCATTTCAACCAACATAGCTCCAGCTTCTGCTTTATTTATTCCCGCCTTTATAGAATCAAATACAACATCAAATGGTTTGGTTACCTGCTTGTGATAGGTTTCAAAGGAAATATCATCCGGGAGTAGATTTAACAGAAAAAAATGATCAGTATGACCTGAATTTTTAAATCGGAAAGTGGTCCATCCGGAGAGAATTTCATCTGCCACTTCGAAAGAGAAATCTCGAGCGATTACCTCCACCACATTTTTATCTTTAGAAGTATTACAAGAATATAGTATTAATATGGTGATAAAAGTGAAGATGAAGTAAATAGGAGTTTTCATATTTGTCTTCCTTTATTTTAAATTAATAAATTAAAATTAAAACGAAATTATAAAGTGTATGAAATCATTAAATTACCATGTTATTGAATCATATTATTAATGTGTGCTAACATAACGCTTAATGCATTGTAGTGTTTTTTATTATAAATTTTTATTGTGTATTAAACTACTATTTTTTGTTATAAAGATTGAAACAAAAAGAACTTTTTTACTTATATAAAAAAGTAAAAAAATTATCACTTACAAAACATCACTCTTTATTACTATCATTTTTTCCCGTGTCATTTCATCCATCGAGTATGGAATTCCACCCATTCCAATTCCCGAAGAATCTCTTCCGCCAAAAGGCATCCAATCAACACGGAAAGCAGTGTGATCATTTACCATCACTGCAGTAGCATTAAGTTTGTTTACAGTATCCAAAGTGGTCTCAAGATTATTAGTAAATACTGCAGCTTGGAAAGCGTAGGGTAAAGAATTCGCTTTATCAATTGCTTCGTTCCTATCTGAATAAGAGTAGAGACAAACCACCGGACCGAATATCTCTTGTGTTGTTACATTTACATCATCGGGAGGGTCTAACAGTACAGTTGGTTCATATAGATTATCTGATATTCTTTTCCCGCCGCATAAAACTTTTGCGCCTTTTGATACAGCTTCATTTACCCATTCTTCTACACGGTCAACTTCTCTTGGTAAAATAAGTGGTCCCACCTCAGTTTTTTTATCAAGCGGATCTCCAACAATAAGAGCACTTGCCATTTTTGCTAACTTGTTGGCTACATCTTCACAAATACTTTCGTGTACAAATATTCTCTGAACCGAAACACAAACTTGTCCCGCATGATAAAATCCACCTTTAAGTAAAGCGGGCAGCATCAATTCTACATCAGCATCTTTTTCTACAATTACAGGAGCAGCTCCACCATGTTCCAAAGCACATCTGGTTCCGGGTGAAAGTTTAGAGCGTAAATACCAGCCAACTTTTGCCGAACCTATAAATGATAAATAATTTATTCGTTCGTCTGAAACTAATTTTTCAGCCGCATTGTTTTCACAAACTATAACCTGACACCAGCCATCCGGCAGTCCGGCTTCTTTTAGAATATCCATAAATGCCAGGCAGGAAAGTGGTGTGGTGAGAGCCGGTTTAATTATTACGGGTGATCCCACTGCAATTGCAGGCACGGTTTGATGAATTATTAAATTAAGTGGATGATTGAATGCACTTATAGAAGAAACAACTCCAATAGGTTCGCGAAAAGTGAAAGCCAACCTGTTTGCAGATGATTTGGTATGACCCATTGGAATCTGCTCACCTTTCATTTGCCCGATATACCCGATAGCTAATTTCACACCGTTGATGGCTCGCAGCACTTCAACTTCAGAATCGATATAAGGTTTACCACCTTCTTCTGCGGCAATGTTGGTTAATTCTTCAACACGGGTACTCATAATTTGTGCAACACGTTCCAATATTTCAACCCTCTGGTAAGCAGGCAGCCATTTTGAACGATCCTTGAAAAGTCCATAAGCTGTAGTAAGCGCTTCTTCAACTTCCGTAGCTCCAACCATAGGAATTTCTTTAATTAGTTTATTATCGTACGGAGAGAATACCTTTAATTTTTGCATATGTTATTTCCAATTTAAAGAATACAAGATTTTTCTTTTAACAACACATTTAATATAGAATGGTTCAAAGAATAATCAACTGCAAGTTCAATTACGTGAACACCATCTTCATTTAAACACTTCTCTAACACCTCACAGAAATCTTCACAGCTATCCGGGCGGTGTCCGAAAGCTCCGTAACTTTCAGCATACTTTACAAAATCCGGATTTTTATAATCTAACCCAAAATTATCAAAGCCCATTCCTTCCTGTTTCCATTTTATCATTCCATATGCGTTGTCATTTAGTATTATCACAACTAAATTCAAACCGAGACGAACAGCAGTTTCTAATTCCTGAGAGTTCATCATAAAGCCGCCGTCACCGCAAACGGAAATTACTTTTTTATTGGGATTGATTAACTTTGCAGCTATTGCAGAAGGAAGACCCGCACCCATTGTAGCCAAAGCGTTATCAAGTAGAAGTGTATTGGGCTGGTAACATTTGTAGTTACGGGCAAACCATATTTTATAAATTCCGTTGTCAAGTGTAACAATTCCATCCTCAGGTAAAATATCACGAATGATATTAACTATTCTTTGCGGCAGTACCGGGAAGCGATTGTCCTTGGCATATTTTGACAAATGAGTATCAACCTCATTTTTAATTCGTCCGAAATAAGACAGATCCCAATTACTTGTATCGGAAACGTGATTTGCAATGTGTTTTACCGAAGTAGCAATATCGCCAACCACATTAAGGTGTGGAAAATAAACATCATCTACTTGTGCCGGGAAGAAATTTACATGTATAACAGTTCTGCCACCCTTGACCATAAAAAATGGGGGCTTCTCAATTACATCATGACCAATATTAATAATTAGATCTGCCCTGTCTATAGCGCAATGTATAAAATCACTATCTGATAATGCAGCCGTTCCCAGAAAGTTAGCATGTCTTTCGTCAACGACACCTTTACCTAATTGCGTATTGAAAAACGGTATTCCTGTTTTATCAATAAAAGCGCCGAGCACTTTACTAGTACGTTTACGGTTTGCACCGGCACCAATCAAAAGTAGCGGCATCTTCGCTTCCTCAATCATTTTGGCTGCTTCCCTGCATACTTGTTCATCAGCATCGGGTCTGCGATAACCAACTACCTCGAACAATTTTTCCTCGGTTTCTTCAGTAGCAATATCTTCCGGAAGTTCTATATGCACCGCACCGGGACGCTCTTCCATAGCTGTGCGGAAAGCTTCCCGTACAACAGAAGGAATGTTATTTCCGTTCACTATCTGTCGTGTGAACTTTGTGATCGAGCGCATTAGGTCAACAATATCTACAATCTGAAATCTTCCCTGCTTACTTTTCTTAATAGGTTTTTGCCCGGTTATCATCATCATTGGCATGGCGCCAAGTTGTGCATAAGCAGCAGGTGTAACAAAATTTGTAGCTCCCGGTCCTAATGTTGCAAGGCACACCCCGGGCTTACCGGTTAACCTGCCATAGGTTGCAGCCATAAAACCCGCACCTTGCTCATGACGGGTAAGTATGAGTTTAATTTTAGATGTTCTTAGCGATTCAAGAAAATCAAGGTTTTCTTCTCCGGGTATTCCGAAGATATATTCTACACCTTCATTCTCCAATGCTTTAATAAAAAGATCAGATGTTTTCATAGTAATAAGTATGTTTACTTGTTATTTAAAATTTGTTGTAATCATTCGTAAATATAATCATCAATGCGACAGAGTAAATGTTTGTGACCAAAACGGGAGAATGGTACATAGCATTGACAGTTTTATCCGACGCTTCTTTAATCTATCTAACTATTTACGAAGTTTTAAAACTGGTAAAATAAGTTCAAAAAAGTTTGTTGAAAATTCCGGAACGTCATTCCACTTTTTCAACTCAAGTTTTTTACTCAACTTAAGGAATTTGCAGTTGTTTATAAAATATTTATGATTTTCAGTTAACGGAATATAGTTATCTTTTTCATAGTGATACTGCCAGGGTGTATCACCGACTCCGATGTAAACGTCCTTCTCTAATAATTTATTTAAATTTATTGTAATGGAATTTCTATAATAGTTTAATGCAATTCCCTCTAAGTGCAATGTGGCACTAAAGAAATTTCCCCACCAAAACATTGTTCTGTATGCAAACACTGTTTTAGTTGTAAAGAGCGCAGGATAATCAAGAACCATATAAGGAAGATTCTTGTAGTTTTCTCCTTTGGATATCTTCCCATTTAAGAGGTCTGTTCCGTCAGGAAAAGAGAAGTTTGAGTTTTCAACACACCCTTTTAATTCTTCCCGTGTTTGTCTAAGCAGCGTATTAATTTTTTCAAGTACAGTTGCTTTTGTAAGAAGAAAATCTGTGTCTTGTAATATTAATAATTCTTTTTCTGTTAGCTGCATTTTTGCTTTCGGTTAAAATGGCAATAATTCTCTTTTGTGGGATCGTTTTTCTTACGTGCCATTGTTATCCCCTTTCATAGTAATGACAAAACATATTTATTGCATAAAATTGTTAAATCACCGGATTAAATGCAAGAAAAAAGATGCTGGTATTATAATGGTTTCTTAGTGTTACCTTCATGAGCTAAGTGGTAAGCAACCTTTTTCACCACTAAGAAACCAAGAGCACTAAGGTTCACTAAGGATATGTTAGTGCGGAATAAACAAAAGCTTTTATATTTTTATATCGAACTCTTTTTTTTCAATAGCGTAGGAGATTACTTTTTTAAGATCTCCCTCCACTTCAATCAAGACAAGTTCTTCATTACTATAACTGATCACATATATTCTGTTCAAAATTTCCTCGGGGTTCGATCTTATAAAAACTGCGTTTAATTCTCCATTATCTACAGAGCGAACAATCGGTTTCCACCCGTTACTTTTCATCTCATTTTCAATAGAAATTAGTGATTTATATGTCGGGCTTGCACCGGAGTTTTTAATTTTCTGATAAACACCAATTTGTACATTATCAATTTCTCTTATCATTTCATCAACTTTATCTTCATCTGCAGCGAAATCTATAAACCAGCTTGAGATTGTTATTTCAACAGAGCCAAAAGAGATCTGAAACTCGGATTCATAATTAT
Source organism: Bacteroidota bacterium (assembly GCA_022562275.1). GTDB lineage: Bacteria > Bacteroidota > Ignavibacteria > Ignavibacteriales > Ignavibacteriaceae > BMS3ABIN03. The sequence goes on from JADFPP010000083.1 coordinate 10,029, forward strand.
CTCCGAATCTCTCAATAATTTTATTCCGGAGTTCACCAAACTCATCTGTAATTCCTACACAACCAGCAAAGGAGAGCAAAATGAATATGATTGAAATTATTAACAATAATTTATTGTTTTTCATCTGAATCACCATCATTATTTTTTTTCATACCTTCCAGTTGTGAAATACCAAACTTTTTCCCAAGTTTCCCGATCGTTGCGAGATCAATATTACCGACAATATTTACAAAAGCAGCTTCACCATCTTTTTCAAAGTTTGTAACGGCAAGACCAACAATTTTTTTATCGTTATTTAACTTTATATATACATTTGCCATTTCGTCTTTGCTTCTTGTTTTTACAATTCTCTTCCAGTTAGAATTAGTAAGTTTGGAATCTATCTCATTTATTCTTTTCCTTAAAAGATCCTTGTTATCGTCACTAATTTCATAAACGTTTGCTTTAACCAGCTTTATACCGTTTAATATTGACATAATATTTGGATCGCTCTCATCGGACATTGAAGCGAGAACTGAGAGTAAATCTTCATCTAAAATAATCTCAGTGATGTTTGTTGTGTTTTCGATAGAAGTAAAATCCCCAAAATCAACATAACCGGGTTCCTTCGTTATATCAGTTGATTGAGATAATACGTTAATAGATAGAAAAGCAATTGCTGCAATAATAATTTTTATTTTGTTCATTTTATCCTCCTATGAGATAATCGTTTATTAAATTTAAACCTTTATTTAACGGTTTACTTACATACCGGGTTATTACTTCCTCATCAATTTTTATGCTTGTCTGATGAAAAACCTTATTAACAATTGCAAGTGATTCGCCAAGCTGCTGTTGTGCAAGTTCAATTTCTGCTTTTGTATATTTCTGTTCCGGCGGCGGAGTATAAAAAAGTGAAACAGAAACAATTGCAATGATAATTAATCCAATGGCTGCAGATGATACTAGTGGCTTTGAAAAGTTAAATGAATGAATGAATGAAGGGATGAATGGAATAGCCGGCTCGGATTTTTCTCTTTGTCCTATTTTATGATAAACACTTTTTAGATTTACTTCGGGCAACTTCTTTTCATCAAGCGAATGAACTGAAGAAGCTGTTAATTTGTATTCATCCAGCAGTCCTTTAATTTCCGGATTGTTCTTTGATTTCACCCATACAATAATTCTGTCATACAATCCCGCATCGCTGTACGCAACTGCTATAATTTTATCCAGCAGCTTTTCATCAATTTTATTTGAGATATTCTTTTGCATATATTTTCAAATCTTTTTGTAATTGTTTTCTTGCTCTTAAAAGATTTACCTTAACCGTGTTTAAAGGTACATCCAAAATTTTACTAATTTCTTTATACTTAAATCCCTGTAACTCGTAAAGTACAAACGGGCTTTTTAATCTCTCTTGTAAATTTTCCACAGCGTGTTTAATATTTTTATCTAACAAACTTTGGTTTAGTACTTCATCCGGCATTACAGCGTTTCTTTTATCTTCAATTCGTTCAGATAAATTATCATCAATTGAAATTTCTCTTTTATACTGATTTCTATTGCGGCGAAGATAATCAATACACAGGTTATGTGTGGTTCGCATTATCCATGCACGCGCAGCCAGGAAATTAAATTTATTAATATTCTGCCAGATGCGTATCATTACTTCCTGTGTAATATCTTCAGCATCCATCCGGTTATGCACCATGTACAACGAATAATTAAAGATCTTATTCTTATGCTGCTCAATCAAGTAATCAAATTTTGATGATTGTAACATCTGTTTTATAGACGAAGTGTTTTGTTTATTTGTTACAAATAAAGAACAAATTATTGTAATGAAGAAATTTATAATGATGGGAGGGAATTATTCAAATTAGGAGGATTTATATTCAAAAAAAGAAGAAAAATCCGATAGAAACTAAAAGCATATCTGCTTTTGATTTTAATAATGAGTAGTAAACCTCATCGCCGTAGTATTCAACAGAATTTCTATCGAGGTAAGTTACTTCGGTACTTAAAAGATATCGTACTTTAAAATCTATATAAGTAGAACCGGAATCGAACAATGGATTTCCGGTTGCGAACAATTTTAATCCAACTCCTCCACCGTAACTCCATGCCCAGTCATCAATCCAAAGTGTTGCCGGAGAATAATAATCATAACCCACTTCCGTTAAAGAAAAAATATAACTGCCGCCAAATAGTGTTTCGATGTATGGTCTTATAATTCCGGTATGAGGTGCAATTTGAAAAAGAATATGTACGCTTGCAAAATTGTTTGCCTTGTTAAGACTCACACCCAATTCATCGGAATAAGGGTTGATAAAGAACTGAATTCCATAAGAAACATAACTTAAATTTATCCCAAGTCCGTAAGGTGTTCTTTCCGATGGTGAGAAGAAGAAAAATTCCATGTTTCCGCCAAATCCCACATTGCCATTATAGTTTTTAAAATCTCCCATTGGAATTGCTGTTGTAAAATTAAATGATGCGGATGGTTGTGCGAATGAAGTGATTAATATTGAAGTCGTGATAATAATAGATTGTATAAAAGTTTTCATAGTGTTTCCAAGAGATATACTTTCTCAAAGCAAATCTTTTGCCTGAATTTTTTAACAGCAGCAGATAAAACAATACATTGAATTTGACTTAAAATTAAACTTTTTTATCAAGGGGTTTAAAGGAAGAAAATCGGGTGTATGGTTATTTATTCGAATGGTGTATTGAAGGAGAGACAGTTTAATCCAGTTTCTTCAAAGCTTTTTGAAACCGGGGATGGTTACGAATCGGATCAAGATCCGAATCGTTATCAATCCATTCCCTAGATGAGTAACCTGCTTCAATTGTTTTTTCAAAATAATCCAGCGCTTTTTCTAACTTTCCTAACAATGAATATATACAAGCAGCATTATACAGTACTGCCGTTTCATGTGGATCGATTGAAACCGCCTTTTCCACCCACTGCAATGCCTCTTCGGGTTCGTCTGCTTTGATAAGAGCCCCGGCGCCAAGGTATAGAGCACGAGCATCATCAGGGTTCAAATCAAGATGTTTTCTGACAACATCGAGTGCTTGTTGGTTCGCTTTCTTCGATTCAGTTTCCAGATTGATATCACTATAAGCACTGACAAGAAAGAGCGCAGCTTCGTAGTCATCCGGCTGAACCCGGGTCGCCTTTTCGAATAGTTTGGCAGCTTGATCATGTTTTCCCTGCGCTCTGCAAGTCCGACCATACTGGTAGTATGCTTCAAAAAGTTTCGGATTTAATTGAATAGCTGCTTCAAACTCCTTTATGGCTTCCTCAAATTGATTATTCTGTGCCAGTGCAAGACCGCGCGAAGAATGAGCTTCAGCCAGTTCTAGGTCCAACTCAAGGGCCTTTTGACTTGCAACAAGTGCTTGCTCTAAGTGTTCATCTTTTTTATCGTAATACATATAAAGTTGTGAATAGCCATCTGCCAAGCCTGCGTATGCTAATGCATAGTTATTATCCTTTTCAATTGCCCTTTTAAACATTTGTATTGCGACGCGAGTCTTGTCTTGATGTGATTGATGAAAATATGCCCGTCCGCGTATATAGAAATCATATGCTTGAACGTCCTGGGTTTTAACCTTTCCTAAAACACGTTTTTCTTTTTTGCTTAGTTTTATCTCTAAGGCCTGGACTATGTTCTTTGCGATTTCATCCTGAATAGCAAACACGTCTTCCAATTCCCGATCATAACGCTCTGACCACAGATGATAACCGTCTGCTACATTTATTAGCTGGGCTGTGATGCGCAAACGATTTCCTGCTTTTCTTACGCTTCCTTCTACAATGGAATGTACGCCTAATTTCATACCAATTTCACGAATGTCCAGATTCTTATCTTTGAAGGCAAAACTTGAAGTTCGTGCAACAACGTGCAAACCTTCCAAATGTGTTAGATCGTTAATGATATCCTCTGCCATACCATCGCAGAAGTACTCCTGCTCTTTATCATTACTCATATTAGTAAATGGCATTACGGCGACAGTATGAGTGACCATTTTTTCCTGGATAGAGGATCCTGATTTATCGACTGTTTTTAATTTCTCTATTAAGTCTTTTGTAGTTTGATAACGGTTTACAGGATTTTTTTGCAATGTCTTTTCAACAATGTAAGTTAATCGTGAGGGTGTATCCTCCCGAAGTTCCCTAATTGACTTTGGGTCTTCGTTTAAGATTGAGTAGATAACCGCTTGCTCATATTCTCCCCTGAACGGTAATTGCCCCGTAAGTATTTCATAAAACACCACTCCCAAAGACCATATATCGGTGCGTTGATCAATTTCTTCCCCTTTAGTCTGTTCGGGTGACATATAGGAAACTGTACCAACAGTCACACCAATTTTTGTAATACTTTGTTCACTTGATGTTTTCGCCAATCCAAAATCCAATATTT
>JADFPP010000084.1 GCA_022562275.1 Bacteroidota bacterium
TTCATTGAGAATTTTTCAACAAGAACGTATAGATGTCCTGTAAAAAGAACTTTTAAATCTCAACTTAATCAAGAAATGATTTCTAAGTTACAATATATTTAAATCACACGGCATTTAGAATAGAGCCAATAATTTTTGAAAATTTTATTTCTTATGTTCAATTTTAGAAAAATAAAACAATTCTCTCTTTAACCATCTTAAAATTTCACTTTTATTATGTAAAAACAACAAAGACTGAGGATTATGCAAGGAGTTAAGACGCTGTATTGATAAAAAAGTTCAATAGTTTATTTAATAGCATATTAATTTTGTCATTCATATTTATTTACTTATAATATTTTAGCATAGTTGTTGTTAGGTTTCGATAAATCTTTTAAATCTTATTTAACCAACATATATCCAGTAGATGGATAGTTTTACAATCTATTTTTGGGAGATTAACATATGCAGGTACCTTTTTTAGATCTTAAAATACAATACAAGTCAATTAAAGCAGAGGTAGACTCAGCAATTCAGAAAGTAATCGATAATACTGCTTTTATTCTTGGTGAATCTGTTTCAAATTTTGAAAAGGATTTTGCTCAAGCACACGATACAAAACATTGCATCGGAACAAGTTCCGGTACAGATGGTAATCATCTTGTACTGTGGTCACTGGGCATAAAGGCTGGAGACGAGGTCATTATTCCGGATAATACATTTATCGCTTCAGCGTGGGGGATTACATTATGTGGCGCTACACCTGTATTTGTTGATTGCGATCCAGACAGTTACAATTTAGATCCTGAAAAAGTTGAAGCAGCCATTACTCCCAAAACCAAAGCAATTGTAGCTGTACACTTATATGGTCATCCTGCCGAGATGAAAAAACTGCAGGAAATCGCAAATAAACATAGTCTGTATCTGGTTGAAGACGCTGCTCAGGCTCATTTGGCTGAGTACGATGGAATGATGGTGGGTGGTCTATCAAAGGCTTCTTCTTTTAGTTTCTACCCGGGAAAAAATCTTGGAGCTTATGGTGAAGGTGGTGCCGTTTTAACTAACGATGCTGACCTTGCTAAAAGTATAAAAATGCTGCGCGAACATGGACAATCAGAAAAATATCATCACCATTCTTTTGGTCATAATTATAGAATGGAAGGAATTCAGGGTGCTGTATTGGGTGTGAAACTAAAATATTTAAATGAGTGGACCAACGGAAGAAGAAGAGTTGCAGCAAAATATAGAGAGGTTTTAGGTGATATTGATGAAGTGATATTACCTAAAGAGATGCCAAATGTAAAACATGTTTATCACTTATTTGTAATTCGGGTTAATGATAAAAAATTTAACAATAGAGAAGAAATACGAGATAACTTGCAAAAACATTTGGGAGAAAACGAAATCGCATCAGGATTACACTATCCAATCCCTCTTCATAAGCAGAAATGTTTCGAATATCTTGGTAATAGCAATGGTGATTTTCCCAGGGCAGAGCAACTTGCTGAAAGTGGTCTGTCTTTGCCAATGTTCCCAGAATTAATGGATGATCAAATTCAATTTATAGCTGAGAAAATTAAATCATTTTTTGTAAAATAATTTTACTTTAATTGGGGTAGAGGATCCTTTACCTTATACCTCTGCCTCAAATGTTAATGCCGATTAATATATAACAATTTTTATCTTTAATGGAGAACCAATTACAGCAGACTATTTAATCCGAATTTCTTACAATTCCATTGACCTTTTCAAGCTGTCTCATAATACAATCTGATTATAAAACAACTTCTCATTTTGAAACCAATACATCTATAAAAAGTGCAATAATTATATGATTTTATAGTTTTTTACGTCATTAATGGTGGCACAATATTAGAGTTTTACTGCTTTCATTACTACACTGTAATTCTTAATATTCAATAAGTTTTGAGGGCTTTAAAACACATTTATGAAAAAAATTCCACTTTATAAATTAATATTTGCCATTCTGGATATTTTTGTTCTTTTCACTTCGTTTGTTGTTTCAATGTATATGCTTAGAAAAGATCCAAGTTTAGGATTTGTTGAATTTATTAATGTTGCTCAGGAACTTATTCTAGGTTTCTTTCTTGTTTCCATAATTTTTATCGTTATTTTCTATTATAATGGATTATATAGATTAAATATTGTTCTTTCAAGGGCATCACATCTTACACATATTCTTAAAGCACTTTACTATGGCGCACTTAATATTGTTTTAGCGTCAATAATTATCGAATCTTCACAAATTATAGAGTCCAGGCTACTAATTTTTTTAGTTATCCTGGTTGCCTTACCTTCACTCTATATCATCCGTACAGAACTTATGAGAAGATTATATTTAATGTTTAGTAGTTCAGGCTTTAGAAGAAACATACTAATACTTGGTGATGGTAAATCAGGTAAATTGTTAGCGGCTAAACTAATGTATGAAAACCCTATTGGTTTAGAGGTGGTTGGCTTTGTAGATGATGATAAACAGATTGGTGAGGAAGTTGTAAGCGATGCCAAAGTAATTGGGCGCTTTAATGAAATAGAGAACATAATCAAAAAATACCATGTTGATGAATTGATTGTAGCAATTGATGATGAAAGCCATGATAAACTTTTAGAGATAATTGATGTATGTAAAAAACTGGATGTTATGGTTCGAATTACTTCTGAATTATTCGATGTTGTAGGCGAAAAGGTAGCGACTGAAAAATATGCAGATATCCCGGTAATTGATGTTTCTTCACATTATAATAATGTAATTACCTTATCATTAAAAAGAATATTTGATATTGTAACTTCTATTTTTGTTGCTATTGTTCTATCCCCGATAATAATTTTAATACTCATTACTATTAAACTTTCATCCTCCGGTAAAATTTTCTTTACACAAACACGTATCGGAAAGAATGGGAAAGAATTTCAAATTTATAAGTTTAGATCGATGAAAGAATTAAAAGACGGGGAACAGGAAGACGAAGAACGAAGAAAGCAAATGCTTGATTTTATGAAAGATGAAAATGCCAACGGTGGAACAAAAGTAATAAATAATGACAGAATCACCTGGATTGGTAAATTTATCCGTAAGACTTCCTTAGATGAGCTACCCCAGCTATTGAATGTAATTAAGGGAGACATGAGTTTGGTCGGTCCTAGACCATGCCTGCCATATGAATACGAAAATTACGATGAATGGCAGAAACGCCGTGTAGAAGTAATCCCCGGTTGCACGGGAGTATGGCAAGTATGGGGAAGAAGTTCAGTATCATTCCATGAAAGTGTAGTGCTTGATCTTTACTATATTAACAATATGTCCCCCTGGTTTGATGTACAGATCATGCTTCAAACCGTACCGGCAATAATAACAGGTAAGGGCGCTAAATAATAAAATAAAATTACATTAATAGCTAAATTGTTATGGCTTAATTGTTGTAATTTAATTGGTAAAAAAAAGGAGGCTATTAATGATAGTTGGCGTCTTAGGTCTCGGATATTGGGGTCCAAATCTAGTCAGAAATTTTCTTGCTCAAAGTGAAGTTACAAAAGTAATTGGCTGTGATCAGAGAGATGACAGATTAAAATTTATTGCAGACAGATTCCCTTCCGTTCAACTAATAAATAATTGTAAAGATTTAATGAATGGTGAGGCAGATCTTATTGTAATTGCAACTCCTGTTGATACCCATTATAAATTTGCCAAAGAGGCTTTAGAAAACGGCAAACATATTTGGGTAGAAAAACCCTTCACATCTACATCAGCGCAGGCTGAAGAATTAATAGAGCTTGCCGAAAATAAAAACCTTAGAATTTTTGTAGATCATACATTTATCTACAATGGTGCCGTACGAAAAATGAAAGAATTAGTTGATAACGGTGAACTTGGTAACATATTATATTTTGATTCGGAGAGAATAAATTTAGGTTTGTTTCAAAGAGATATAAATGCTGTTTGGGATTTAGCTCCACATGATCTCTCAATAATGAACTACATTCTTCCAAACCACAAAGTTGTTGCAGTAAGTGCCAATGGAATTGCAAATTTTAATGGAAAAGAAAATCTTGCACATTTATGCATACATTTTAATGAGAATACTTTTGCTCATTTTCATGTAAATTGGGTCTCACCAGTTAAAATAAGAAGAATGATTGTTGGCGGCGATAAAAAAATGCTTGTTTATGATGATATGGAAAATTTTGAGAAGATAAAAGTTTACGATAGCGGTGTTGAATTTAATACAACTGAAAGTATTCATCAGGCATTAGTTCAATACAGAATAGGAGATATGTTTTCACCAAAAATTAACCAAACCGAAGCCCTTGCTTTAGGAGCAAACGAATGTATTAGTGCGATTCAAGAGAATCGTAATCCTGTTACAAGTGGTAAAGATGGATTGGAAGTGGTAAGAATATTAGAAGCAAGTGATATATCTATCAAAAATAAAGGTGAAATTGTTGAATTAAATTCTGGCATATTAGCATAAAATATGGAAAAGAAAAATATTAACAATGTTAAGCTCGGTAAAGATGTTAAGATATTTGATTTTGTAAATCTTTACGGATGTTCAATAGATGATAACACCAAAATTGGTTCTTTTGTTGAAATTCAAAAGAACGCAACAATTGGAAAGAACTGCAAAATATCCTCGCATACTTTTATTTGCGAAGGCGTTCACATAGAGGATAACGTTTTTATCGGACACAACGTAACTTTTATAAACGACAAGAATCCTCGTTCTGTTAATGCTGATGGAGGTATGCAAACAGAAGCAGATTGGGCAGTAGAAAAGACATTTGTAAAAATAGGAGCATCAATTGGCTCATCATCTACTATTATGTGTGGTGTAACCGTAGGTGAAAATGCAATTGTAGGCGCAGGCGCAGTTGTTACGAAAGATGTTCCATCAAATACGATCGTTGCCGGAGTACCAGCAAAAGTTATAAGAGAAATTGGAGTTATTTCGGATTAATAAAAAGAGGGGGATTCTTTTAGGAGGGGGGAGTTATGAAAGCAACACAAAAAGAAAGTAAAGTAACGTAACAAAGTAAATCATTCCAAGAAAAGTTTTAATCATTCCTTTTAATTGTCTTTTCTCTGAAAGACTTATTCTTTTATCAAAAACCCCGGATTGGCCAGTATTTTTCAGATAATCTATATTTACCCGGATTTCCTTACCTGGTATAAGTGAAATTGATTTTGAACGATGAAACGAAATATTCATTAAATACTAATTTAAAATTGTGATCGTATTAACCGTCAAACATCGAAATATTTGTGCCAAAGGAGTTATATCGCTTTTGAGGAGTCTTTAGGACTTTCTATATAAAAAAGGTAAATATTACTGGTAAAATATAATCTAATTGTAATAATAATTGATTATTTAATTTTACAATATTAGGGTTTTTGATGTGAAAAAAATCTTTCCACAAGCATCAACAAACAGATAATAATCTGTAAATACTTGCTGGATGTGTTCAGAACTAGCCGATTTTTTACAATTTACTCTCTAATTATTTCAACTCTCCTGTTCTTTTGCCTGCCATCTGCGGTTGTATTATCACCAATTGGAAAATCATCACCCATTCCATAAATTGTAAATCTACTGCCCGAAATTCCCTTGAAGATAAAGAATCGGAGTACGGCTTCGGCACGGTCTGAAGACATATTTCTTATGTATTGTTCTGCCCCCTGACTGTCCATATGACCTTCAATTCGCCACCTTGAGTCGGGTTCACTTACTATTATTTCCAATACTTCGTTCAATTTTCCAATACCCTCTGGTTTAATGGTTGCAGTATTATCATAGAAAAGATCTCTGCCAAAAATCATAATTTCATTTACAGAAACTATTTGAACCTGATCCGGGCAGCCATCTTCATCTTCAAATCCATTAATGGTTTCGGGCTGATTCGGGCAGTCATCGGTTGAATCAGGAATACCATCCTGATCATTATCAAAATCAGGGCATCCATCAGAATCAGCAAACCCATCAAAATCTTCAGCACTATTCGGACAAGCATCCTGTAAATCCGGTATACCATCCTGATCATTATCATAATCGGGGCACCCATCTTCGTCCTGGAAACCGTCAAAGTCTTCAGGATCTTGCGGGCATTCATCAAACTCATCAAGGATTCCATCCTTGTCTTCATCACTTGGAAGGAAAGGTGAAACGGAAACACCAAACATTATAGTATAATATGAATCGAGTCCAGAGCCTGCTGTTATATCATCCAGATAATCAGTTGCGGGAAGGTGAATCCCTCCTGATATGTTTAAACTAATAATATCCGTTAATAAATACTTAATTCCAAACCCAGCCTCATAAGCCGGTGTAGATGATTTATATAATCCCTTTGAATTATTTATTAATATATTTCCGTTTTCATCTTTAGGACCGTACCATATTGTGGAAATTCCCAGCTGGACATAAGGAAAGTACTTATCTTCAAAAGAATAAGAATAAGATAAAGCTAAACCAATCGAGTATACATCTGTTACGAATGGGGAGGGTATATTTATTACACCATCTTTTGTACCCACAAATTCTCTATCATCTTCGCCGGAAACATTAAGCAAACCCAAGTTTAATTTTAGAGCAAATACATTATTGTTAATTTTCTTAAAGTAGTATTCTATCGAACCACGAATTGCTGCGGCTGGCTTCGATCGTTGATAATCTGTATTACCAAACGTTGCTCCCCCTTCCAAACTGAACACCCAGGCCCTGGAAAATGCGTTTATTTCTTCCCCGGCTTTTACCTGACAATACCCTGAGAAAGAGACTAAAATTGAAAATAAAATTGCTATGCTTTTGTACTTCATATATCCAAAATAGAACAAAATTACAGCTTATTGGTTGTAATATGTGTAATAATTTAAAAAGAAATAATTTTAAATGTGGATATTAGTGATTCGAATCCACTTAACCAATTATTCACTTCAAAAGATAAGCCAAAGAATGGATTATATTTTATAATTATAAATAAAAATATTTTTAACAATAATGGAATTCTGAATTATAAATATATAATTTCAGAGTGGTTACGTTAGTATTTATTTTGTTTACATCGGCTTTACAATAAATTAACTATTATACTCCGGAGGGAAATAACATGTTTGACCAGCAAACATATATTGAAAGAAGAAGAGATTTAAAATATAAGTTCGATTCCGGATTACTATTATTTCTTGGAAATAATGATAGTCCTGCAAATTATTTAGGAAATACTTATGCTTTCAGACAGGACAGCACTTTTTTATATTACTTTGGGCTAAATCGACCTGGACTTGCTGCTCTAATTGATGTTGATTCGAATACAACAACATTATTTGGCACTGAATTCACACTGGATGATAAAGTATGGATGGGACCGCAGCCAACCTTAAAACAAATTGCCGAAAAAAGCGGCATAGATAAATATGAAAACTTTGATAAACTATTTGATGTTTTATCTGAATTTATTAAAACACAAAGAAAGATTCATTTTCTTCCTCAGTACAGGAGTGAAAATATTTTTCTTGCAAGTAACTTATTGGGTCTAAACACCCAAAGAGTAAATGATTATACCTCTTCATACCTTATTAAAGCTGTAATTTCACAGAGGTCAATAAAATCTAAAGAAGAAATTGGTGAAATAGACAAAGCGGTTGATATTGCCTTTAGAATGCATACGGCAGCAATGAAGATGATAAAACCCGGATTAAGTGAAAAGAAAATTGCTGGTATGATAGAAGGGATTGCATTATCACTCGGAGCCGGATTATCCTTTAGACCGATAGTTTCCATTAACGGACAAATATTGCATAATCATTTTCATGGCAATGATATTTTGGAAGGAAGTTTAGTGGTTAACGATTCAGGTGCCGAAACTAATATGCATTATGCGAGCGATATAACGCGGACAATCCCTGCGAATGGAAAGTTTACACAAAAACAAAAAGAAATTTACGAGATTGTTTTAAATGCAGAAACATCTGCAATAAGTGCTGTTAAGCCGGGGGTGATGAATAAAGACCTTCATTTACTTGCAGCTAAAACTTTAGTAGAAGGTTTATCTAATCTAGGTTTAATGCATGGTAGTGTTGATGAAGCAGTTCAGCAAGGTGCACATGCTCTTTTTTTTCCGCATGGCTTAGGTCATATGATGGGACTTGATGTTCACGACTTAGAAGGGCTTGGTGAAGATTTTGTTGGATATAATGATGAAGTATCAAGGAGTGATCAATTTGGATTGGCATATTTAAGATTGGCAAAATCATTAAGTGCTGGAAATGTTTTTACAATTGAACCGGGAATTTATTTTATTCAGGTACTTATCGATCAGTGGAAGGGTGATAATAAATTTCCCGAATTTATTAATTATGACAGAGTAGATGATTACCGTGATTTTGGTGGAATAAGAATAGAAGATGATATATTAGTAACTGAAGATGGTTATCGTATTCTCGGAAAACCGATTCCAAAAACTGTTGACGAAGTTGAAGCAATTGTTTCCAAATAAAATGTAAGATGTTTCTCAAACTAATAATTACCGGTATGTCATCCTTTTGTAACCTGCCTTTCAGCAGAAGTTATGTTTAAAATATAGAAATAAAGAATTTTTTAAATATTGTTGGCTAAATTATAGTCGGAACCCGCCTAATAAAACACAATTATAGTAACCGGATTTACAGATTTTAATCCTAAAAGCTAACTATATTTTAGCACCTTTATTTATCGCATCGTATTAACATATTTTTAGTTATATATTATAATCCCAATTTAGATTAAGCAAAGTGAAATATTGAAATCAGCACATAAAAATATTCAGAACAGTGAGATTGGCACACTTGCCAAAAGTATTATTAGAACTTTGGCTTATTATGATATTTTCAGTTATCCTTTAACAAAAGAAGAAATATATATTTGCTCAAATACGAATGGTGATACTAAACACTCCGTATTTGAAGAACTTGAAGTGCTTGTTTCTTCAGGCATTGTATACAACAATAATAAATTCTATTCTATAAATCACAACAGTCATTTAATTCCCAAAAGAATTGAAGGTAATAAGCGTGCAATAAAAAAAATGAAAACCGCTAAATTATATTCAAGATTTATTTCTCATTTCCCTTATGTGCGGGGTGTGTTTCTTTCCGGTTCAATATCAAAAGGTTATATGGATGAAAAAGCGGATATAGATTATTTTATAATTACTGCGCCTAACAGATTATGGATTACACGGATATTGCTTGTATTTTTCAAAAAAATGTTCCTGCTTAATTCGTACAAATTTTTCTGCATTAATTATTTTATTTCAACTGCTGAATTAGAGATTGAAGAAAAAAATATTTATACGGCTATTGAATTAGCAACCCTTATTCCAATATACGGTGCCGATGTTTACAATGAGTTTTACGGAGCAAATCAATGGATAAAAACCTATGTTCCGAATTACCCTAAAAGAGATGTTAACAATTTACCTGCTTCTAAAAAGAAAATATTTCAAAAAGTGGTAGAATCATTATTAAACAACAGTTTCGGTGATTATGTTGATGACAAAATAATGAAGATGTTTATTAGATTTGATGAAAAACGTTACGGGGAACTAGATGAGAACACATTTAGGTTAGCATTTAAAACAAGGAAAAACATTTCAAAACATCATCCTAATTTTTTTCAGAAAAGAGTTTTAGAATCATTAAGAAAAAAACTTGAGCAGCTTGAATTAAAACATAATATCGCATTAAGCGAATTTGACTGATGAGTAAAATACTTTTTACACATTCCTATTTCTACAGGTTCGATCCAAAGCAGTGGAAAGCAAAACAGCCGTATCCACCATTAGGAACTCTTTACGGTGCAGCTTACCTGCGTACGAAAGGATATGGAGTATCGCTCTTCGATACGAACCTGAAAAAATCTCCCGATGAAATTGTTCCTGTATTAAAAGAAGAGAAGCCGAAGTACCTCGTTATTTTTGATGATGGTTTCAACTACCTTACAAAAATGTGTCTTACAAATATGCGTGAAGCAGCTTTCCGCTTAACAGAGTTAGGTAAAGAAGCCGGCTGCACTGTGATAGTGAGTAGTTCTGATTCAACAGACCATTACGATATGTATTTATCCAAAGGTGCCAACTATGTTATTCTTGGCGAAGCAGAAATTACTTTAGGTGAATTGATTAACAATCTGGAAGAAGAAAATAGCGAACTACAGAATGTACAGGGATTGGTTTATATCTCAAATCAGAAAAAAATAAATACGGGTAGACGCGATATTTTAAAAGATCTTGATTCTCTTCCGATGCCCGCCTGGGATTTAGTGGATATTAATTCTTATAAAGATATCTGGCTGGAAAATCATGGTTTCTTTTCACTCAATATTGCTACAACTCGTGGATGTCCATTCAAGTGTAACTGGTGTGCAAAGCCAATTTACGGAAACCGCTACAATACACGTTCTCCTGAAAATGTTGTTGAAGAAATCATGCAACTGATTAACAATTATTCGGTCGATCACTTTTGGGTTTGTGATGATATCTTTGGATTAAAACCAGGATGGGTGAAGCGTTTTCGGAATTTGGTAAAAGAGAAAAATTTGAAATTTACATACAAAATTCAATCGCGTGTTGATCTGCTTTTGCAGGAAGATACCCTTGATGCGCTTGCTGAATCAGGAGCAGAAACAGTATGGGTGGGTGCCGAATCAGGTTCACAAAAAATCTTGGATGCAATGGATAAAGGCACTACTGTGGAACAGATACACAGTGCTACAAAGCTGCTTAAAAGCAAAGGAATAAAAACGGCTTTCTTCCTGCAGTTCGGTTATCTGGGTGAGGGAAAAGAAGATATTCAAAAAACTATTGATATGGTTTTAGAGCTTTTGCCGGATGACATTGGTATTTCAGTTTCTTACCCGCTGCCCGGAACAGTGTTCTACGAAAAAGTTAAGGATGAACTTAAAACTAAAGCCAACTGGACCGACTCCGACGATCTCGCTGTAATGTTCAGAAGTACTTACACACCGCAGTTCTACAAAAAACTGCATCGATATGTTCACAAAGTTTACAGGAAGAAACAAGGTATTAACACAATTAAAAATTTGTTCCTGAAACCAACAACTATTACTAAAAGAAAGCTTCGCTCAGCACTATTAACATTTTATTATATTCCGACTTCATTCCTCGGATCACTGCAATTAAGGAGACTAGAAAAACCAGGTTGATTTTTATATATGGAACAGAATGATCTTCAATTCAGTGCCGTAATAAAGGCATTCACTCGTCAATCAATTATTTATGATGATTATGAAAAAGAGAATCAAACTCTCATCTGGATGAGAAAGCAAGTTAGAAAGCATGCAATGTCATTTCTTAATCCGGGGGATAAACTACTTGAACTGAACTCCGGTACCGGAACAGATGCAGTCTACTTTGCTCAAAAGGGTATTTTAGTTCATTCAACTGATATTTCAGACGGTATGATAGAGCAGATTCGGAAGAAGGTAAATGATTATAACTTAGCACACAAAATATCTTTCGAGCAATGCTCATATACTGAACTAAACAAAATTAAGAATAACAAATTCGATTTTATCTTTTCGAATTTTGGCGGGCTAAACTGCCTTGCCGATTTAAGTGAAGCAACAAAATTTTTTCCATCCTTACTGAATGAGGAGGGGAAAGTATGTTTGGTGATTATGCCTCCGATTTGTCCATGGGAATTAGTAAATATATTTAAAGGGAAATTTAAATTTGCTTTTCGGCGGCTGAAAACCAGTGGTACTCCGGCTCATATAGAGGGTATTCATTTTACCACACATTATTTCAGCTCAAAAAACGTTATGAAAGCTTTGGGAGATAAATTTATTTTGGTCAAATTAGAAGGATTAGCTGTATTCAGTCCGAACCCGCAAATGGAAAAATTTCAGAAGAAATTCCCGAGATTAACACAACTCCTTAATGAACTAGATGAATCGTTATCCGGCTACTTTCCATTTAATAAAATCGGGGATCACATCATCCTAACAGCTTTATACTCCTCTAAGTAAAAATTAAGCTCTGTTCAATCAGCAAATTATTTACAAGCAGAAATTGATAAATTTAAATAAATACAGATTTGAAAACGGGATTTACATTGTTTCCCGAATCGATAAAGAATTTGAAAATCTTTATTTAAAAGTTAGAGAGAGAGAAAAAAGAATCTATTCCGATCTAGAAGTTTCAAAGCTTCCATCTATCTCACCTGGTAGTCCACACTTTAGAGAATGGAAACTGCGCAAACGATCGCTACAAAGATTTACTAACTATATTCAAAAGTATAATGATAAATTAAATTTACTTGATGTAGGATCCGGCAACGGTTGGTTCTCTGCTAATATTGCAAACAGGAGTTCCATCGATATTTATGCGCTCGATGTAAATAAATTTGAGCTTGAACAAGCAGCACGTGTATTCAATTTCAAAAACATATTTTTTATTCGCGGAAATATCTTTGATAACATCTTCGAGGAACACTCGTATGATATTATCACTTTGAACAGTTCTATCCAATACTTTGATGATCTCGACAAACTGATTAAAAGGTTATTCTATTTCCTAACAGATAAAGGTGAAATTCACATCCTCGACAGTCCAATTTACAATCAAAATGAATTAGCAGGTGCGAAAGAAAGAACAGCTCGTTACTACATTTCAACTGGCTTTCCCGAAATGGCAAATTATTATTATCATCATGCTTTTGATGAATTGAAAGATTTCAACTATAAGATTTTATATGATCCGAAAGCTGTACAAAACAATCTCAAAAAGATTTTCGGGTTTAAGGATTCTCCTTTCCCATGGATTAGGATAACAAAGTGATAAAAAATAAACATATTGTAATTATCACACCTGGTTTCCCAAAAGATGAAACCGATGACAACTGCATTCCGTCATTGCAGCAGTTTGTTTCGCACATTTCAGAACAAAGTAACGATTTTATTTTTTCTATTATCACACTTCATTATCCTTACACCAAATCTGAATATAAATGGAATGGAATAAATATTTATAGTTGCGGCGGAAAAAATATTAAATTTCCGTTGCGTTTTTTTACATGGAGAAAGGTTTACAATTATTTTAAAGAGATAATTACAAACAATAATGTTTCTATGATCCACTCATTCTGGCTTGGAGAATGCGCTTTAATTGGAAATAAATTAAGCGAGAAATATAACTTGCCGCACATCAATACATTAATGGGGCAGGAATTAAGTCAATCAAACATGTACTTAAAATTCATTAACCTGGATAAGTTAAAAATAGTCGCTCTTTCTAAAAATCAAGCCGTCTTGTTCGGGAATATTATTAGAAGAAATGTAAATGTTACAATTCCATGGGGTATAGATAATAATGAACATGTTATATCAGCCAACACAAGAATAATCGATATATTAGGTGTTGGATCATTAATACCAGTAAAGCGATTTGAGCAATTTGTAAGGGCAATTAAAAGACTTAAAGAAACTCATCCTAAAATTAATGCTTTACTAATAGGAAGCGGTGAAGAGAAAGATAATTTAGAAAATATAATTGCATCAAACAATTTAAAAGAAAATATTAAGTTAACCGGCGAGATAAACCGCTCATTAGTGATCAACTATATGAGCCAAAGCAAAATTCTACTGCATACATCAAAATATGAATCATTCGGATATGTTTTTGCTGAAGCATTGGCAAGCGGAATGTACATTGTCTCTTATAATGTTGGAGCAGCAAATAAATCGGATAAATGGTTACTTGCGAAAACAGAAGATGAGATTATATCTCACATTACTTTGCTTCTCAATTCAGAACTATTTTTTAAACCAAAAAATTTATTCCCAATTCAAAATACAATTGCACAATATGAGATCCTCTATAATTCTTTGCTAAAATCTTAACCAAATCGAGAATTTAATCCTGAAATACTATATCCAATAACAGATACAATATCATTCTATAAGAAATTATATAAAGCTTATACAATATTAAATGGATAAAAGAATTAAAAGTATTATTAAAAAATCATTCTTAGTTATTAATAATATTATACAAGACAAAGCTGTTTTATTTGGTTTTTCGAATAAGTTTTGGCTTTTCATATCTTCTGCTGTTACAGCACCAATTATAATAATTTACTTTTCACCAACCTTACAAGGATTTTACTATACATTTATAGGTGTTTTAGGGATCCAATCCTTATTTGTTTTGGGGCTTGGACAATTACTCCAACAGTTTATCAGCCATGAATGGATTAAAATAAATCATTTACCTGGAAAAGGTTTTGAAGGTGATAGTCAAGCAATATTAAAATTATCTTTTATTAAGCAATTCACTATTAAATGGT
>JADFPP010000019.1 GCA_022562275.1 Bacteroidota bacterium
CTCGACTGATAATCGCAGTGCAGGAATTTGTGGTAAATACTCTTCTGTTTCTTTAGTCTTTCCTTGTACAAAATCTGATATAATAGTAATTGAAATTCCATTAGTAAAATCATAGACGGCTTTTAATTCAGCTCCAAATAAATTTGCATCCACCTGAGTATATTTAAAAATTCTAAAGCCCGTTGAATCATTTACCCCTATATCTTCAGAGAAAAACAATGAAGTAGGACGTTTAAATATATAGTTATCAAAAGAATTATAGTAGCCTGTAATTTCAATCGAGTATCTTCGACTATTTAGTCTGAGTCCAATGTCAAAGCCAATATTATTTTCAATACCAAGATTTTTATTCCCAATATCAAAGCTTCCTGTTGCTGCGTGAAAACCATAAGAAGCAAGTTCTTCAACAGTTGGGGCTCTAAACGCATTTGCTACATTGGAGAATAAAGAAAATCCTTCCAGAAAGCTATATACAACACCAATAGAACCGGAAAGGGAATGAAAAGTCTTATCAGATTCAGCAAAAGATGAGTCTGCTATTTCCGCTGATGGTATGAAGATATTATTTTGCTCATATCTAATCCCTGCTTGTAAATTTATATTTCCAAAACGGTGTTGTTCAAATATATAAGAAGCAAAACTTAAGTAATCTGCATTTGGTGTTAAGGCTTCCTCTCCTTCAACTTCATAATTCTGATTTAAAAACCAAATGCCAAACACTCCCTTCAAACCGGGTAAGAAATCTATTCTTCCTTGTTTCATTGATATATCTAAAGTCTGACTTATCAAAGAGAATTTTGTGCCTGTTTCTCCGGTTAATTTAGAAATTTCGCTATGCTTATAATCCTGGAATCCTCCTTTAGCACTGATAGAACTAATAAAAGATTTAACTGAATCCACTTCGAAAGAAAACCTGTATTCGCTTTTTTTAATGTCAATAAAAACAGGACTCTCCTCATTCTCACTATTATTATCAAAAGGAATTCCGTAAACAGAATTATACCCAGTTATTCCAACACCTATTAAACCCCAGTAGGGAATATAAGAAGCACCGAAGTTAAATCCGCTATTCTTAAAATCGGAATTTTCTACCTTACTATGGTTGGGTGTTCTATAATCTGATGCGCCTCTATTGAAATATGCTCCCTGCAAGGAAATTCTTCCGATACCATACCCAAGTTTAATTCTCCCCATAAATTCTGAATTTACTGATCTACCACTTAGCATTGTACTTCCAAAAAGTCCTTGAGGTATTGTTGAAGGTATCAGTCCGGAAATAACATTAACCACCCCTCCTATTGCATTGCTTCCATATAAAAGGGAGGAAGGACCTCTTACAATTTCAATCTTCTCAGGTCCGCTCCCATCAACCGAAACAGCATGATCAGAAGAAGAGTTCGAAAGGTCTCCCATTCTTAAACCATCTTCTAAAATTAAAACCCTGTTGTTGCTTAATCCCCGTATTACTGGTCTGCTCGATGCAATTCCATTCGATCTCATTGCTATACCTGGCTGAAAATTCAACATTTCTGCCACAGAAGAACTTCGGTTAATCTTAAGATCAAGATTTGAAAGTGAAATTGAATTCTGTGAAATATTTTTTGGATCGCTTAAAAATGGATTGCCGGTAACTACTATATCTTCTAAATGGACAACTGATTCTTCCATCGTAATTAATAAGTTTTCAGCTTCTTTTGAAGGAACAATTACTTCTTTTTCAACTGACCGATGACCAATAAAGGAAAATCGTATAGTGTATTTACCGGCTCTAATATCTGAAAACATAAACTTTCCGTTCTTGTCTGTTGCTGTACCAATCTTTAGTGCTTTTATTAAAACATTAACACCAAGTATAGCTGAATCGTCGGTTGTATGCAGCACTATCCCTTTAACTAAATATTTTTCTTGCGGGATGATATTTATTGAAAAAAATAATAGTAGTAATCCCCAAAATAAAAATGATTTTAATCGCATCTATATTTCTCCAGTTAAATCTTAAACTAAATTCAAAAAAAGACGGTTTACTTTAGATTAGTATTATTGAATTAAGAGGAGATTGGAGGGGCTCGTAAGTTTATGTTATTGAATTTAAGGAGGGATTGATAGCTTACTTTTTCAATAGTTGTTATGCTGTCAAAGTATTGAAGATCGGGAGAATGAGCCGTAATATGAATTTTGGAAGTATTGTGAAGTAATGAAAAATTCTGTTGTATTGTACAAATAAAATTCTGACCATCAAACGTGCCCAATCCTGTTAAAGCATCATTCCTGGAATTTGAAATTGAATTAGGTCTGTTAAGGTCTATCTGGTGGTAATGAAGAAGTGAAAGCGCAGAAACAAGAATGTAAGCTGAGAGTATAGATAATGAAATAATTTTGCGATATGTTCTTATAGAAAATATCATAATTTATTATACACAATTTTTCACTAATTTTATGAATTTGCAAGTACATTCGATATATATTTTATTTTTACTTTATTGTGAATTTTAACTGACAATCAGTATTTACTATAAACAAATCATTGATATCAAGTATAATAATTGATTATCAAACTACCATTTAATAAATTAAACTTTCTAAATTTGAAAAATAAGATATATGAAATCGTTCGAGGGCATCGATTTTTTCAATATTGATTCTCTTCTAACTGAAGATGAATTGCTTATCAGAAATACTGTTCGCGATTTTGTTTCGAAGGAAGTAATCCCAATTATTGAAAAACATTTCCGTGAAGATAAGTTCCCTATTCAACTTGTTCCTAAAATGGCAGAACTGGGATTATTGGGGACGACATTCCCCGAAAAGTATGGTTGTGCTAATTTAAATTATGTATCTTATGGATTGGCAGCACAGGAGTTAGAGAGAGGGGATAGCGGTATAAGAAGTTTTGTTTCTGTTCAAAGCTCCCTGGTTATGTATCCTATTTTTAGTTTTGGAAGTGAAGAACAAAAAAACAAATGGCTGCCCCAATTAGCAAGCGGCAATGCCATTGGCTGCTTCGGTTTGACCGAGCCGGATTATGGTTCAAATCCTTCTGGAATGATTACAAAAGCTGAAAAGGTGGATGGCGGCTTTTTACTTAACGGCGCAAAAATGTGGATTACAAACGGTTCGATTGCTGATGTTGCTGTAGTGTGGGCAAAATTGGATGGAGTAATTAAGGGATTTTTAGTAGAAAAGGAATTTAAAGGATTCACTGCACCGGAGATGAAAGGAAAACATTCACTCAGGGCTTCGGTTACATCAGAATTGATATTTGATGACGTGTTTATTCCACAGGAAAACATTTTATCCAAAACTGAGGGAATAAAAAATCCATTATTGTGTTTGAATCAAGCACGCTATGGAATTGCATGGGGAGTAGTAGGTGCAATGATGGATTGTTATGATACTGCATTGAAATATGCTAAAACCAGGAAGCAATTCAGCAAACCAATTGCAGCTTATCAACTCACTCAAAACAAATTAGTTTATATGCTTACGGAAATAACAAAAGCACAATTATTGAATATTCAATTGGGCAGGATGATGGATAAAGATACAGCTAAACACTATCAAGTCTCACTTGCAAAAAGAAACAATTGCGAAAAAGCTTTGAAGATTGCTCATATTTCCAGAGAAATTTTAGGTGCTAACGGTATAATAGATGAATACCCGATAATGCGACATGCTGCTAACTTAGAATCAGTAAAAACCTATGAAGGAACTCACGAAATGCATACTCTGATTGTTGGACAAAAGATAACTGGATTTCAAGCATTCGATTAAATTTTAATAAGAATAATTATTTCTTAAAAATGATAAATACCAAAAATATTCAAGAAGGTCTTACATTTGACGATGTACTTTTAATACCCGGCAAATCATCTGTTTTACCACGAGATGTAAATTTAAATACTTATTTAACGCGCGAGATTAAATTAAATATTCCTATTGTTTCTGCTGCGATGGATACTGTTACTGAATCTGAGTTAGCAATTGCTTTAGCACGTGAAGGAGGAATTGGGATACTGCATAAAAATATGAGTATTGACCGTCAGCGTGAGGAGGTTGAACGGGTTAAAAGATCTGAAAGTGGTATGATTCAAAATCCTGTTACTCTCACACCGGATAAAACTATAAAAGATGCATTCGAATTAATGAAAAAGTATGGCGTCTCCGGTATTCCTATCATAGATCTTTCACATAAATTAGTTGGGATACTTACTAATAGGGATCTTCGATTTGAACCCAATGAAAAGCTTAAAGTAGCTCATCTTATGACGAAAGATAATTTAATTACAGCTCCGTTGGGTACAACATTAAAAAAAGCAGAAAAAATTCTTCAAAAGTATAAAATTGAAAAACTACCCGTAGTGGATAGGAAAGGAATGTTGAAAGGACTAATTACATTTAAAGATATAATGAAAAAAAAGAGTTATCCTAATGCTTGTAAAGATGAATTAGGAAGATTAAGAGTTGGAGCAGCAGTTGGAATCACTAAGGATACTATTGACATAATTGAAGTTTTATTGAAAGCTGGTGCAGATACTATTGTTATTGACACAGCACATGGTCATTCATCCGGGGTTATAAAAACTATAAAAATTGCCAGGCAAAAATTTAAATATGAGCAGTTAATTGCTGGCAATATAGGAACTTATGAGGCAGCAGTTGATTTGTTAGATTGTAAAATAGATGCTGTAAAAGTTGGTATTGGACCGGGTTCAATTTGCACTACAAGAGTTATTTCAGGAGTGGGAATACCACAAATTACAGCTGTTTCAGAGGTATATCGTGCAACGAAAAAAATGGGAATCCCGATCATTGCCGATGGAGGAATTAAGCAAACAGGAGATGTTCCCAAAGCCATTGCTTCAGGAGCACATATTGTTATGATAGGAGGATTATTTGCAGGGGTAAAAGAAAGTCCGGGAGAAATGATTCTTTTTGAGGGCAGAAGTTTTAAATCATATAGAGGTATGGGTTCTATTACAGCTATGCAGTTAGGAAGTAAGGACAGATATTTTCAGGATGTTGAAAATGATATTGCAAAATTAGTTCCCGAAGGAATTGAAGGAAGAGTTCCATACAAAGGACCTTTAAAAGATACCATATATCAGCTTCTTGGTGGTTTAAGGGCTGCAATGGGTTACTGTGGTACTAAAAATATTGATGAACTTCGTAATAACACAAAATTCATAAAAATCACTTCGGCGGGTCTGAAAGAAAGTCATCCGCATGATGTGATAATCACTAAGGAGGCACCAAATTACTACAATTAATTATTTATTAAATAGAATATTCGCATCTTATGTTTAAAGTTCTTGTTATTGCGTATTATTTCCCGCCTATGGGATTAAGTGGTGTGCAGCGTACTCTAAAGTTTATTAAGTACATGAAGAATTATAATTGGGAGCCAACTGTAATCACTGCCGGTGAAGTTGGATATTTTGCTCACGATGATTCTCTTACCAAAGACCTTCATAATACAGGTATCCGTATAATCAGAACAAAAGGAAGAGACCCTAATTCAAGATTATCTAAATACGGAACTATAAAACTTCCAAGGGAAATATTCAGAAAAATATATAACAAACTTAGCCAAACGTTTTTTATTCCTGATAATAAAATTTCATGGTCAAAGATGGCATACTTGAAAGCTGAAGAATTATTGAAACAAGAAAATTTCGATGCAATCTTTGTAACTGGTCCTCCGTTTTCTGCTATGCATGTTTTCAGCCAGATTAAAAAGAA
This sequence comes from Bacteroidota bacterium, assembly GCA_022562275.1. Lineage (GTDB taxonomy): Bacteria > Bacteroidota > Ignavibacteria > Ignavibacteriales > Ignavibacteriaceae > BMS3ABIN03. The sequence goes on from JADFPP010000019.1 coordinate 5,740, forward strand.
ACATAATATTCCTCTGATAGTTGATTACAGAGATTTATGGTACGATAGCTACTTTTCGTTTTATCCAACTCCCATTCATCGCTTGCTTCATAAAAAAATGGAATATAATGTTTTAAAAGCAGCCGATAGAATAATTGTAACCAACAGAAAAATTAAAGAGAAAATAATTAATCAACACAAGTTCTTAACGCTTAATGATGTTGTTATAATTACTCATGGATTTGATCCGGAAGATTTTGAAAAAGCCAAGATGATTCCCAAACATAACAACAGGATGATTTTAACTTACTCCGGAATATTTATGGTTTACAATACTCCTAAATATTTTTTAAAAGCTTTTAAAGAAATAAGTATTGAACATCCTGAAATTGCAAAGAATATTGAGCTGCATTTTGTTGGATTTTTAAGAAAAGAAAACCAGCGGTTGGTTAGAAAATTAAACCTTCAGGAATTTGTTTTTGATCATGGCTATGTCGATCACAAAGATGCGGTTTCAATACTATTAAGTTCAGACGTATTGTGGATGATGGTTGGTAAACGAAAGAATATTGATGCGATTCTTCCCGGAAAAATTTATGAATACATGGGAGCTAAAAAACCTATAATTGCCTGTGTACCCGAAGGTGCTGCAAAAATAGTAATTCAGGAATATCCGGCATCGTATATTTGTAAACCAAATGATATTGCTGAGATAAAAAAAACAATATTGAAGGTTTATTCACATTATAAATCTTCAAAATTTCCAATTGCGGATGATGAAAATCTGTTTAAGTTCAGACGCGATTATCTTACCGAAAAATTAACAAAGGAATTTCAATTCTTAATAAAGGCTGATGTTCGATGAATGTTTTGTTAATTGGTTCCGGTGGGCGGGAACATGCACTTGCACTTAAAATTAGCGAAAGTGATTTACTGGAAAAATTATACATTATTCCGGGTAACCCGGGGACTGCGCAATTTGGTGAGAATATAAATTTAGATGTGAAGAATCACTCTATCATCGTAGAATTTTGTAAAGAAACAAAAATTGATCTGGTTGTAATTGGACCTGAGCAACCATTAGTTGATGGATTGGGTGATGTTCTCAGAAAGAATAATATTTTAGTTTTTGGTCCGGATGCTAAAGCTGCTGAAATAGAAGCTCAAAAAACATTTGCAAAGTATATCATGAAATCCGTTGGTGTTCCAACCGCTAATTATATAGAATTCAATACTTCTATGTACCAGCGTGCAATAGATTACATAAAACAAAAAAAATATCCCTGCGTTATAAAAGCAAATGGATTGGCAGCCGGAAAAGGTGTTGTAATTTGTAATAATTCAGTGGAAGCCCGGGAAGCGTTGCATTCTTTTTTTATTGATAAAATATTCGGTATATCCGGAGAAAAAATATTAATAGAAGAATTTTTAACCGGGGAGGAGGCATCAGTTTTTGCAATTACCGATGGAATAAACTTTGTATGTTTACCGCCATCTCAGGATTATAAGAGAATAGGGGAAAATGATACCGGGAAAAACACAGGGGGTATGGGAGCTTATGCACCTGCAACTATGGTTACAGATGAAGTTTTAGAGTATGTTTCTGCTAAAATAATTGAGCCTACACTTCGGGCATTAGGTACCGAAGGACGAAAGTTTATTGGCTGTCTGTACGTTGGATTAATATTAACTGATGAAGGTCCAAAGGTAATTGAGTTTAACTGTCGGTTTGGTGATCCTGAAACTCAAGCTGTACTGCCTTTATTAAAAGGCGATTTTCTCAAACTGCTTTACTCTGCATCGGATGGTAATCTTGATAAAGATGCGATTAGTTATGAAACAGGTTGTGCAGTATGTGTAGTTTCCGCTTCAAAAGGTTATCCTGAATCTTACCAGGTAGGATATGAAATTAATGGTTTAGAGAATATTCCTCAAAACGTAATTGTTTTTCATGCAGGTACAAAAAATATTGCCGGAAAGGTTGTAACAAACGGCGGACGTGTATTGGGAGTTACATCTGTAAGTCAAGACAATGATCTTTCGGCTGCTAAAAAGCTGGCATATTATGCTATGGCTAAAATTCATTTCGATAATATTTACTATCGAAAAGATATTTCGAATAAAGCGATTAAAGCATAATGATATCCTTTTGTATTCGGTAATTTAATACTTGAATTTATTAGCTCTCTTCATAATTAAAACCTTAATGGTAATAATAATATGACCCCTCTCCAAGTTCATAGTTATTATACATTCTTAAAAGGAACAATATCTCCCGAAGTATTAATTAATAAAGCATCAGAATATAAATTATCATCTTTGGCTATTACTGATACTAATGCAATGCATGGTATTGTTCAGTTCGTAAAGCATGCGAAAGAGAAAAAAATAAAACCCATTCTCGGCACTGTAATTACAGATACAAAAGATAATAACAATTACACAATACTGTTAGCAAAAAATTACAGCGGTTACCGTGATATCTGTAAAATAATTACTGCAAGAAAGCTCAATGAAGAGTTTTCATTAATTGAAATAATAAAAAAACAACAAACTAATTTATTTATCATTTCTCCGTTTATTTACCTGGCAAAAGAAGTTCATCCTAAAAATGATTTTTTTATGCATTTGATTACTACAGTAAAAGAAAAGAAAAATAATAGAAACAGGTATGAATATGCTAAATCTAATAAGCTCAGACTTGTTGCTGCAAATCCTGTTTATTTTCTTAACCAGGAAGATTACGAACTGCATAAAACAGTATCAGCTATTCGTTTGAATACCAGTATAGATAATTTAGAAGAAGAAGATATTGTTGATGTAGAATTCTATTTTAAAAATCCTAAGGAGATTGAGAGTGAGTGGAAGCAATTACCGGAAGCTTTGGATTCAACGGAGTTTATCTCTAATAATTGTAATGTAGAACTCAATCTAAATGAATATAAATTTCCTATATATAAATTGGATAATAAAGATACAGCAGATTCGCTATTATGGAAAGAATCGTTTGAAGGATTGCATAAAAGATATAAATCAATTACAGAAAAGGAAAAGGGGAGATTGGAATACGAACTTTCAGTTATACGAGAGATGAATTTTTCAAACTATTTTTTAATTGTTTGGGATATTGTGCGGGAGGCGAACAGAAGAGGTATGATGATAATCGGACGTGGTTCGGCAGCAAACAGTATAACTGCATATTGTTTAGGGCTAACTCAGGTTGATCCCATTAAACACAATCTTTACTTTGAAAGATTTTTAAATAAAGCAAGAAGCTCACCACCGGATTTTGATATTGATTTTTCGTGGAAAGAAAGAGATGAAATTGTAAAGTATATATTTGAGAAATACGGCTATGAAAATGTGGCGATGATTTCAACAACAATAACATTCAGAGCCAGGTCTGCCTTCCGCGAAGTAGCTAAAGCTTTTGGTTTTACAAATGAAGAAATATCAAGACTCAGCAGAAAAATTCCCTGGACGAATGCCAAAAATTTACCAAACCTTTCAAAACTGTTTCCTGAATCCAAAGATCTCAATTTTGAAAGAGAACCATGGAAATCCATAGTTAATATTGCCTCCCAAATAGCAGGATTTCCCCGTCATTTAAGTATTCATCCCGGTGGCTTGGTAATAACACCAACAAAAATAACGGATTACGTAGCTCTTGAATATGCAAAGAACAAAGGGTTAGGATTAATTATTACACAACCCGACATGTATTCAATCGAAGAGTTAGGATTAATAAAAATTGATATTCTCAGTCAGAGATCATTAGGTGTGTTAAGAGATACAATGGAAAGCATAAAGGATTGAAATTCAGTAGCCCGGGACAGTTACCTGTGCTTTTACAAGAGTAACAAATCATTTCCGAACAAAGACCAGTAATTTTTGATTTTAGGAATTCTATTACAATTCATTATTTTTACCATGAACCGGAAACTAATAAATTAACCAGGGTAACAATTGGCGGACAAGGTAAAAGCTTTACATACGATTACCCCGGAAATATGACAAGTGACGGATTAAAAAATATTACAATCACAAATTATGACCACCGAAACCTTCCTTTACAAATGACACTAGGTGGCTGACTTTTATTACAACTACAATGACGGGGGAAACAGGATAAATAAAAAGGCAGGCACAACAAACGAGTACTACTTAAGAGACCATACAGGACGTGAACTGCTTGTTTATGACAACAACACCGGACGACTGAAAATGACAAACATTTTTAGCAACGGGTTAATGGGCAGGATTGATGTTGAGTGGGAATCCGTCTATGTGCAGAATGAAATGGGCTTTTGGTACTGGCAGATGGCTAAGCGCGGATCCGTTGGCAGATAAGTATTATGGGCGGAGTCCGTATAATTACAACATTTTATTACCATTATGAGTTTTGCAAGACAAATTGTTAAATTGTATTTTTTTGTAAAATTTGTATATTAGTAGAAAACAGTAAAGGAATATTATTATAGAAACTATTAGAATAACGGACAAAATATTTTACTTCCACCAAAATATAAATTAAGAGGTAAAGAAGTATTCATTAAAAAAATTGATGAGGATATAATTATCTTTACAAAAAAAGGTGGATGGGACTCATTATCCGGTAGTCTCGATAAATCTACTGAAGATTTTATGCAAACAAGAAATCAACCTGAACTTGAAAACAGAGCAAAACCATTTAAATTAAATATCATTTTAATTAGTGTAGTGATATTTTATCTTTTTTTTAATATTTTAAGAATAAAAAATGAGGTGAATCATGTTACGAAGATTAAATGTAATAGTGGAAAAGGATATAAACGGATATTATGCTTATTGCCCTGAATTAGAGGGTTGTCATACGCAGGGTGAAACCTTTGATGAAGTAATGAAAAATATAAAAGAAGCAATTGAATTATATGTAGAAACGTTAAATGAAGAAGAAAAAAAAGAATTGCAAACAAAGGAAATAATTACTACAAGTTACGAGGTTTCACTTGCCTAAATCTCCACGCCTAACTGCAGCATAAGCCGGGAAGATGTTGTTAAAAAGTAGATATAAGCTATTAAGAACTAAAGGCAGTCATCGTATTTATGCAAAAGAAGAAAGAAGAATAATCATCCCCTTTCATAAAGGCAAAACTCTTCATCCCAAAATTGTTAAACAGGTACTTAAAGCCGTTGACTATTAGCGGTGAATATTCTAAATAATTCCTGGTATTGGTAATAAGCACAACCCTGCAAGATTAAATGAGAAATGCTATAACACAAAACTCCGTTTTAAACTTAGTAAGAACAAACGTTATTACTACCTAAAAAACCACCTTGGCAGTACTCGTCTTGGCGAAGGGCCAAGCCGTAGCCAAATAAGAATAACTTTAGATGAAAACACAGATGTAGTTGGAGCACAGGATTACTACCCATTTGGCGAAGTGCTCCGTGGATTACCACCTGCAGGCACAAAATCATCACTTCGCTTTGAGAAACTTCGGATATCCCAACCCTTTTAATTATTTGCACAATCCACATATACGCATTAATACGAATAAAAAAAATCAGTATTAATACTGATTCGCTTAACACCCTAATAATTTATCTTCATAAGTAATTAACAACTTTTTAAAATGGATAAATGTCAAATTGCTTAAAAAAGATAATTTTGTGTACCCCCGGTTATGCTTTAGCTTCGGTGTTACTGATAACCTTGCTGGTGGTAACATCAATTATGTGTCTCTTAATGGTTATATTTTTCTATGATGATGAAATACTCAAAAATCGTGAATCATATTTCATTAGAATAAAACCTAAAACTACCAGGAATAAATTCTCACCTAATTTTAATAACCCTATCTTTGATCCGGCACTGGTTCCGAAACATCCGCAATCGATATTCAAACCGCGTATGAGACTAATTCCGATTGCAATCATAAATATTATAATTAAACTTGAAATAATAAAAGAATTTTCTTTTACCAATATTCCAAACAGCAACAGTATTCCTGCTACAAGCTCAGTCCACGGTAGAATAATTGCAAATATATTAACAAAGTGCAGTGGCAGTAATTTGTAATTATTTACTGCATCAGAAAAGGCAGAAGGATTGGAGATCTTTTCAATTCCGGCATAGATAAATATGAATGCTAAAAATATTCTAATTAGTAAAAGAAGATAATTATTAATAAATAATTTGTTCATTGCATTGCTATTCAATTACTCGTCTGATTCAACCGGATAATTATTATCCTGCCAATCAATCCAACCGTCAAAGAAAATATAAACTTGTTTATAACCCAACTCGAACAGTTTATCGCCAAGCATAATACTTAGATCACAATCTCTTCCATCACAATATGTCACTAGCGGCGTGTTTTTAGAAATTGATTGAAGGACTGATTTATATTCATCAAATTCATAATAGGGAAGTGAAATTGCACCTTTAATATGACCGATCTCATACTCGACATAATCACGGGCATCAACAAACAGAACATTTTTATTGTAAAGAGCATAAGCTTGTTTTAATGTAATTGCTGCTGCTTCATCAAATTTAGCTTCAGAATTTGTTTTATTATTATCCTCGATAATTTCTTCAGTATTCTTTATCTCGGATGAATCTGTAGCCCAATTAAGTACTCTTTCCGATTTGATTAATGGAATCCCCTGGTAATTAAGATAATTAGTTGTTAAACCAAGAAGGCTGCTTAGAACAACTATAATAAGGACAGATGAAAAATTAATTTTCAAATTAAATGATATTTTATTGAGATTCATTGTTTAAAGATAAAACATAGTACTACTAAAAAAAAACCCTCAATTAAGAGGGCTTGCAATGTACCGAAGGCCGGACTCGAACCGGCACCTGGAATAAACCAGACCAGATTTTGAGTCTGGCGCGTCTACCAATTTCGCCACTTCGGCATTATTTGATTTTTTTTAAGAACTCTTTTCCAACACCAGATTTCAAGTATTTTTCTTTGGCTCTCGCTTCAACTCTTGACAGAAAATTTTCGAAAAAAATCAGATTAAAAGGAGCGTAAGCTCTGGTTGTCTTTTCATAACCACTGTTGTGTCTATGTAGTCTTTCATTAAGATTACTCGTTAAACCAACATAGATATAATTTCGAGTTTTGCTTTTTATAGCATAAACAGTATACATAATCTTAGTGCGCCTGCCTGCCGGCAAATCTAACAATGGAGTTTATCACGCCAAGGCGGGACCACTTCGGCAGAAGTAAAAAAAACTTCTTGTATTGAAAAATTTTCTTATAGAATAAATATAATAATTAAGGCGCATCAATTTAAAAAACTTATCTGCAGTAATCAATCTCAATTAAGTACATTGCATCTTGCTTTAAGACGTTATGTATAAATTATTTAACATTAGATGTGTTTCATAATAAATCAAATTACTGCAATGAGGCGATAGGCTACCTCCGGATATTGGAGTAAGAATATTCAATAATGACCTAATAAAGTTATTCTAGAAAGTATCTGCCTCTGGCACAGATGTTGGATTATTCAAAAAAATATTAAAGCAATATTTTTGAATAAAGAGGCATTATGAAAAAAAGCAGATACAATAAACAAATCAAAGATTCATTTTATGATGATATATTTTCATATATGAATCTCGAATCAACGGATTGCGAAGCACTATATGAAAGTGAAATAGAAATGGATCATTTCTTGGAAGATTATCATATCGACGATCTTGATTTATCGGATCTGGTTGATGCTTACATCGATGATATATCACTTATTTAATAAAATTTATAATTGAGGAAAACATTCTATGAGAACGTTTATTGGCTTTGAAGGTAATTATGAAATATATGACAATGGTAAGGTTGTTTTGAAATTGGCAGATGAATTAGGGAGATGTAATGGAAAGACTAAAAAATTTCCAAATGCAAAAAATATTGTTAACAATGCTGATAGAAGTGGAGTAATTCATCTTTTGCAGTTAATGAGGATATATAAATCATTAGGTGAGTCTGTTAGATTATTCTAATGTGTTTTACTCGCCTTTTCGATTTTAGCCCAGCTATCCCTCAATGAAACTATTCTATTGAATACTAATTTGTTTGGCTTCGAATCCACAGAATCCAAACAAAAATAACCTAATCTCTCAAACTGAAATCTGTCGATAGTTTTTAACTCTTTTAAAGAGGGTTCTAATTTACAATTATGAATAACCTGAAGAGAGTTAGGGTTTATAAAATCCTTAAAATCATTTTCTTTATCACCTGCCGGATTGGTAACAGAAAATAATCTATCATACAATCTAACTTCTGCATCAATAGAATGTTGGGCAGAAACCCAATGAATCGTACCTTTTACTTTCTTTGAACTTGAACCCGAACCACTTTTTGTATTCTTATCGTACGAGCAATGTAGTTCAATTATCTCTCCGGTAGTTGGGTCTTTAATCACTTCTTCACACTTAATTATATAAGCATACCTCAAACGTACTTCTTTTCCCGGAGCCAGCCGATAGAATTTTTTAGGTGGTTCTTCACGAAAATCATCTTTATCGATATAAATTATCTTTGAAAAGGGAAGTTTTCTTTTACCCATTGATGGATCTTCCGGGTTGTTGATGGCATCAAGTTCGTCAATTTTGTCATCAGGATAGTTATCTATTATAACTTTTAAGGGTTGAAGTACAACCAGTACTCGCTTTGTGCTTTTATTTAACTCCTCTCTAATAATGTGTTCAAACGATGCAATATCAATTACAGCATCTCTTTTCGCAACACCTTTCTTTTCAGAAATATTTCTGATTGATTTTGGAGTATATCCTCTTCTCCGCATTCCTGATAATGTAGGCATTCTCGGATCATCCCAACCGTTTACATATTTACCTTCAACTAATTCCAGCAGCTTACGTTTACTCATAACAGTATAACTTAAATTGAACCTTGCAAATTCAATTTGCTGAGAATGAAAGATTTCAAGTTCTTCAATAAACCAATTATAGAGGGGACGATGATTTTCGAATTCAAGTGTGCATATAGAATGGGTTATGCCTTCAATTGAATCGGATTGACCGTGAGCCCAATCATATGTGGGATAGATACACCATTTATTTCCAGTACGATGGTGAGATTCGTGCCTGATCCTATACATTATTGGATCCCTGAGATTCATATTTGGCGATGACATATCAATCTTCGCTCTTAAAACAAGTTCGCCATCCTTGTATTCTCCTGCTCTCATTTTTTCAAAAAGATCTAAATTTTCCTCTGTTGTACGATTCCTGTAGGGGCTTTCTTTTCCAGGTTCAGTTGGTGTGCCCCTGTATTTACTTGTTTCATCCGCACTGAGAGCATCTACATAAGCTTTTCCCTTTTTAATTAATTTTATTGCATATTCATAAAGCTCTTCAAAATAATCTGAAGCATAATATTCGCGATCACCCCAATCAAACCCAAGCCATTTTATGTCTTCCTTTATTGAATCAACATATTCGGCTTCTTCTTTGGTTGGGTTAGTATCATCAAATCTAATATTACAAAGTCCATTGTATTCTTCAGCCAGACCAAAATTTAAACAGATAGATTTTGCATGCCCAATATGCAAATAACCATTTGGTTCAGGAGGGAAGCGTGTATGTACGCGCCCATTATATTTATTTGTTCTAAGGTCTTCCTCAATTATTTCCTTAATAAAATTGGAAGGTTTTGATACAGATTTTAAATTATTAGATTTTTCTTCCATAATGTTTCAATTACTTACTGAAGTTACGCAAAAACACCTATAACAGAAAAAAGATCCCGATTTGTCATTCCCACGAAAGTGGGAATCCATTTTTTCGTTTATTTTTGCATAGTGGATGCCCGCTTTCGCGAGCATGACATGCAGTTTTACGATTTTGCGTAACTTCAGTTACTTAAATTAGTGTTGGGTACTTTTATCACTTCAAGTGCCCGGTTAATTCTATTAATTGTTTCTTCTTTACCTACAATATATTGCAGATCATATACACCGGGGCCCGTACCCATACCGGATACTGCAAGTCTGATTGGATGAATCAATTCACCATTTCCAATTTTCAATTCTTCTGCAGTTTGAGATAAGGCATTTTCAAAATCATCCTTTGATGGATTATTAAGTAACGCAATATTTTCTAAAAATTTTGTTAAATGTTCAGGTGTGTCCTCTTTCCATTTCTTCCTTACAACATTTTCATCGTATTTATTTGGAGGCTTGTAAAAATAAGGGCAATTGCTTATGAATTCTTTTACAAAAGTTACCCGCGGTTTCATTGCTTCTATTATCAAAAGCAAATAATCATCATCAAAGTTTTTATCTTTATATTCGGAGCAGGACAATTCATCTTTTAACATTTGAAGAACTTCCTTATTCGGTTTTTTGCGAAGATGCTCAGCGTTTAACCAATTTAATTTTTCAATATTAAATACAGCACCAGATTTATGAACACGTTTTAAATTGAAGTTCTGAATCAACTCATCCATAGTAAAAAATTCCCTATCGTCGCCTGTGTTCCATCCAAGCAATGCAACAAAATTTATCAGTGCCTCTTTCAAATAACCTTTATTACGATAATCTTCCACCGCCACATCACCCTGCCTTTTACTTAGTTTAGATTTATCAGGGTTTAAAAGAAGAGGGAGGTGAGCAAAAACCGGCTTTTCCCAGCCGAAGTAATCATAAAGTAAAATATGTTTTGGTGTTGATGATAGCCATTCTTCACCCCTGATAACGTGGGTAACACCCATTAGATGATCATCTACAACATTTGCTAAATGATAAGTCGGAAAACCGTCACTTTTAATTAAAACCTGGTCATCTACATTATTACTTTCGAATTCAACTCTTTCTTTTATGACATCATCAAAAATAATTGTTTTATCCGGTTCTACATTTAAGCGTACAACTTTCGGTATACCGGATTTAAGTTTTTTTTCAATTACATTTTTTGAAAGATGCAGGCAATGTTTATCGTATTTTGCCTGGGAAAGTTTTTGTTTTTGCTGTTCCGCTCGTAAAACCGTAAGTCTTTCCTTTGTACAAAAACAGTAATAAGCTTTACCGGATTCAATTAATTTATTTATATGATCATTATAAATATTTAACCGTTCTGATTGCAGGTATGATCCCGATTTTCCATCAACGTGCGGACCTTCATCAAACTCGAATCCTGCCCATTTCAGTGTATCAATTAATTTTTCTGTCGCACCTTCGACAAATCTTTTTCTGTCCGTGTCTTCGATTCTTAAAATTATTTTACCTTTTTTATTGCAAGCAAATAAATAATTATACAGGGCAGTTCTCAAACCACCTATGTGAAGATATCCGGTGGGACTTGGAGCGAATCTTACTTTTGGTGTAACTTCTTTCATAAATTAATAAAATTTAGATTACCACAATATTATACAATAATGAATCTTAAAAATAATATATTGGATATTAAAATTGAGAAGTATAACTGAGAATGAGACAATACTTGAAGGAAATAATTAATTACTTAAGGCTATTTTTTTTTCTGTATAATACTTCACTTTCTGAATAAATTCCTGACTGTCAATTGGTTTGGGAATATAATCTGTAGCACCTGCCTCCAGGCATTTTTCCCTGTCTCCCTTCATTGCAAAAGCTGTTAATGCAATAATTGGTGTATTCTTATAGTCCTCAAGCTGCCTGATTTTTTGTGTTGCTTCAAATCCGTTCATAACAGGCATCTGCATATCCATTAGTATCAAATCGTATTTTTGTTCCTTAACCTGATCCAGTGCCTCCTGACCATTCTCAACTACCACTATTGATTCGAAATTATTCTTCTTCAATAATCTTGTTACAATAATCTGAGAATGTTTATAATCTTCTACAAGCAGTATTTTAATAGTATCCGGTTTTTCTTTTATTTCTTCCGGAGTTGAAGGTTCATCGTATCTGTCTATCATTGATGCAATTACATCTTGAAGATCTTCGATATTTGTACTGTTTTTTAGTAACAAGTCTTCAAACATCCCATCAATTTTTTGTAAGTCTTCTTCAATATTTTCCTTTCCGGTATAGATTATTATTGGAAGTTTTGCAAACTTTTTATCGGATTTAATTAATTTAATCATTTCGAAACCATCAATTTCCGGCATATCCAAATCAATAATTGCTAAGTCCAGATCTATATTCTCAATTAAACCCATAACATTAGGTGAACGTGATTCTGCAATAGGGTTAAATCCCGCTTGCTGAATCGACTCTTTCAGAAGTTTTAATGTTGGTATATCATCATCAACAATAAGAACATTAGAATCTTTACGCAATTTATAATGGGTTAAGACTTCAACAAGGTATTTGTAATTGATTGGCTTTACAAAATATTCAACAGCACCTAATAAAAATGCTTTTTGCTGTTCGGCTTCTACAGAGCAAATAATAACAGGTGTTCGTTTTGTATTGGGGATTTGTCTTAATTTTTGAAGTAGCTCTAATCCATTTGAATCAGGTAAAACAATATCCATCAGTATCGCAAGGAAAATATCTTTTTCAATTATTTCTAATGTCTGCTTAGCAGAATTAACAATGGTAGGTTCGTATCCCCACTTTTGCAAATAATTACTTAATAGCTTGGAAGTAGCATAATCATCTTCAATTATCAAAACTTTATTTGTTTTTGATGATTTAGGAAGTGTGCTTATTTGTTCTTCTATTTGTGTAATCTCCTTAACCGGAATAGAAAAATAATATGACGTTCCTTTTCCTAAAGTGCTCGTTATATCAATTTCACCATTCAAATAATCCACATATCTTTTTACTAATGTTAAACTCAATCCGGTTGTATTGCCAATTTTGTTAACTACAAAATCGCTTAGAGAGAATGGTGTAAAGATATTCCCGATTTTATCTGAAGGGATACCGGAGCTAGTATCGGTTATACGGAATGTAAGTTTATTTTGCTCTGTAGAAAATGCCGACACCGTTACTTTCCCCTGATCTGTTAGACGAACAGCATTATTAATAATATTTAACAAAATATATCTTAGCTTAGGAGCATCAAGATTCAATGACTCGGGTAAATCATCATCAATATTCACAATAAAATCAATTCGGCTTTTATCAACCTTTTCCTCAACCAGCTTGATTATATCCTTAATAAATTGTGAAACCTTTACAACAGAAAGAACTGATTTACTCTGACCATTATCTAACTTTGCAATTTCAATCAGGTCGTTGATGATAGAAAGCAGATCGTAAGCATTTTCTTTTAGAGTATCAACGTATTCTCTTTGTGAGGCTGATAAATTCTCTTCGTTTAATAATGATGCGAAACCCACAATACTATTTGTTGGTGTACGCAGCTCGTGTGAAATTGATGAAACGATATCTCCGAGTGAATTACTCAGACTTCCTTTTTTACTCATCCATATTCGTAACAGGTTTCTAAGTGAATTTCCAATTACAATAATATTATCGATTTCATTCTGAACGAATTCATTTTTTTCAGCAATTTTTAGCATCACTCTTTCGCTATCGGAAATGTTGATGTATAAACATCCTTCATTCATTACAACTTCCGAGGCAGTGACTTCGCAATCGGCATTAGTGATAAAACGGGTTTCAGTGGATTCCTTTACATAATTTAAACAGCCGTTACATTTAATGATTGCATTTTTAGAGTACGATTTTCTGGAATTATATGATTTTCCCAAAATTTCAAGTCCGTCTTCCCTAACTTTTGTAAGTATAATTGCCTCAAATTCATACTCTTCAGCTAAAAAATTACATAATTCATCAGGAAATTCTGCAGCCAGTGTAATAGCTGAGTTTACCAGTTGGTTATATTTTGAAAGGAAATCTATTTTAACGCTTTGCATAAATCTAGCTTCTATTTAGTCCAGGTTTCAATCAGTAAATAGTAAAATAAAAATTAAGTACAAATATAGTAAATTGAAATGAAAAATCATCCTATATTATTTGGCTGCAAAACTTCTGTCCAAAACATTTTTATGTTTGAGTATATGTTCATTATTTAATATTAAGTTGAATATTTTACTAAATCAGTGAACTCAACCCCCTAACCCCCTTCTCTTAAAGAGAAGGGGGAATTAAAGGGGGATGAGTTATTCTAATAGCTATAGCGATGATTAATACTCGTAATTTATACTATTTCGTTCTTGCTAATATGTTAACAATTAATTTAGCAGACGTGGGCTGCAATGAAACACTTAATTTTTATTAATACTAAATCAAAGAAAAACGTGTTAAACTTTATCACAGTCTCACATCAATTTGAAAAGAGAAGCGGTTGTCTAAATTCCCATTAATTTTGTTGATGCCGGAACTAAGTGATTTTTCTTTAGGTTTAAATGTTTCCGAATACTTTGCCGATAATGTAAGGAAGTATAACGGAGTATATCTAAGTATAAGATACCATCTTACACCTTCTCCAAATAAAGCCAGATTTGTTAATACACCTGTCAGGTCATTTTCATATTCATAAATAGCAGAGTTAAATGAATCGGTTCTAAAAAAGATTATTCTGGCATATAGGTTAAAATTTTGTGTTGGTGAGAACCGTACATCCTGAAAGAATAAATAGCCGTTCTCCTGCTCATTTAACTGTGCAACCCTATAATCATTATATTCAAATCTACCCTTTAGTCTTAATTTTCTTGTCGGGTAGTAGATTAGTTCAAATCTTATTAATTGTCTTAATCTCTTTACTAACTGTTTTTTATTATCAATAATACTATTAATATCTTTGTTCTCATATTTATAGCGGATTCTGGTTTCAAGCTTGTTAAAAGGTTTGCTTACAAAATAAAGTAATGATTCATCACCATTGCTGGGCTGGGGATTAGAGAATGTTGCAAATGGAAATCTAAACTGATCATAATAAAAATTAAGTACACCGATGGGAGTTCGCCATTTTATTCCTGTATAAATTCCAAACTCATTTGTCGGCACTCCGGATCTTTCACCAAAAGCGAAACCGTGAAAGCTTACATAGTTTCTCGGATAACTTCTGACGGAAGTTATTAGAGAGAAATTTCTTCCGATAAAGAATTGTAAGGAGTTTATTGATGCAACTGATGTACCGTTGTAAGCTATCTCACCAAATATATTTACGTTGTTGAAAAACAAATCATAATAGAATGATGTATAATTAAATTCTCTTCCTTTTATATCAAATATCTTTGATGGCAAAAAATTATTTGAATACTTTGACTGATAATAAAGTAATCCTGATTTTAAAAAACCACCATACTGGTAATCAATTCTTGCACCCCAAAGTTTTTCTTCAGCAGCATTTTTCTTTCTAATTTCACTTTGAGTTCTGTGAAATCCAGTTTCGGGAGTGGACAATATGTTTCCTGTTACGGAATCTATGCTTGCATCAAAATTGTTTTTTGAAAAAAATCCTGATATAAGAAAATCGTTTACCTTAACCGTTGCAGCAACGCCCCTTAAGAAACTTGTTTCAGTGGCACTTGTGTATGGCTTAAATACACGGTCTTTCTTTTTAACTGGATAAATCGCATCGGCACCTTTTAGAAAGCCATAAGGACTCCATAATACCAAGCCTTGTCCAAATTCAGCAATATAGTCGCCTATAATAAATCTGTAAAGAGGACCTAAATCGCGTACAGCGAAATGAAGGGATTTAAATTCATCAAATGCCGATTCACCGGCGTCTTTCTCTGCAAGAAAACCGATTTGAAAGTGAGAATCATATTGAAGTAATAACCTGTTATAAATTTTTGGCTTTGTTCCTGTAAACTTATTCTCAATAAATCCATTCCTCGTTTGCAAATCATTGGATACTCTGCTGCGAAGTTTAAATTTTGTTTTTGAAAGTAATAGTTCGATTGTGCTTTCATCTTTGATTTCCGGCTGCACAACATCGGTAGGTTTTCCGACAGTTACGAATGGAACAATTTGCTTTATCAAATCTTTATTTAATCCTCGAACGGCATGTAATTCTTCAACAGAGAAAAAATCGCCATACTTTTTTCTATAATCAACTATCAATTTTGCAGATTTAAAGTCCATTTCGGGAATTTGCTGTAGATCAGCAATTTCGGATCGATTAATATTAACAGGGTTTTGTATTAGTTGTTCTAAAAGCTCATAAAGATTTGAATTATCTACTTCTTTGGTTGGTTCCTGCAAAATATTTTCCAGTACTTCCTCTGCTTTTAGATATAAAGAATCAGTTTGAGCAACTGAAAAGTATATCGGAAATAAAATGAGTATTATGAAAATCTTATAGGAAGTTTTCAATTAATTATTTTTCCTTTAACACTAATCTATTTGAAGATATCTTCTGATTTCATCATTTCGAGAGTTATTTCTACCAAAACTAATAATTATTCCGGCTTGATGTGTTAAACCAAGTTCCTGATGGGTGAATAGCGCATAATCTAAGCCTATCATCGAATAATTAATTCCGATTCCGGCAGTATAACGGGAAGGTTCGTTTTGGAAACCGAATCTTAGTGAAAGATACCTAATGATGTCATATTCAATTCCGAATTGTACGGAGGGTTTGTACCTTATGTCTTTTTCAACTGCCAGGTTAATGCTAAGAGTATTTATTAAATCATAACTGAATCCTGTTGTAAATACCATAGGTAATTGATCATCATCATCGGAGATGCTTGCCCTATTTAAATTTGAGATGGCAAAGCCCCATCTGATCTGTTTTGTTATATAAGCTAATCCTCCAAAATTTAAATAAAATGAACTTGTGCTCCCGTAATTTTGAATCGAAAATGTGTGATAATTAATAGCTATTCCAATAAAGAATTTTTTTTCATACTTGTAGGAATATCCAAGTACAATTTTGGATTCTCGGTACAACTCGAATCCGTAAGTCATTCCACCAATAGCAATAGATCCGAAATCAAACGGCTCTAAGTATGCAGCATATCCGTTGGACAATTCCGATAAACCAAATGGTGCTGGAGAATAATAGACACCAATTTCGCGCCAGTTAAGCTGGGATAATCCTGCCGGATTATTAAAAATTGAAAACACATCATTGCTCAATGCTACATCTGAGTTAGATAAGGATATCTGTCTTGCACCAGGATTTAGTTGAGCGTAGTTGGTTGATAGTAGCAATAATGGAGCGAATATGAGAAGGATTCGTTTATTCATAGTCCTAAAATAAAATATAAGTAGTATATCTATTTTTATATATTAAATCAACAATTAATCAAACTATCTTCTCGGCAAATAAAAAATAATCTTAATTATCCCTTTTCTGATTAAAATAAAATAATAACTTCATCATAAATTTTGCTGTGAGAAAATTTATGAATCTCCATAATTCGAATGCCGGCAATTAATTATTGTATCCCCACAATTAGATTTATATCACTAAAAATATACGATAACCCGGGAAATGAAGTTTCAATTTTAGTTAGTGCGTAAAAACAACATAACAGATAAAAATTTGAATTTTTAGCAATTAAATCTTTCAAGTGAAGTATTTAATTACAGAATCAAAACAAGGGATAATCGTTAAACCTGGAATGTACCAGCAGTGCCAGGTAAGATGATGTTTAAAAGTGTCGAATATAACCTCAAAAGTAATAAAATTGAAAAAAAGGTGGTTTGATGAGCACCATTATATTTACCCGGACAGATGCAATGATTTTAAAATGGAGTCTATTTAATAACCATCCCAAGCAGATTCTATGAGCCAAAAATGTTGATGAGTTTTAGCACGATATTTGTAAAATCGAAGAATCATAATTCTTAATCTGAATTATGCGGCAGCTGGAATAATTATTTTAAGAAGGTTCTCAAATGAAAAAATATCAAACCTATCTATTCATAATTCTCTTATGTTCATTTAATGTATTTGCACAATCTATTATTAATATAACCTCACCTAACGGTGGCGAAAGCTGGCAAACAGGGCTTGAACAAACAATTACCTGGTCTGACAACATTACAGAGGATGTAAAGATAGATCTTTACAAAGGAGGTGTTTTTGATTCTGAATTGTTCGCATCAACCTTTAGTGATGGATCCAAATTTTGGACAATTCCAGTAGGCACTGCACCTGGTTCAGACTATAAGATAAAGTTAACCAGTGTAGATAGTAGCAATATTTTTGACTTTTCTGATGCAGATTTTACAATATTTCCTAGCGTTATTACTATCTCAACCCCTAACGGTGGTGAATCCTGGCAGGCAGGTACTTTACAGCCTATAATCTGGACAGATAATATAACTGAAAATGTTTTGATTGAGCTCTATAAGGGTGGTTTATTTCATTCTATAATAGAAAGCTCTACTGACAGTGACGGCAGAAGGAACTGGAACATATCATTTGCACTTGAATCAGGTTCTGACTATTCAGTTAAAATAACAAGTGTGGATAATCCAGGTATTTTTGATTTCTCAGATACTAATTTTACTATAATCGATAACGAGATAACAGTAACATTGCCTAACGGTGGTGAAGATTGGGCTATAGAAAGCGTTCAAAATATTACCTGGACTGATAATTTTGTTGATAATGTTGAGATACAACTATTCAAAAGTGATATTTTTCATTCACAAATTAAAAATTCTACCGAAAGTGACGGTTCATACTTGTGGAATATTTCTTCTGCTCTCGATCAAGGATCTGATTATAAAATTAAAATCTTAAGTGTTGCCGATAATAATATCTTTGATTTCTCTGATGCAGATTTTACACTTTCAAGTGTAATAATAATAACATCACCCAATGGTGGTGAAAACTGGCAAACAGGAGTTGAACAAACAATTACTTGGTCTGATAACATTACAGAGGATGTAAAGATTGATCTTTACAAAGGAGGTGTTTTTAACTCTGAATTATTTGCCTCTACCTTTAGTGATGGCTCCAAATTCTGGACTATCCCATTGGGCACTCCACCGGGTTCTGACTATAAAATTAAAATATCAAGTGTAGATAGCAGCAATGTTTTTGACTTTTCTAATAATGACTTTACAATATTTGCAAGCGATATTACTATTTCATCCCCTAACGGTGGTGAATCCTGGCAGGCAGGTACTACACAGCTTATAACCTGGACAGACAACATAACTGAGAACGTTTTAATTGAGCTTTATAAGAGTGGTTTATTTCATTCGCTAATAATAGGTTCAACTGACAGTGACGGTAGAAGAAATTGGAGTATACCATTTACGCTTGAATCAGGTTCTGACTTCTCAGTAAAGATTACAAGTGTGGATAACTCAGGTATTTTTGATTTCTCAGATACTAATTTTACTATAATCGGTAACCAGGTAACTTTAACATCGCCTAACGGTGGAGAAGATTGGCTTATTGGAAGCATTCAAAATATTACCTGGACTGATAATTTGATTGGTAATGTTAAGATACAATTATTCAAAAGTGGGATTTATCATTCACAAATTAAGAGTTCTACAGAAAGTGACGGTTTATACTTGTGGAGTATTTCTTCTGCTCTCGATCAAGGATCCGATTATAAAATTAAAATCTTAAGCATTACCGATAATGATATCTTTGATTTCTCTGATGCTGACTTTACACTTTCAAGTGTGATAATAGTAACATCACCCAATGGTAGTGAAAACTGGCAGGCAGGAAGTGAACAGGTTCTTACCTGGGATGATAATATCACCGGTAATGTTTCGATCGAACTATATAAGGGCGGGTTATTACATTCTGTGATATCAAGCTCAACCACTAGCGATGGGTTGAAAACTTGGGATATTCCATTTACTCTTGAATCAGGTATGGACTATAGTATTAAAATAACAAGTATAGAAGACCCGGGTATTTTTGATATCTCGGATGCTGATTTTAGTATCATCGGCAACCAGGTAACAGTAACATCACCTAACGGTAGTGAGAATTGGTTTGTAGGTAGTTCCCAGGTTATTAATTGGACAGATAATTTAACAGGAAATGTTGAGATTCAGTTATTCAAAGGTGGGGTATTTCATTCATTCGTTACCAGTTCAACTACAAGTGATGGTTTTTACAACTGGAATATTTCTACTTCCCTTGTGTCCGGATCTGATTACAAAATCAGGATCTCCAGCATTTTTAATGGTAATGTCTTTGATTTTTCCGATGCCGAATTTACACTTTCCAATGAAATAACTGTAACTTCACCCAATGGTGCCGAGGCTTGGCAGGCAGGTAATATATACAACATTGCTTGGTTTGATAATATAACTGGCAATGTGAAGATAGAACTTTATAAAGACGGAGTTTTTGATTCAGATATAATAAGTTCAGCAACAAGTAATGGTTCTTTCAACTGGGATATTCCTGCCAGTACTGTAGATGGTTCAGATTATAAAGTAAAGGTGACAAGTGTTGATGATACATCGTTATTTGACTTGTCAGATGCTGATTTTACGATATTTAATGGGAATATCACAGTAAGTTCACCAAATGGAGGTGAGAGTTGGCGCGCAGGAACCACAAATATTATAACCTGGGCAGACAATTTAACAGAGAATGTATTGATTGAACTTTATAAAGGAGGTTCATTCAATTCGGTTATATCAACTTCAACAGCTAGTGACGGCTCCAAGCATTGGAACACGCCATTTGATCTTGAATCAGGTACTGATTACACTGTTAAAATAACAAGTGTAAATGACCCGGGTATTTCTGATTTCTCAGATTCTAACTTTACAATAATCGATAACCAAATAACAGTTGCATTACCAAACGGTGGTGAAAACTGGCAGGTTGAAAGTTCACATTATTTCCTGGACTGACAATTTAACCGGCAATGTTGAGATACAACTATTCAAAGGTGGTGTTTTCCAAACTATGATATCATCATCAACCTCCAGTGACGGTTCTAAAGAATGGATTATACCTTCTGATCTAGAACCGGGCATTGATTACACAATTAGAATAACAAGTGTGGATGATCCGAGTATTTTTGATTTCTCCGATACAAACTTTACAATAATCAGTAATCAAATTACTGTAATATCACCCAACGGCGGCGAAGGTTGGCTGATGGGAACTCAACAAAATATCCAGTGGAGCGATAATCTTAGTGGCAATGTTGAGATACAACTGTTCAAGGGGGGAGAATTTCATTCGGAAATTGAAAATTCAACATCAAGTGACAGCTCTTTCATCTGGAATATTTCTGCATCATTAAAACAAGGTTATGATTATAAAATTAAGATCTTAAAAGTTAACGATGGTACTGTCTTTGATTTCTCTGATGAGAACTTTACTCTTGCAAACGAGATAATAGTAACATTTCCAAACGGAGCAGAGGTCTGGCAGGCAGGTACTTCACAATCTATTACCTGGACAGATAATTTGGAAGGAGACGTTAAAATAGAGCTTTATAAAAGTGGGGTATTTAATTCAGAAATTATCAACTCAACGCCCAGTAATAGTTCCTACACGTGGGATATATCTAATAATCTTTTACCGGCTACCGATTATAAGATTAAAATTTCGAGTACTAATAACAACCAGATTACAGATTTCTCAGATAGTAACTTCACTTTAGAAGGCAAATTTATTGTAGTAACATCTCCTAATAACAGTGAGATATGGCAGGCAGGTACCACACACGAAATTCTTTGGCTTGATAACATTTCAGAGAATGTAAGGATAGAACTGTACAAAGACGAAATTTTCGATATTGAAATTAATCCTTCAACCACTAGTGATGGAAGCAAATTATGGAATATTCCTTTTTTAATTGAGGGGGGTTCTAACTATAAAATTAAGATGACAAGTACGAATAACCCGGGTACTTATGATTTCTCTGACACCAGCTTTACTATAGTCAGTAATCAAATAAATGTAACATCACCCAACGGCGGTGAGAGTTGGCTGATTGGGAGTCTGCATGAAATTATCTGGACTGATCAGTTAGATGGTGATGTTCAGATATTACTCTACAAAGGTGGTATATTACATACAATTATAGCAGGGTCAACATCTAGTGATGGCTCCATTACCTGGACAGTTCCTTCAATTGAAGAAGGTAATGATTACAAGATAAAAATATTGAGTGTGGTAACAGATGAAGTGTTTGATGAGTCAGATAGTAATTTTACTTTTACAAATTTTATAGATGTAACAGACCAGTTTAACGGAATACCTCTTAATTATGGGCTGTTACAGAATTATCCCAATCCCTTTAACCCAACTACAACCATCTATTATGCATTACCAAAAGAAAGCTCTATTGAATTAAAGATATATGATGTTCTTGGTAATGAGATTATGACTTTTAGCGAGGAGCGACAATCGGCAGGTTATCATAAAATAGAGTTCGATGCTGCCAGATATAACAGTGGGGTTTATTTCTACAGACTTCAAGCAGGTATCTTTGTTGAAACAAAGAAAATGATCCTTCTTCGTTAAAACTATGGAGGGCAGGTCCTTCTTCGTTAATCCTGCCAGCTTGCAAGCTGAGAAAGTGGATAAATATTAATAGGATAAAATTAAAGAAAAATATCTCTTCTTGGTTTTTTATTCATTTAATGAGAATTAGAAAATCTACATAACCCTTTAATTAAAGGGCTCATTAAATATTATAAAAATCTCATTCACATCTGAGTTTTACAAAGAAACCCACTTCGCCCCCTCCTTCGATAACTGTCGGTAGAAAGTAATCATGGAACTAAACGAAGTGTCTATAGTTTAATCACAGATAAATAGCATTGAGACAGTATATCTAATTTTATATATTAAAGCAACAATAAATAAATCTATTTGAACAGCAGATGAAAAAAATAATTTTGATAATACTGATCGTCTCCTCATATATTTATCCACAGGAATTAAACTGCAATGTTACAGTAAACTATCAGAATGTGCCTGTAAAAAATAGAGAGTTACTCGCAGATTTTGTAAATGTAATAACAGATTATATTAATACTACAAGATTCACCGATTTATCCTGGGAAGGTGATAAAATAAATTGTACGTTTAATATTTTCTTTAATTCGGCTGGAAGTGATGTTAATTACAGTGCTCAACTAATTGTTATTAGTCAGCGACCGATATATCACTCCACAAGAAATTCACCTATTCTAACTATTAACGATGGACAATGGTCCTTCAATTATGAAGTTGGGCGGGCAATGTATGCGAATTTAGATGCCTTTGATGGGTTAACAAGTTTCCTCGATTTTTATGCGCTAATTACTATTGGGTTTGATTTGGATACCTGGGAGGAATTCGGCGGAACACCTTATTTTAAAAAAGCATTTGATATTGTAAACCTTGCTTCTACAAGTAGTTTCTCAAATGGCTGGCTTCCGGGGAGTAATACTTATAATAGATGGACATTTGTGTCAAATTTATTAGATGAAAAATATTCTGACTTTCGTTCTGCTATTTTCAGTTACCATTATGGAATTGATATTTATGCACAAAACAAGCAAGAGGGACAGCAAAGAATTGTTGACTTAATAAATGTTTTATACGATATGTACGAACGTGAGGGAATAATTAAAAGTGTATTTGTTAAAACTTTTTTTGATGCTAAATATACAGAGATCGTTGATCATCTTATGGATTATCAAGATAAAACGGTGATTATAAAATTAAAGAAAATCGATCCATCTCATGCCGGCAGGTATGATAATGTTCTGCGTGAAAGGTAAAACTAAAAATCAAATATTATATCTTTTTTAATTCAGGTTATAAATAATATCTTTATCCTAAATTAAATATTAATTTCCCATATCCTATATTTTTTGTATTTCTCAGCTTTCATTAATTTTAGCCCGCGGTTCATCATATCATTATCTTCCAACACCCAGCTTGCTTCACCTTTGTCAATTCCTAATTTATGTGCTCTTTCAAGTATATCCCAATATAAAACAGCATCAAGTCCCTTTTTCTGAAATTCGGGAATTATACCAAGCGTTAAAACTCTTGCCCAGGTAATTTTCTTTTTTTGAGTAAATAGTTTTATAAAATTGAAAGGGAAAAGACGACCATTCATGTTTTTGAAAATCTGGTTATAATCTAACATTACTAATGCTGCGCCAACTAATTCGTCTCCAATCGTCCCGAATAAAACTAAAGATGGTTCAGCTATTGGTTTCAGGTCTTTAGCCATTGCATCAATTTGTTCTTCGGTCATCGGAACAAAACCCCAGTTTGGGGCCCAAGCTTTGTTATAAACGTATTTAAACTTTTCAAGATCCCTATCAAAGTTTTTCATATCGAGTTGGGTTACTTTTATATTATATCTTTTCTTTACAATTTCCTGTCCTCTTCTTAGTTTATCGGATGATGTAACTTTGGAATATTCTAATTTCCAAGCATACATATCTTTAGCTTTTTTCATGCCGTAATTTTCACAAAGGTTGTTATAATATTTTGGATTGTACGTCATAAGAATTCGGGGTGAATCATCATATCCTTCCAGCAGCATGCCCCATTCATCATTACTGGATGGATTTGCCGGACCCATCATCTTTTTTAATCCTTTTTTGTTCAGCCAGTTTTTTGCTGTATCAAATAAAACATTAGCAGTTTGCTGATCATTAATGCACTCAAAAAATCCAAAGAAACCAGCATTATCATTATGATATTTTAAGTGCATATCATTTTTTATCGCTGCAATTCTTCCAACTAATTTTCCATCTTTTTCTGCAAGGAAGTATTCAGCTTCAGCGTGTTTGAAGAAGGGGTTTTTTTCCTTATTGAGTAATTTTTTCCTTTCCATTATAAGTGGCGGAACCCAGTATTTATCATCTTTATAAATTTCCCATTGGAATTTGATAAACTTCATCAATTCTTTTTTATTTTGAACCGTTCTAATTTTAATTGAAGCCATAGTAAATCTTCTCAAATAAAAAAAGCATACACATCAATTATATGAGTATGCTTCTATATAAATAAAAAACGAACAATTAAATTAATCCTAATTGTTTCCCAGCTTTTTCAAAGGCATCGATTATCTCATCCAGATGTTCTTTTTCGTGTGTTGCCATGTAACTTGTACGCATCATCTGTCTTCCCTCCGGAACACCGGGAGGTAAAAAGACATTAACAAATACACCACCGTCATACAGCATTTTCCACATCTGCAAAGCAATTTCGTCGTTACCGATCATTACCGGAACGATAGCTGTTCTGCCGTCAATAACATTAAATCCTTTTTTCTTTAAACCTTCTCTCATATAATTAGCATTGCTAATTAGCTTCTCAACTCTTTCAGGTTCTTCTTCTAAAATATCCAATGCTGCAAGAGCTGCAGCAACTGATGCTGGCGTTGGTGAAGCACTAAATATTAATGCGGGTGAGAAATGTTTAATAAAATTAATTACTCTTTCGGGTCCAGCAACAAAACCACCGAGCGATGCGAAAGTTTTACTAAAGGTTCCCATTGTCAGGTCGATGTCCTTCTCAAGACCGAATTCGCTAGCAGTACCTCTTCCGCCTTTTCCAATCACACCAACAGAATGTGCATCATCAATCATTATCTTTGCATTATTCTCTTTTGCAATTTTTACCAAGGTTGGTAGATCAACTATTTCACCACCGGTACTGAATACTCCATCGCTGACTAAAAGTTTGGGTGTCTCCTTGGGTATTTTTGACATTACCTTTTGCAGGTTTTCCATATCTTTATGTTTATAACGCGCAAGCCCTCCCATAGCACCTTTTGCCATTAAAGTTGCGGCAACAATGCAAGCGTGATTATCTTTATCAGAAATAACGTATTCATTTCTTCCTACCAAAGTAGGTATTATACCTTGAGCAGTTTGATAACCTGTGCTAAATAACAAGACGGATTCTGTACCGAAAAATTTTGCAAGTCGTTCTTCTAATTCTATATGCAAATCTAGTGTGCCGGTAAGATATCTTGACCCGGAACAGCCCGTGCCATATTTTTCAATAGCTTTAATAGCTGCTTCAATTACACGTGGATGCCCTGTAAGCCCTAAATAATTATTAGAACCAGCCATAATTTTTTTCTTTCCCTCAATTTGTACAACAGGTCCTTCATTGGCTTCTATAGCACGAAAATAAGGATAAACACCCGATGCTTTAACTTCATCAGCACGCGTGAATTCATGACACTTTTTAAATATGTTCAACTATTCCTCCAAAGAATATAAAAGGTTTGAAAAAAAATAAGAAAAAAAATAGAATCGAAATAAAAATGAATTCGTATTTAATCTTGACGAAAATTGTCTAAATTTGTAACAAATCTATTACTTATTTGTCTGAAAATTAAATAAACTATGGAATCAAAACAAATTGCAGTAGTCACGGGTTCAAATGGATTTATAGGCAGTCATTTAGTTGATCTTCTAATTAAAGAAGGATTTTTAGTTAGATGTATTGTGAGAGAGTCCAGTAACCTTAGATGGCTTGATGGAAAAGATATAGAAATTATTAAATGCGGATTATTTGATAAAGCAGGATTAGAAGCGGCATTAAAGAATGCAGATTATATTTATCACGTAGCCGGAGTGGTAAAATCTAAAACCAAAGAGGGTTATTATAAGGGAAATGTTGAAACAACTCGCAACCTGCTTGATGTAGCTATTGAACAAAATAAAAATTTAAAAAGATTTGTTATTGTCAGCAGTCAAACTGTAACCGGACCGTCGCTGAATAGTAAACCTGTAAATGAAGAAACCAAATGTGCACCTTTAACAACTTACGGCAGAAGTAAATATGATGAAGAAAAATTAGCACTTTCGTATAAAGATAAATTACCAATAACAATTTGCAGAGCACCCGCAGTTTACGGCGAGAGAGATACGGAGATTTTTATTTATTTCCAGAATTTTGCAAAAGGTATTACAACAAAAATTGGTTTTGATAAAAAGATACTTAACTTAATTCATGTTGCTGATCTTGTTGAAGGATTTTACTTGGCAGCAATGTCAGAAAAAGCAATTGGTGAAATTTACTTTATTAGCTCTGAAAAGTTTTATTCGTGGGATGAAGTTAATGCTATAACATCGAAGGTTTTAAATAAGAAAGTAATTAAAATTTTTGTGCCGCATTTCCTTGTTTATATACTTGCGGCAATTTCTCAATTCTTTTCATTATTCTCTTCAAAAGCTGCAACACTAAATCTGGAAAAGGCAAAAGATCTTGTTCAGCATGCCTGGATATGCGATACATCAAAAGCCATGAGAGATTTTGGATATCGGCAAAATATTTCAATTGAAGAAGGAGTTAAAAGAACCTGTGAATGGTATAAAGAAATGAAGTGGATATAAAAACAAATTGTTATGAGTTTATTTTATTAGAATAATGAAATTATTGTTATTATTTCTTCACTTAAATGTGTTTACTTTTTATCCTATTAAACAGACCACGAAGTGGTCAAACGTTTGTAAAAAGAGATAAAAGAATAAAATTAAAACGATGCCGAAGGTATCGAAGATAAATCGTATTTGAATAACAAAACGGAGCATAGTATGGCTGGAACTTTTCATCAAATTTATATTCAAATTGTTTTTGGAGTAAGAAGCAGAGACAGAATTATCCCTCAAAGTAAAAAGACAACTCTCCATAAATACATTACCGGTGTAGTACAAAATAATAAATGTAAAATGATCTGTATTAATTCTGTTCCTGATCATCTGCATTTTTTAATGGGATTGCATCCAACAATCTGTATATCCAATTTAGTGAAAGATATTAAATTATCTGCAAGCGATCTCATCAAAAAAGAAAAATGGGTTGCAGGAAAGTTTTACTGGCAAGCTGGTTTCGGTGCTTTTTCATACTCCCGGTCAGATATTGATAAAGTATGTAGATATATTAATAATCAAGAAGAACATCACAAGAGAATAACTTTTAAGGAAGAGTACGAAGCGCTGTTAAAAGAGTTTCAGGTTGAGTATGACCCCAAATATGTTTTGGACTTTTAAAATAGTATTTTGTTCAACTGCTTGGAAGTTTAGTAATCTTGAGATAGCAGCAAAACTTTATCTAAATTTTCTCAGCATATTCATCAGTAAAGATAATCAAACTGTTTTATCTAATAAATTGACCACGAAGTGGTCAAATGTTTGTAAAGAGATAAAAGAATAAAACTACAACGATGTCGAGGATATCGAAGGGAAATGTTATTGTCATAAATTGGAGAGTAAACTTCAACCACTTAGCGGTTGACAATATCACATTCCTATTTTAAGTTTTTACAAACATTAAACTGCTTCGCAGTTATAAGAGTAGACCACAAAGTGGTCAAACGTTTGTAAAGAGATAAAAGAATAAAACTACAACGATGTCGAGGGTATCGAAGGGAAATGTTGTTCTCATTAATTAGAGAGTAAACTTCAACCGCTTCGCGGTTGACAATATCACATTCCTATTTTAAGTTTTTACAAACATTAAACTGCTTCGCTGTTTTAAGGTTCAAACATTATCTAATAGAAAATCATTCTATCAAGTAACAGTTTAATTACTGAATAAAAACAATCCCCTAATTATTCTCTGCACCTTCATCAATCCAGGTTTTAACACCTTGTATTTGTTTAGATGTTAAAGGTAAAAAAGGTGAACCTGCTGGAGGCATTGGGGGAAATCCCTGGCGCCCTTCAATCGTCCATACTAATACACTATTATTAGATACACTTGGTACAACTATTCGCCCATCAACAAAACCTGACCAAACAGTCAAATCTAATCCTGCATCCAGTCTGCCGTTTCCGTGGCAGCTCACACATTTCAATTCAAATATTGGAGCAATATCCTTAGAATAACTTACATTTGAATCAGGAATTTCCCTGTTATCTAAATCCTGAACTGTAATTGTATCATCGCAACCAAGGAATGAAATTATTAATCCACTAATAAATAATGTTTTTAGGTAATTATGCATTATTTTCATTCTTATAAAATAAAAATTTATGTGATATACAATTGTAATTCAATGCTATTAGGAGCATCAAAAGATAATTATTTTCAATTGTAAATTTTGGGGCTATAACTCAGTTGGAAGAGCGAATGACTGGCAAATAAACGCTATTCTGTTTATAGCACAAATATGTACATATATTTTAACTTATTTCGTAATTTTGTGATAGCTTTTTAACTTAAAACGACTCATTGAAAGAGTCGTTTTTTTATACTTCTGTAAATGGAAGTAAATAACATTTTTCATTATCATTTACATAAACAACAGGAAAAATAATGAAGACTTTTTATACACTTCTTTTATTAGTGCTGTTCTTTCTTGGCTGTTCATCAGACAGATATGAAACAAGCAATGTACATATTATTAAAAATTATAAGACTTTATCTGAGAGTGTAATAGCAGGTGACGGTTCATTATTAATTATGAGCTACGTTGCTTGGTACGATAAACACAGTAATAGTTTTTTTATTGAGGTAAGAAGTATAGATTATATAGAAAAATTGACAATAGAAAATCCGATATATTATAATGGAAGTGAAAATGTAAAATTGGTAGCATCAGTACCAGAAGCTGATGATTTTAATGACCAGGTTTTTAAAATCTTTATAGAACAGGATGTATTTAAATCAATAGTTGAAAATGGCTATCATATATCTTTCAGAGTTTTAAAACCTGTTATAGGTAAAAATACTTTTTTCATTAATAAAACTGTAAAAGAAAAAAAAGATTTACTAGATTTCTATAGTAACGTTAAATTTTAAGTCAGATTTTTAATTGCCTCTTTTATTGTTCCCAGGACAGCCTACAAATCATTTAAAATTATTTCTTTTAAACGGTTGCCAATGTTACCATCCCACCATCTCGTCCTGGCGATTCTTCGTGGTGTGTGGTTATTGCTATTTTATTCACCTATCTGTAGATAAGTGTTAATGGACTGGTTCTCTAAATTGACAAAAGAAAAAAAGATAATTAGCTTTACTTTGTAAATTAAACAGATGGGGCTATAGCTCAGTTGGGAGAGTGTCTGACTGGCAGTCAGAAGGTCGGCGGTTCGAACCCGCCTAGCTCCACTTTATTTTGGCGTTGAAAAAAATATCAACGCCTTTTGTTTGTTATATAAATTAATTCCTTACTAGTTTGGTGTTCAGCAATTGATTATAAACATTTCTACTTAAAATGACGCCCTGGATACTGGTTCTAAAATATTTTTAAAATGAATTTATTACCTCACAAGAATTATTATAAAAAAATATTAAGAGTTGCCTTACCGGCAATTGCCGGGTTATCATCACAAATGGTTGTTTCGTTAGTTGATACAGCTATGGTTGGACGATTGGATGAAGCTACTTATGCCCTCGCAGCTATGGGAATTGGTGTTCTAGCAACTTGGGCCCTTATCAGTTTCTTTTCAAGTCTTGCAACTGGCATTCATGTTATTGTTGCAAGGAAATATGGGCAGGCAGATTACATAAGTTGTGGAATAACATTGAACAACTCAATACTCATTGCTTTAGTAATCGGGGTTATTGTTGCGGCTGTGGGTGTTTTCTTTGCAAATCCAATTGCGCATCTTTTTGCTGCTGACCCGATAGTTGGCGATTATGCAAGTGATTATATCTTTTATAGATTTCTTGGTATTCCTTTTTTCCTCATTTCCGTTTCTTATCGTGGCTTTTTCTTTGGTATTAGTAAAACTAAAATATTTATGATTTCAGGTGTTATAACAAATCTGTTAAATATTATTTTTAATTACATACTTATTTATGGAGAACTTGGTTTTCCGAGAATGGGTTTAGCCGGTGCAGGATTAGGTTCAACTTTTGCCACCGTATTCGATCCGATGTTCTACCTTTTTATCATTCTTCTCCCATCTTACAGAAAAAGATATAAGAATTTCAAAAACTTAAAAATTAAGACAAATATTATTTCAGCAATATTTAAAATATCGCTTCCTGTTTCTTTCCAAAACGTATTTATTTTAATCGGCTTTTTAAGTTTTATTTCTATAATCGGGTTGATTGGAACAGTTGAACAAGCAGCTACACAAGCAATCATCTCTACACTTTTCATTTCATTTCTTCCTTGCTTTGGTTTTGGTATCGCCGTGCAAACTTTAGTGGGAAATAATTTAGGTGCCGGTAAATACAATTTAGCCAAGATATATGGATTTGAAACTGCAAAAGTTGCAACAGTTTATACAGTAATACTTGGTATAATATTCATGTCAATTCCGCAATATGTTTTATTGATTGTTACAAACAATCAATCGATAATAGAAATGGCGAAACCTGCCTTAAGAGTTGCGGGATTCACCCAATTATTTTACGGCGTTGGTGTAGTTTTAGCAAACGGTTTACAAGCAGCCGGTAGAACTATGTACGTTATGAAATCGGAGGTAATTGCTAATTTGTTAATATTTGTACCGTTGTCTTATTTCCTGGGAGTTTATCTCGGCTTGGGGTTTACCTGGGCGTGGGTAGCACTTCCTGTATATATACTAGCTTACTCCACTATGATGTATATTAAGTTCAATTCAGGAAATTGGTTTACAAAAATATCGATTGAAAAAAAATAAAATTCTATTTTTCCATTGATTTTTTATAATTAAATAACTTCTGATAATAGCTCTTCAAGCGAAATCACTCAAAAAATGAATAAAAGTTAATTTTTAAGGATGGTTAAAAGTCTTGACAAAGTTGTAACAAAGGAATATATTTTGAGTATGAAAAAAGGGATTATAATACTTTTTTCCATATTAGTTATTGCAGCTGCTGTTTATGCGGGTACTTTCCTTGATTACTTCCAGGGACGTAGTGAAGGAGAGGATGTACTATTAGAATGGAAAACATCTGCGGAAGTGGACCTGAAGCATTTTGCTATTGAAAGAAAGACACCTCAGAACCCATACATCGAATTAGCCATTGTAGAACCTAAAGGTAGTAATTCGTTTTATTCTTACGTGGATGAAGCAGCATACAAAACAGTAGATCTTGTTTTCATATACAAATTGAAGATAGTTGATAACGATGGTTCAACATCCTTTTCTGCTGAAGTTACAGTTTCACATAATGTATCCGGTGTAAAGAGAACATGGGGTAGTATCAAAGCAATGTTCAGGTAAATTATTTCATTGCTTACAAAGTCTTTTTGCTCATCATACACATTTCAAAAAATTCATCATTTAAATTTTATTAGTCTCTCTTTTAATATTTTAAAAGTAATTTTCCTGCTTTATTTATTTTCCTTCCCATTTACTGCGTGTTCAAGTTCAAAGCGTTTTACATCTGAGGAAGAATATGATGAGGAAGAATTTAAAGTAGATATTAATTATGTAAGGGTATTATTAGATGAAAAACCTACTTCAATAAATTTTTTGGTTCAAAGTAAAGTAAATCTATTAAGAGAAAACAACAAAATTGCTGAAGTAAATAGCGGAAATACTATTGAGTTTTATAATGAACACGAAAAATTAATTGCTAAAATTGGTAGAAAAAAATTTTCAGGCAAATACTTTCAGCTAATTTCTGCAGAGAGTAAAGAAATAAAATATAACGGTAACAGTTATATGGGAAGTTTAAGAGTTGTTGACAACAGAGGTACGGTTAAGATAATAAACTTTGTAGATGTTGAGAATTATCTTAAAGGAGTTATTGCAAAAGAAATGCCTTTAGGAAAAGGAAATGAAAACTTTGAAGCACTAAAAGCATTTACCATTTGTGCCAGAACATATACATTTATGAAAATGAATCGTGGTAATTTACTCTACGATATCTTTCCGGATACAAGGGATCAGGTTTACGGTGGAAGTACAGCAGAGCACAATATATCTAATCGTGCTGTTAAAGAAACAGAAGGATTGATCCTAATGTTTGATGGAAAACCAGCAACCGTGTATTATCATTCTACTTGCGGAGGTGCAAATGAAAATGTTGAAAATGTCTTCCCTCAAAAACCAAAGACTTATTTAACATCTATAGAAGATGGATATAATCCCTATTGTAAAATATCTCCTCGTTTCGAATGGGAGGAAATATATACTCAACAGCAGTTCATCGAACAACTTTACAATGCAAAACTGATCGGCAGTAAAAAATATTTTATTGTTGAAGTTAACGTTGCAAGTAGATTTGCATCAGGTAGAGTCGATGATCTTGAAATAATAATTGAAGGAGAAAGAGGGAAGGAGGAAATTCATCTTTACGGTAATGAAATCAGGTCTAAAATTAGAACTCCAAATAAAAACCAATTATTATGGAGCACACAATTTAATATACGCACGATGACAAATGATAATATTATTATTAAGGGGAAAGGATTCGGACATGGGGTCGGGCTGTGTCAGTGGGGAGCTATTGGTCAGTCTCGCCAGGGAATAAATTTTGAACAAATTCTAAACCATTATTTTCCCGGAACAAATTTAAGAAGGTTAAATGATTAAAACTGATTTACAGATTTATTTAGCCTCCAAATCTCCAAGAAGAAGAAAACTTTTAAAACAGTTAAATATTAATTTCAAATCATTTTCAGTTGATGTTAATGAAAATATAAGCAAAGCCGAAAGACCGGCACACATTGTTAAGAGACTGGCAAATGAAAAATTATTAAAAGCAAAAGAAAAAGTTAAAAACGGAATTATTATAACTGCTGATACAATTGTTGTTTTGGATGGTAAAGTTATTGGAAAGCCGGCTAATACTAAAAATGCTAAAACAATTCTGAAAAAACTTAGCGGAAGGGTTCATAAGGTTTACACTGGTTTTTCGGTTTGGAACTCCGATAAAAATATAATTATAGCAGATTATGAAAAAACAATTGTAGAATTCAGAAATTTATTTGATAGAGAAATTGATGACTACATTTGTGGTGGAAGCCCTATGGACAAAGCCGGTGCTTACGGAATTCAAGACGATATAGGTGCAGTATTTATTAAGAAAATTAACGGTTGTTATTATAATGTTGTTGGATTGCCGTTAACAAAAATATATCAAGCATTGATCAAGATAGTTTAAATTGTTCAGCAAATTAAAAAAGAAAATACTTGTCTCAATTGTAATTGCTGGAATCGTTTATCTCACATTTGCATTATATGCAGATTATCAAAAAGTTATTGATGCATTCTCTAATTTTAACTGGCTTCTTCTTCCTTTACTTTTAATCTTATCCCTATTCAATTATATCACAAGGTATTTTAAATGGGATTACTATTTATCTGTCATCAATGTAAAAATAAAAAAAGTCGATTCACTGTTAATTTTTATGTCTGGTTTGATAATGAGTATTACACCGGGTAAAGTAGGCGAACTTTTAAAATCGTATCTGGTAAAGGAAGTTACAAACACACCAATAAGCAAAACCGCCCCAGTAATATTTGCTGAAAGAATTACTGATTTTATTTCACTTTTATTGATTACAATTATTGGTGCTTATACATTCGATTACGGACTTATGCCTACAATAGTTATCTCAGTATTTTTTATTATTTTGATATTAATCTTAAGTAACAAAAAGATCTCCCTAAAAATTCTTAGCTCTCTGGAAAAATTATCTTTCCTAAGGAAGCATTTAATAAATATTCATCTGGCTTATGAAAGTGCTTACCAACTTCTAAGACCTATTCCATTACTGAAAATGACAGTCATCAGCATTATTGCCTGGGGATTTGAGTGTTTGGGATATTATATAATTCTCTTAAATTTCCATATAGAATTTGGATTGTTTTGGGCATCATTTAGTTACGCTTTTGCCATAATAGCAGGGGCAATATCGATGCTGCCTGGCGGTCTTGGTGTTACGGAAGGTTCACTAACTTATCTCTTAATTCAAAAGGGAATAGCTGATAATGTTGCAGTTGCAACCACATTTATTGTTAGAGTTGTAACTTTATGGTTTGCTGTTCTTGTTGGAATTGCAAGTGTATCGTTTTATCAAAAAAGATTTGGAAAAATTAATAGTATTTCTGTTAATAATTTGTAAATAAGGAGAAAAAATAATGGGTAAATTCAGGAATATCAAAGTTCCGAAAAATGGTGAAAAGGTTACTGTACAAAACGATAAATTAGTTGTACCTGATAATCCGATAATTGCCTTTATCGAAGGAGACGGAATAGGACCTGATATTTGGAGAGCAGCAAAAATAGTATTTGATGCTGCAGTTGAAAAAGCATATAATGGCAAAAAGAAAATTGCATGGATGGAAATATTTGCAGGTGATAAAGCAGTAAAAAAATACGGTAAAAATAAATGGCTTCCTTCCGAAACAGTGGATGCAATAAGAGAATATGTTATTGCAATTAAAGGTCCTCTTACCACACCAATTGGTGGTGGAATAAGAAGTTTAAATGTTTCGCTCCGTCAGCAGCTAGATCTTTTTGCTTGTGTTAGACCTGTAAAATATTACACCGGCACGCCATCCCCCATGAAAAAACCACAACTATTAGATATAGTTTTGTTTCGTGAAAATACTGAAGATGTTTATTCCGGTATTGAGTTTAAATCGGGCACAAAGGATTGTGACAGCATAATTAAGTATATCAATACAAAATTTAAAAAGAATATCAGACCAAAATCGGGTATTGGAATCAAACCTATTAGTGAATTCTGTTCTGCACGACTTGTTAAAAAAGCAATTGAATTTGCGATTGAAAACGGTAGAAAGAGTGTAACTCTTGTTCATAAAGGAAACATTATGAAATTTACTGAAGGATCATTTAAAGACTGGGGATATAAAGTTGCTAAAAAAGAGTTTAAAAATATTATTGTAACCGAAGATGAACTTTGGGATAAATATAATGGGAAACTTCCGAAGCGAAAAATTCTCCTTAAAGATAGAATTGCCGATAGTATTTTCCAGCAGTTACTTCTCAGACCTGATGAGTATGATGTTCTTGCTACAACAAACCTCAACGGAGATTATTTATCGGATGCCGCTGCCGCACAGGTAGGTGGATTAGGAATTGCTCCCGGCGGTAATATCAGTTACTTCACTGCCTTGTTTGAAGCAACTCATGGTACTGCTCCTAAATACGCCGGAATGGATAAAGTAAATCCTGGCTCCGTTATCTTATCCGGTGTAATGATGTTTAGATATATTGGATGGGATAAAGTTGCTAAGCTTATTGAAAGCGGTATGAAAAAAGCAATTCGCTCGAAAGTAGTAACGTACGATTTTGCCAGACAAATGAAAGGTGCAAAGAAAGTTAAAACATCTGAATTTGCAAATGAAATAATTAAAAATATGTAATGGCTTTAGATTTATTAACTTATTTTAAGAATATTTAAAGACCTTCTGTAAAAGAATAGAATTTAAAAATAACAAAAACGTTAAAAATAAGCTGTTTTCTTGATTTTCAGAGAGTCAATTATTATATTTAATTTCAAAAACTTTGATAAAAAGGAGTAAAAAATGTCAGAAGATAATAATTTTGGTAGTGGAATGTTTATGGGTTTATTAGTTGGTGGAGCACTTGGTGCAACATTGGCGCTCTTATTTGCTCCAAAGAGCGGAAGGGAACTTCGTCAGGAAATAAAATCGAAGACAGATATTTACCTCAATGATGCAGATAAATATATTGCTGAAGCTAAACACAAAGCCAGTGACATGATCAATGATGGAAAAATGAAATCAGAGAAGTTAATAAAAGAAGCTAAATCCAAATCCGATAAACTATTAAAGGATGCTGAAAAAGTTTTGGCTGATGCAAGATCTAAAACTGATGAACTACTAAAAACCGGCAAAGAAAAATTAGATCAGAAATCCGGTCAGGTAAAATCTGCTATTAAAGCAGGTGTTGATGCCTATAAGGAAACTAAGAAGGTTTAAAACTATTCTGATAAATGAATTTACTTGATATCTTATTAATATTACTTGTAATATCAGCTTCAGCATTATGCATTGCTTTAATTTATTATGTTTGGAAAATAACGAATGCTGTCAAAGCAATACAGAACGATATTAGTAAGCTATCTGCAAATTTACAACCTCTTCTAAATTCTACAACAGAACTTTCCAACAACATTAATGAAATTGCAGATAATGCAAGAGAGCACCTGGATATTTCTAAAAATGTAGTAACAAGTATTAAGAATAGAGTTGATACGATTCTTGAGTTCGAAGCAAAAGTAAGAGGTGGTATTGAAGGTCCGGTAATGTCCTTAATTAGAGAGATTACAGCATTGAACAATGGTTTTAATTCCTTTTTAAACGTTTTTAGAAAGAAGAATAATTAAAAAAATTTTACTCACCTTTAGTTTTTCTGGAGGATTCATTTGAATGAACACGGAACAGAAGCAATTAGAAACATAGCATTTGTTGGGCATGGCGGCAGCGGTAAAACTACGTTGTCTGAAATAATTTTATTCATCGCAGGGGAAACTACAAGAATCGGAAAAATTGAGGAGGGGAATACGATCTCTGATTACACACCAAATGAAATAGATAAACAAATTTCTATTTCAACAGGATTGATGCACCTTGAATGGAACAATACTAAAATTAATATTTTAGATACGCCTGGTTATTCTGATTTTGTTGGAGAAGTTAAAGCTGCACTAAAAGTTGCTGATTTAGCAGTGCTATTAGTAAAATCTGCTGAGGGTGTGGAAGTATGGACTGAATCTGCCGCTGAATTTATTAAAGATTATAATTTACCCAGCAGTGTGATTATTAATAAAATTGATAATGAGCACTCAACTTTTTCTGAAACCTTTTCACAAATAAAAGATAGAATTTCTTCCTCAGCAACGGTGGTTACTTTTCCTGCTGCTGAGGGGAATAGTTTTAATATGGTAATAGATGTTTTGAAAATGAAGGCATATACTTACGATCAGATTGGGAGTAAAAAAGTTAGTGTAATAGATATACCGGATAATCTGAAAGAGAAAGCTGAGAAATACAGAATTGAACTTATTGAGAAAGTGGCAGAAACTTCTGAAGAATTAATGAACAAGTATTTTGAAGAAGGTTCATTATCAGATAACGATCTTAAAACTGGCTTAATAGAAGCAATAGAATCGGGATCGTTCGTTCCAATCTTTGCTGTGTCGGCTACCGAAGGTGTCGGTATAAATAATTTTCTGGATTTTGCATCCGCTTACTTTCCTTCTCCCGCACAATCAGGTGGAGTTGAAGCATCTCTTGTTGGAAAGGATGAGAAGGTGTTGGTTAAAGCTGATAAAAATGGAGAACCGGTACTTTTCATTTTTAAAACCATATCGGAACAACATGTTGGTGAACTCTCATTATTTAAAGTTTATTCAGGTACCATTCGAGCCGGAATGGATCTTTTAAATGAAAATAATAATAAAACTGAAAGACTGAACCAGCTCTATATTCTGAATGGTCATCATAGAAAAGATGTTTCACAATTAGTAGCAGGAGATATTGGTGCCGTTGTAAAATTAAAAGATACACATACAAACAATACTCTAGCCTCTAAAAATTATTCTGTTGTAATAACACCAATAATTTTTCCGGAAGCAATTATAAGAGGCGCAATTATTCCAAAAGCCAAAGGTGATGAAGATAAAATTGCATCGGGATTACATGCATTGCACGAGGAGGATCCATCGTTTAATGTGCAGTACGATCCTGATATTTCTCAAACTATAATCTCTGGTCAGGGAGAGTTACAACTGTTTTTAGCTGTTAAGAGATTGAAAAATCGTTACAATGTGGATGTAGATTTAGTTGAGCCAAAAGTTCCTTTCCGTGAAACAATTAAAAGCAAAGTATCAGACACAGAGTATAAACATAAAAAGCAATCTGGGGGAAGAGGTCAGTATGGACATGTTCATTTTAAAATGGAACCTTTATCCAGAGGGAAAGGATTTGAATTTGTTAATTCTATTACTGGCGGTGCCGTACCTGGTAAATTCATTCCTGCAGTAGAAAAGGGGATAGTAGAAGTAATGAATAAAGGTGTTATTGCTGGCAATAAGGTTGTTGATGTAAAAGTAACTTTATTTGATGGAACATTCCATAATGTTGACTCTGATGAAATATCATTTAAACTGGCAGCTTCACAATGCTTTAAGAAGGGATTTGTTGAGGCAAAACCTTGTCTTCTGGAACCAATTTATAAAGTTGAGCTAAAAGTGCCTGAAGAATATATGGGTGATGTTATGGGTGATATATCAAGCAGAAGAGGCAAAATACTAGGAATGGATTCTGACGGTCATTTCCAGATCATAAAAGCTCTTGTTCCACTAGCCGAATTATACAAATACTCTTCACATCTAAGGAGCATAACTCAGGGTAGAGGCGTGCATCAACGCAAGTTTGACCATTATGAGGAAATGCCAAATGATGTTGAACAAAAAGTAATTGAGGAATATAAAAAATCCAGAGAAGAAGGAAAATAATATTTACAAAAAATCATTTGATAGTTTTACAGCTTAATATAAATTTTTTGTATTGATTATGGAAAAGCTTTGGTCGCCATGGCGTTCAAAATATATCGAATCATTTAGTAAAGATAGTTCCTCTGAAGAATGTATTTTTTGTGTTGCAGCAAATCAAAAAATTGAAGATCCGGAGAATCTTTTAGTGCATAAAAGTGAACTTACCTTTTGTTTGTTAAATCTTTATCCTTATAATAACGGTCACTTAATGATTGTTCCTTACAGACATTTCAGTGACTTTAGTGAACTAACAAATGATGAGTCATCTGAAACTATGTACGAATTACAACTTGCCCGGCGTGCACTGATTGATGTATCAAAACCACATGGTTTTAACATTGGAGCAAATCTTGGTAGGGTAAGTGGAGCAGGAATAGACGAGCACATTCATTTTCATATTGTACCACGTTGGAATGGCGATACCAATTTTATGCCTGTTTTGGGGGATGTAAAGGTTATCTCTCAGGAATTAAAAGAGACGAAAGAAAAGCTTATAGAAGCATATAAAAAACTAAAATAGTAATAAGAGATATAACCTATACAATCAGCCTCTAAAATCTTCAGTCATCATAATTTTGGATTCTCGCATATGTACTACTTAAAAAAACTGAAATCATTTCTGCAATTATCAATTTTATTTTTTCTAATATTTTCTTGTACTAAAAATGAAATTCCGCCAGCAACTCTGGAAATGCGGGATTCATTAATATATAAAATAGGTAGTGATTTACCTTTTACAGGGAAAGAGAAGGCAGTAGTTGAAGGCAAAATTATTGAATATGATGTTGTTGAAGGTATGAGACACGGTGATTTTCGCTTTTACTATGAAAATGGTAATCTGGAAGTACAAGGGCAAATGGATCATAATGAAAATATTGGGAAATGGCACTATTATTTTATGACCGGTGAATTAGAGTCGGAAGGACATTTTGTTGATAATAAACCTGAAGGAAAGTGGACCTGGTATTTTCCATCCGGTAAAATAATGGAAGAAGGAATTTTTATTAATGGTAAAAGAATTGGTCTGTGGAAGCAGTTTGATGAGCAAGGAAATCTTACTATAGAAAAAGAATTTCTTTTGGATGATTCAATCACTACAGAAGAAAATTACCTGGATAAATTTAGAAATAATTAAAATTATAAATGATTAGGTTTGGTACCTGCAGTTGGAAATATGATTCCTGGAGAGGAATATTATATTCTGATGAAGTAAATATTAATTATCTTAAAGAATATTCGTCACATTATTCAACTGTCGAAATTGATCAATGGTTCTGGTCTCTCTACGCTCCGGATAAAGTTGTACTTCCAAATACAAAAACAGTTGAAGTTTATAAAAGATCTGTACCTGAAGATTTCCTTTTTACAATTAAAGTACCTAATTCAATTACTCTAACTCACTTTTACAATCGAGATAAAAATGAGCCCCTGATAGTTAATCCATATTTCCTTTCAATAAATATTTTTGAGGAATTTTTAGAAACATTAAATCCTATTAAAGAAAATATCGGGTGTTTAATATTACAGTTTGAATATCTGAACAAACAAAAAATGAATTCGTTCTCAGCTTTTCAGGAAAAAATTTATGAGTTTCACTCAAGTCTTCCCAACGATATTCCTCCCATTGGAATAGAAATTCGTAACCCTAATTACTTAAAAGAACAATATTTTGAATTGCTGCAAGAATTAAAAATTATCAACGTTTTTCTCGAAGGATATTACATGCCTCCTGCTGCCGGAGTTTATGACCAATTTAAAAATTATATACAAGATGTGTCTATCATTCGATTACATGGACCCGATAGAAAAGAAATTGAGAAAATCGCTAAGGATCATTGGAATAAGATTTATATAGATAGAGAGAAAGAAATAAATTTGATTGCTGATATGATTAATGATTTAAATAATAAGAAAGTTGATTTATTTGTAAATGTTAACAATCATTTTGAGGGATCAGCGCCACTTACGATTAAGAGAATTAGAAATGCATTAGAATAAAGAGTGATGAGGATGTTTTAAATAACAAATTACAATTTCTAAATAACAAATAAATAACAATAATTAATTTTTCAAATTCCAAACTTTATTTTTTATAATTGCGTGTTTTCTGAATTGATTATTGGTGCTTGTAAATTATTTGAGATTTAGTATCAGGCTCTTATAGTTTACAAAAGGTCGTTGATTTACGGGATAAAACCTATTAAATTTGTAACCTAAATTCGGGCCCATAGCTCAGTTGCCTGTCCGGCGTATCCCGGTAGCGGCAGTAAAGTCTTTCGGGAGAAGACGGAGTTAGAGCAGCTGATCCATAATCAGAGGGTCTAAGGAAATATTAAAAAATCAGGGCCCATAGCTCAGTTGGTTAGAGCATCTGACTCATAATCAGAGGGTCGGTGGTTCGAGTCCATCTGGGCCCACCGAAAAACCCTTGAAACAATACGTTTTGAGGGTTTTTGTTTTTTAAAGCCAAATGGAATCCCACTGATTAAGTAGGGAGTGAGTAGGGACTTTAGTAGGGACTTTTTCTCTACCTGATGTTTTTTAGTTGATTGATATAATTGATTAGTAAACATTGCAAACAAAGATATATTATTTAAATAATTTATCCAATCCTCTCGGATCGAACTGTTCAAAAATCTT
Source organism: Bacteroidota bacterium (assembly GCA_022562275.1). GTDB lineage: Bacteria > Bacteroidota > Ignavibacteria > Ignavibacteriales > Ignavibacteriaceae > BMS3ABIN03. Next base: position 47,595 of record JADFPP010000019.1, read on the forward strand.
ATCGCAGATTTTACATTTCTTTTTTCTTCCGATCACAATATTGTAAGATGAATTGACTGAATGAGTTTGCTCAATAACTATGAGATGGATTTTGCAATCGTGCGAGGGAATAATTTCCATCCAATCGAAATTGAGGTTTGTTTCTGATTTATTCATTTCTGAATCCTTTCTATTT
>JADFPP010000085.1 GCA_022562275.1 Bacteroidota bacterium
AAAAATTCCTTTTGGCACAACTATAAGTTATAAAGAGTTGGCAGTCAGATTGGGGGATGAAAAAGTAATTAGAGCAGCAGCAAGTGCAAACGGTGCAAACCCTTTCCCAATAGTAATTCCCTGTCACCGTGTTATCGGCTCAGATGGTTCTTTGGTTGGATATGGCGGGGGGTTAAAGATAAAAGAAAAATTACTTACCATTGAGGGAAATAGAAGTCCCGGTTTGTTCGATTAATCCCAAACAAAAATGATGTGGATCAAATGAAACTGAATTTGCCTGTCAATCATCAGCATCAAGCTCGGTGTTTGCATACAGCTCAACATCTTCATCGGTATGCAAATAAGACCGACCGTCACTCTCTCTTATCATCTGGTTAAGTTCATCCTGGTAGAAGAATTTATCTTTTCCAAACGCAGGTCTCAGGTCACTCAACCAGGTTGCTTTTTCACTATACTCTGCAAAGAAAGGTCTTTTAACCCATTCGGGATTTCTTGCTTGCAACAAAGTTAAAACAAATACTTTTTCACCGTTAAATTCACTAATACCCTCTATAGAAACCTTACCGGGGAGAGCAGACATTGAAGGACCTTTTACTGTTCTGCCTAAACCGGAAACATTTTTATATGCCTCACGATATATCTCATAAGTTTTGTAAAGGGGTACGGAAAAGTATTCCTTTGCACCTGTATTTCTTTCAATAAAAAAGTAATACGGAATGCATCCGAGTTTAACCTGCTCCATCCACATTCTCGACCAAACTTCCGGATCGTCGTTGACATGTTTTATCAATGGTGATTGAGTTCTTATTTGAGCGCCGGTACTTCTAATTCTACGCGTTGCTTCTTGAGCAACATCCGTTGAGAGTTCTCTCCAATGATTATAATGACCCATTACTGCAAGATGCTTTCCTGACCTTACAATTTTCTCAAACAGCCTAAGTACATCATCTGCATCTTTATCTGTCACAAATCTATAAGGCCAATATGCAACTGATTTCGTTCCAATTCTTATATTTTGGATGTGCTCAAATTCTGGCTCAAGGAACGGTTCAATATATGCAGCTAGATTTTTCGCACTCATTATCATCGGATCACCGCCGGTTATTAATACATCGGTAACATCCTTCCTGGCAATTAGGTATTCCTGAAAACTTTTTGATTCATCCGTTGCAAACTTTAAATCGTTCATACCAACAAACTGTGCCCACCTGAAACAAAATGTGCAATAAGAATGGCAAGTCTGACCACTAGAGGGAAAGATGAGAACTGTTTCTCTATACTTGTGCTGCACTCCACGAACAATTTTACCATTATGACGAGGAACATTCAGAGTCATTTGTCCTGCCGGGTGAGGGTTTAATTCAAGTCTGATCTCTTCAACAGTTTTGTTTAGTTCTTCAGTTTGAATCCCATTCCTTAATGCGTCAGCCATTCTGCCGAATTGATTTTCAGAAAGCATATCTTTTTGCATAAAAGTTAACTGAAAAATCGGATCATCCGGAACTCTATTCCAGTTTATTAACTCCTCTATCACATAATTATTTACTCTGAATGGCAGGACGCTGGATATTACCTTTATCGCGAATCTTTGGTCTTCGGAAATAGAATCAAGCTGAGGAATGCTGTCTATGTCCCTCAACCCATAAAATTTCATTTTTCTGGGGGATATCATTATAATATTCTCCGATTATGAATAAATATTTACAATACAGGTTAAAAAGTAACCCACGACTTAAGTCGTGGGATACTTAATAACCGACTTAATAATTTAACCGTTTCTCCTGAAGATATTATGTTTAAAATTAAAAAGGCATCCTTTCTGTAAATTAGAATTTAACAAATAACTAATTAAAAAAAAACAGTAAAGGATGCCGATATGAAAATTAACAAATTAGATTTCTCAAATCAAACAATTTACGTTGGAATAGACGTTCACAAAAAAAGCTGGACAATAACAATAAGATTTCAAGGTATGCAACTTAAAACGTATACGATGGACCCAAATCCGGCAGGGTTAATAAAATATCTACATCGGAACTTCCCAAAAGCCAATTATGAAAGTGTATATGAAGCGGGATTTTATGGTTATTGGATAGACCGTAAATTATGTGCCGGAGGGATAAAAAATATAATAGTTAGTCCTGCTGATGTGCCGACAAAAAATAACGAGAAAAGAAGAAAAACAGATAAAATCGATTCAAAAAAACTAGCACACGAACTAAATAGTGGGACGCTCGACGGCATTTATGTCCCCAGCGAAGAAGATGAAGCACTAAGAGTTCTAAATAGATTAAGAATGCAATTAACAAAAGATCAGACAAGACTAAAGAATAGAATTAAATCACTATTAGATTTTATCGGAATAAAAATTCCTGAAAATTATGAATTACGACATTGGAGCAGAAAATTTATAGATCACCTATCACAGCTTGAAATGAAGCATAAAACATCAAAAATAGCATTAGAGAAATTGATTGAAAATTTAAAGCAAGTTCGCACAGAACTATGTGATATTATTAAAAATCAAAGAGCTGTCGCTAGAGAGCAAAATAATATTCAGAGGACGATAGAGCACTTGCAAAGTATCCCAGGCATAGGATTCATAACCGCTATTACACTATATACCGAAATAATAGACATAATGCGTTTTAGCAAGATAGATAAATTATGCAGCTATGTCGGATTAATACCGGCAATATCCTCATCAGGAGAAAAGGAAAGAACACTCGGATTAAGTAATCAGCAGAATAAATTTTTAAGGAACATGTTAATAGAATCTTCTTGGGTGGCAGTAAGAAAGGATCCTGCAATGACAATGGCATTTGGAAATTTAACAAAACGGATGAGTAAACAAGAGGCTATAATAAGAATTGCAAAGAAAATGCTTAACAGAATCAAATACGTTTGGCAACATCAAACAGATTATGTCTATGCAGTAGTAAAATAAAAAGAGGATAATGGAATAAGGCTTTTTCGATAAGTAAATTTTGTATCGACCGTTGGGCATCCCATACAAGTATATACTTTGTTTCCCGAAGGTTACGGCGATACTTTTATAATTTAATAATATATCTTGCGGCTCTTCTTGTGGGAAATGGGAAAATGACCGTTTATAACAGGTTGATTTATTTAATTTGAAAAAGCATATTGTCTTAATTAGAAAAGCAAAATAAAGGATGGAGATAAAATTGGACTAATTGCTATTTACATAAGGATGTGAAAGATAATTAACAAAAAATAAAATTATATGTTGGTTCCCTTGACTTTTAACATAAAAGGGATTCCTTCGGCAAACGGTTTTTTAATAACAAAAAAATTTAAAAGGTGATAAAATGAAATTAAAAAAAATAACAACGCTTTTTTTGTTGATAGCATCCGTAATGTTTACTTATATAACTTTTGAAGATCTATCAACAATAAGAGATAATAAAAACATAAAAGAAGATAAAATATCCGGTGCTTACGAAGCTCTGAATTTTTTCACCTTTGCAAGAACATATCCAAACGAACAGATTCCGGATGATGCTTACTACAAAGCATTTGAACAAATGAAGACGGAACAGTTAGACAAACCTGTAAATAATTTGGATGTTGAACCCTGGACAGCAATTGGTCCGCATAATACCGGCGGAAGAACTCTGGCAATTGCATTCAATCCTCAAAACCCAAATACAATTTATGCCGGCTCAGCCAGCGGCGGTTTATGGGTAAGTTACACAGGCGGAGTTGGTGTAAATGCCTGGCAAAGAATTGAAACCGGATTCCCCGTTCTTGGCGTAAGTACAATTGCAATTGAACCTAACGATTCCAATGTAATTTATATTGGCACCGGAGAAGTTTATAATTATGATGCCGCCGGAACAGGTGCCGCTTACCGAAATACGCGTGGAACATATGGGATTGGTATTTTGAAATCTTCTGATGGCGGGACTACCTGGAGTAAAAGTCTGGATTGGTCTTACAATGAGCAAAGGGGTGTTTGGGCAGTAAAGATAAATCCGCTTAACCCAAACACCGTTTGGGCTGCTACAACCGAAGGAACTTACAGATCGTATGATGAGGGAGCTACATGGGAGCAGGTGCACAATGTTGTTATGGCAACCGATTTAGTTATCAATCCCATTGATACAAATATTATTATTACGGGCAATGGGAATTTTGCAAGTGCCGGGTTTGGAATTTATAGAAGTGAAGATGGTGGTTCAAACTGGGATAAAATAACCAGCGGATTACCCACAGCATATAACGGTAAAATTCAACTTGATATTTATAATGCTGATCCAAATATAGTTTTCGCTAGCATCGGTAACGGGTTCTCCTCATCAACCGGTGCAAGCTGGTTATGTAAATCCACTGATGCAGGATTGAACTGGACAATTATGACAACACAAGATTACTCAAAATGGCAGGGATGGTTTTCTCACGATGTTGCTGTGAATCAATCAAATCCTGATGAATTAATTGTTATCGGAATTGAGGTATATAAATCAACAAATGGTGGATCTTCTATCACACAAAAATCAACAGGAGGATTAATTTTGAGCAGACCACCAGTAGGAGGACAGGAAGGTCCCCCGAACTTTACACATTCTGATGCACACGATGTTAAACAGCATCCAACTGATCATAACACTTATTACATTGCAACAGACGGGGGCATATTCAGAACGACTGATTTTGGTGAATCTTTTGAATCGCTTAACGGAAGGTACCAAACTGTGCAGTTTTACAACGGCACTTCAAGTTCACAGCAAGATTCACTTTTTTTTATCGGCGGATTGCAGGATAACAGTACAGTTATTTATGATGGTGATCTTGCCTGGATAAGAAACATAGGTGGAGACGGAAGCTGGACTGCAATTGATGCTTCAAATGATAATATTGTCTTTGGATCCTGGCAATTTTTGAATATTAGAAAATCCATCAACCACGGCTTTTCATTTGGCAATACCGTAACACCACCAGGCAGCAGCGGTCCAACGGCATTCATTGCTCCTTATAAAATATTTTGGGGAGACTACCATATAATATATGCTGGAAGAGATAAAATTTATAGATCAGTTAACGGGGGCAGCGGCTGGACTGTAACCAACAACAATAATCCTTTAGACGGTAACTTTGCCATTGCTATGGATATTAGCTACCAAACAAGCGATAAAGTATATGTTGCAACGGCGCCTGATCCTTCAGGGACTCTTCGGGGACACATATTCAGAACAACAAACGGCGGCAATAATTGGACTGATATAACGGATTCGGAACCGGGCATGTATTTAAATCCGCGAACAGCGGTGCAAAGTGGACAGATATAACAGGGACTCTGCCGGATATACCTACAATATCTGTTATAGTAGATCCTAATAATTCTGAACACGTTTATGTCGGCAATGATCTTGGTGTATTTGTTTCAACAAACGGGGGAACTACCTGGGAAGACTTTAACGAAGGATTACCATCTGCAGTTATTGCAATGGATTTGAATATAACCCTTGCTAATAATGTATTAAGAGTTGCCACACACGGGAACGGTGTTTATGAACGGAAATTATTAAGCACGATTGTAACCAAGGTTGATAACGATGAAATTGTATCTGAATATTTTCAACTTGAACAAAACTATCCAAACCCATTCAATCCTAGCACTCGTATTCAGTATGCAGTAAGCAACAGGCAATTTGTGAGTTTAAAAGTGTATGATGTTTTAGGAAATGAAATTGCTGTATTAGTAAATGAAGAAAAATCTGCAGGAATTTACGAAATTGAATTTGATGCAATTGGTTTGAGCAGTGGAATTTACTTTTACACACTTCGATCCGGTGGTTTTGCTCAAACAAAGAAGATGATACTTTTGAAGTAACTTGATAGAAACATCCTGGAGGCTTGTGTTTCGCATATTCGATTAAAGCGAGGGATATTATAAAAGGTGGTCATTTATTTGATCGCCTTTTTTATTATTTTTGTATGAGTATTGTTAATCAAGGGAAAGAAAATGGAAATAAAACCAAATAAAAAATTGTTTATAAAGCAATTATATGTTTTACTTACAATATCATTCCTCGTTTTATTAGTTGCTGCCATTCTCCAAATAGCAATTCCGCTTGATCCAAAAGTTTCTGCAAGCAATGTTGCTGTTATATTATGGCCGATTACATTTGGAGTAATAATTCTTTTTTGGCTCATCTCTGCTCCAATAATAAAACTCTGGATAAACAATCTATCTTATTATATTGATGAAGATAGAATAACAATACACAAGGGAATTCTTTCAAAGATCAAGCAAAATGTTCCTTACAGAGCAATAACCGATTTTCAGCTTCATAGATCTCTTTATGATAGATTTCTTGGGATAGCTTCTATAAAACTTCAAACTGCAGGGCAAAGTCCAACCGCAACCGGTTTCGAAGCTAAATTATCCGGATTAATTGATTGGGATGATTTGCTTGAACAATTAAGGGCAAAAGTAAAAAGACTTTACCCCTCATCAGGTACTCTTGACACAACTGGATTGATAACAAAAGAAAATGATATTTTAGAAAACATTCTTGAAGAATTAAAAGGTATCAGAAATACTTTGGAAAAGGAGCATTGATCATTTTTTAACTTAATTACTTATGTTACGCAAAATCTGTTATGACTTGCCACGCCCTTTACAGACTGTGTTAAAATTAGGAAACACACCCTAAATCCCTCTCTTACTAAGATCTGTCCGACTTCGCTCGTCTCGGAGACGAAGTCTACGGATCTGCCAAGACGAGGAGGGACTTTTAAAAAGCTTGGAAAGCTACTTGTTTTAGCCCCTTCTCTTTTTAAGAGAAGGGGTTGGGGATGAGTTCTTAAATTTGACATATAATTATCACACAGCCTCTTTAGGGCGTGGATTAAAAAGACCTCAAAGTTCTGGACTTTAGTCCAAAAAAAACAAAACTATATGGGCTAAAGCCCGGTTTTCTTAGTTTCTTCTTGCCACGACTTATCACTAAGTGATTCCTTCGGAAAAAGTCGTGGCAATTCAAATATTATATTACGTAAGGTGAGTTAATTATAATCAAATATTTTATTGATGTTTTTAACATTTCAATAATTATCTTATAACATTATAAAAATTAAAAACAATCATTGAAGGTTAGAATGTCAGATTACAAATTTATTCCGTTAAGTAACTATAAAGAATCCTCACCGGATGAGATGATTAAAAGATCTAAAGAATTTTATGATCTTATAAAACAGAGAAGAACCGTTCGTGAATTTTCAGACAAACCGGTACCTAAGGAAGTTATTAATAATTGCATTCGTGCAGCCGGCACAGCACCAAGCGGAGCTAATTTACAACCATGGCACTTTGTTGTTGTGTCAGATACTAAAATAAAAAAGCAAATTAGAACTGCAGCGGAAGAGGAAGAAAAAGAATTCTACACAAAACGTGCACCTAAGGAATGGCTTGATGCTCTCGCTCCTTTAGGAACTGATGAAAACAAACCATTTCTTGAAAAAGCTCCGAATTTGATTGCCATTTTTTCTAAGAGTTATGATTTACTTCCGGATGGCAGAAAAGTAAAACAATATTATTCACAGGAATCTGTTGGTATTGCCTGTGGAATATTAATAACAGCTATTCACAATGCAGGATTGGTTTCTCTAACCCATACACCCAGTCCAATGAATTTCTTAAATCAAATATTAGGAAGACCTGTAAATGAAAGACCGTTTTTATTGTTAGTCGTAGGATATCCTGCAGAGGATGCAAAAGTGCCGGATATTAAGAAAAAAAAATTGAAGGAGATTATCTCCTTTCGTTGATTTAAATCTGTTCGGGGAAGTAAGATTATACCTTTAATATTTCCCCTTCAGATTTAGCGATAGTAACTGCACCGCATGAATCACTCCATACATTTACAGTTGTCCTGCACATATCCAATATTCTATCAACAGCTAAAATTAATCCTATCCCTTCTAAGGGCAAACCAACAGCAGAAAGAATTACGGTGATCATAACAAGTCCTGCCATCGGAATTCCCGCAGCACCAATTGAGGCAAGAAGTGCTGTAACTACCACAACCATCTGCATAAGAAAACCCAACTCAATGCCGTATGCTTGTGCAATGAACATTGCAGCAATACATTCGTATAATGCAGTTCCATCCATATTAATGGTAGCTCCAAGAGGAAGGACAAAGCTTGTAACTTTATTCGACACACCAGAATTATTTTCAACAGCATCAAGTGTTAACGGCAAAGTAGCTGAAGATGAAGATGTTGAAAATGCAGTCAGCAATGGGGAACTCATTGCCCTTGCGTGAAACCGCGGATTAACTTTTGCAACAAATCTTATTATTAAAGGTAAAGTAATAAAAGCATGAATTATCAAGCCAAGTAAAACTGAAGTCATATATAACCCAAGACTTCCTATCAGGTTCATCAGGTTTTCAGATTGCTCTGCAACAACACCAGCAACAATTCCTAATATGCCAAGAGGTGTGAATTTTATTATAAAGTGAGTCAGTTTCATCATCACTTCGAAACCGCCATTAAAGAAACCGGTAAACATTATTTTATATTTTTCATTAACCCGTGTGATGAAATATCCTATCAATATCGAAAAGAATATAATCGCAAGCATATCTGCAGAAGCAAGCGCATCAAAAATATTGGTGGGAACCATTCGCATAATAATATCACCTAAATCGCCGCTCGTTGCTGCAAGTTCAGGCACTTCGCTTCTTAATCCTAAATCCGCACCAACCCCGGGCTGAATAATATTAACGAGTACTAACCCTGTTATGATTGCAAAAAAGCTTGTGGTAATGTAGTATGCAAAGGTTTTTAATCCCAATCTTCCAAGGTTATGTGCATCGCCAATGTTTGCTACTCCGGAAATTATTGATGTAAGAATAAGCGGAACAATTATCATCCTTAGCCCGCGGAGAAATAAATCACCCATCCACGTAACATAACTCACATAATCGGTTAGCAGCATTCCGTAAAGAACTGCTATTGCAAGAGCAATTAATATTTGCCAGTGCAGCTTTAATTTTAACATTAATAAATTATCCTAAAATATTTTATAAAATGTTTTGTAGAATTTCATCACAAACGGCGTAGCCCTGTTTTGTTAATTTAATGTTTGAATCATCGAGCAAAATAAAATTTTCATTCTCTAATTTTTTAAAATAAGAATAATTTTTCTTAAACCAATTATCACCGAAAGTACGTTTGTATTTTTTCAATTTGATCCCGGAGCTTCTTAATGCCAGCATTACGTATTCATTGTGAAATTCTTCGGGAGATAGTTCTTCATAATTAGCAACGGCATTACCGTTTGTATTTATTTCATTCATATATCTTTTCAAACTCGAATAGTTCCACCAGCGCTTTCCATCCACAAAAGAATGAGCTGAAGTACCGAGACCGAGATACTCCCCATATTGCCAGTAAACATTATTATGTTTGCACTCATATCCCGGTTTAGTAAAGTTTGATACTTCATATTGATAAAAATCACTATTTTCAAAAAAATCTAAAGTGGTTTCGTAAAGATCTGCATCATGATCATTATCCTGTAAAGTAACCTTTCCATCCAATACCATTTTGTTTAAGATTGTTCCTCTTTCAAGTGTAAGACTGTATGTTGAAATATGTTTTATCGGAAGTTGAATAGCTTGCTTTAAATTGCTTAACCACATGCGCTTTGTTTGCTTTGGAAGATTAAAAATCAAATCCAGACTAATGTTTTCAAAACCCACTTCCGATGCGATGTGTAAAGTCTCAATTGCTGTTTTGCTGTTGTGAATACGAGTGAGAAACTTAAGTTCATCATCGTTAAATGATTGCACTCCAATACTGATACGGTTTATACCTGCAGTTTTAAATTTTCGGAGTTTCTCTTTATCAACAGTACCGGGATTTGTTTCCATAGTAATTTCAGCTTCAGCAGAAACATTAAAGTTCTCTGCAATTGAAGAAATTATTTCCTCAAGATATTCCGGCTGCATTAACGAGGGAGTTCCTCCGCCAAAAAAGATTGAAGTTGTAATTCTATTTGGGGAATAATTTTCCGCATAATATTTTATTTCCTTCTTTAGTGATTGAAGAAATGATGAAATATTATCACTTGTAATAATCGAATAGAAATCACAATAAATACATTTATGATCGCAGAATGGAATGTGCACATATATTGCGGATTCTTTTAAATTGTTAATAGTGCTCATTCAATATTTTTTAAGATTTGTTTAGCTACATTCCAAAAGACAAACCTAAAGTTAATGTTTTTATCTTTGCGATTTTATAATCTACATTCAAACTTACAACAGGCAAACTTAGTGCACCGCCAATAGTTAAGCCAACATTGTTTTCACCTTCAAGATCGAAAGAGATATTTGTTTTTTGAGGTCCGGCTGGTGTATCGAAGTTATAAGTATAAGAAACCGATGTGCTTGACGACTCGTATGTTACACCGATATAAGGCGTAAATGAAATAATAACACCTAAAGTTTTGCTTACGTAAACGCCAAACTGTGTTGAGTTGTTTTCAAAAATATCTCCGACATCTAATTTTTGATAAAAGAAACCGAGACCGATTTCAACGGGCAGCGGGTTTTTAAACCAAAAGCCAACATTGTGAAGAAGTCCGATTCCCCACAACGAAATTTTGCCAATGTCTTTAATATCTACACTCGGAAAGTAGCGAATAGAAGCGCTTGTGCCTATAACGTTTCCAATATCAAGCTGAACCGCGGGTTGAGGAAAGATTGAAAGATTATCTAAAAATCCGCTCACACCTGTTAACGTTGTAACAAAGTTTCCAATTGTTTCACCTTGAATTTCAGCACCGGGAAATTCAACGTTAACAAAATCGTTGCCGCTGCCGGTTATTGTTGGACCCGCAATATCAACCTGCCATTCCTGGGATAATATTTCATTTCTCAGATCATCATAGTTTGGAGTGTTAGAGGGATCAAAACCCGATGCTTGTAAAATATCATCCGCTTGTGATGAAGTATATCTGAAGTTACCCGAAGAAAAAAATGTTTTGTTGGCATCATCCAAAAAAGAACCAACCGCTATTAGTCTAACCTGGAAATGGATCCCTACTAACGAAGCGGGTGGAACACCTTTAACCCATCCCGAATTCATATTTGATCCAAATGCGGAAATAACCGGCTCAACATACGCTGCGCCTGCATCTGAAGAAAGTTGTGATAAAGTTTCTTCCATTGATTGAGAAAAACTTAACCCTGACATGCTAACAATAAATATTAAAATTGCTAATAATTTTTTCATTTCTACCTCAATTAATTATTTTCATTTAATTCCCATCAACTCCTGTGCCCCTTTGATGCTTGCCTTAGTAAGTTTTTCACCACTCATTAGCTTTGCAACTTCTTTTATTTTTTCTTCATCAGCAAGTTTTGCAATTGAGCTAACAGTTCTACCATTTTTGGTAAATTTATTAACTACGTAATGATGATCTGCTAAACCTGCAATTTGCGGTAAATGTGTAATTGTAATTATTTGATGGAATTCTGCCAGTTCTTTTAATAAATTTCCAACTTTTTGTGCAATCCTACCGCTTACACCCGCATCAATTTCATCAAAAATGAGCAATGGAAGTTTATCACTTTTTGCAAGAGTTGATTTAAGTGACAGCATTATCCTTGAAATCTCACCACCGGAAGCAACTTTTGCAAGTGGTTTTGGATTTTCACCTGAATTAGTAGAAATAAAGAACTCAACTTTATCAACTCCCCTTGCTGAACAACTGAAAGATTTATTCTTAAATGTTAAGTAATTACTCTCTTCACCAACTTTGTTAATAATTTTAGTTTGAAAATTAGGTTGAGATATTCCAAGCTCTTTTAGATATTCTTCTACTCCTTGTTTTACTTTCTCCGATGTTTCTTTCCTTTTCTTTGAGATTGAGAATGCCATGGTTCCGGCATTTTTTCTTTGTTCGAATAACCTATTCTGTAAGTCATTTATTTTTTCAGAAATATTATCGGCCAAATCAAATTTTTCGCCAATAATTTTGCGATGCTCCAAAATAGATTTAATAGAACCACCATATTTCTTTTTCAACAAGGTTATGGTACCAAGTCGTTCTCTAATATCATCAATATGCTCCGGTTTAAATTCAACATTGGATTTATAACTTCTTATAAATGAAGATATATCATTAACCAAAGCCAGCACTGTCTCTGCTTCATTAGCGGATTCGTTAAAAGATTTATCGATTTCTGTAAGCTGGATAAGATCATTCTTAACTTTAACAATTAATTCATGGATAGATTTCTCATCCTCATATAGCAGCGAATATACCTCCGATGCTAACCCGGCAAGCTTTTCAGAGTTTTCAAGAATCATTAATTCATCACCTAATTTCTCATCTTCTTCATCTTCAGGTGATATGCTATCAATCTCCTTAATTTGAAAAGAATATATCTCCCTTTTTTCTTTTAATGTTGATTCACTTTTTTTAAGAGATTCTAATTCATTTTTCGTATTTATTAATTCATCGTAACACAGTCTATATTTATTTAGAAGTTCGGCATAATCTCCAAACTCATCAAGAAAATCTATATGGGTTTCCGTTCTTAATAAGGATTGGTGTTCATGCTGCCCATGTAAATCTACGAGCAGATTACCTAAATCTTTTATTAGAGACAAAGGAACCGGAGTATCATTAACAAAACAACGGTTGCTGCCTTTCACAGATATCTCCCGCCTTAAAATCAGTTCAGGATTATGATCAATATCATTTTCATTGAGGAGCTTTTTCACTTTCTTGTTTTCTTCTACATCAAATATCCCTTCAACAACGGATTTGCTTGCATCCTCACGTACAACTTCGGTTGATGCTCTTTCGCCGAGAAGTAATCCCATAGCGTCAATTAATATAGATTTACCCGCACCGGTTTCACCTGTTATTACATTAAGTCCTTTACCAAACTCAACATTTATCCGGTCGATTAACGCATAGTCTTTTATTTCGAGAGTCTTAATCATAATTTGAATTATCTATTAACAGCGGAAAATTAATCTATTTAAGAAGGAAAGACAAAAGGATATCGCATCAATACTGATTGGGAAGGAATTATAACAACTAAATTAATTATTATAAGTTGATAATATATTCTCGACAACCAAATTTTTCGCCTCAGTTTTATTATTTTTCTATTAAGGAATTTATACCATGGATAATTATCTTTCAACCTATTTTAATAATATTTAATGGCCACTTTAAAAACAAACGAAAGAGAGCTTGCGTCCAAGATTTCTGAATGGATGAATGAAATTATCAAGCGGAGTAATTTTCCGTTTACATCTGTTTCGAATGAAACGGGAATCAAAGTGGAGAGTGGGACAAAATTTGGTGACCTGGTTATTTGGAGAGATAGAGAAGTAAATGATGCTTTTTCATACATTGAATTAAAACCTCCATTCGGCTCACAAGAAGATTTCGATACATTCAAAAAAAAAGCGATTGGGCTTGAGGTTGATTATGCTTTTACCTGGGATTTCCAAAACTTACGAGCATACCGAATTGAAGATAATAATATAAACTTAGTCGGAACTGATACTGAATCAGTCTTAAGTAATATTGATGATTGGGTGAGAGGTGATATCCAGGCAAAGATCAAGGCATATTTAAGTAAAACATTAGATGAGCTTTTAAGTTTAACAGAAACCGGAAAACTTACGCGTTTTTATCCCGATAAAGTGTATTTCGTTAATTTTATAAGAAACGCAGTAAATAACCTAATTCCTAAATTCGAAAAATTTTTAAGAGATGCTTCACGAAAAAACAAAAACAAACAATTAATAGCGCGATATGCTATAAAACAAGGAATAGCTTATCCCTCAGATGATGAATACTACAAACTTGTTGCAAGGCAAACAGTATATGCTTTGGTTACAAAAATCATTTTCTATCTAACAATTAGACGATACTTTGATGACTTACCAGATATTTATAAAACTGATGAACCCAATCTAAGCAAACTCTTGAGATATGCTTTTAACAAGGCATGCGACAGAGATTGGCAAGCTGTTTTTGAAGAAGACCCTATTGAAGTACTTGGAATACCTGAAACTGTGTACGACGATATTCGACTGCTTCTATCTGAAATGCAGGTATATCATTTCGGTGAATTAGCTGAAGATGTTGTTGGTGAACTTTTCGGTTTCTCAAGT
>JADFPP010000020.1 GCA_022562275.1 Bacteroidota bacterium
ATAAAAATATTATTCGGGATAAACCTCCGACAGTTACCAGGGAAGAAATAAAGGGGGGATTATCCTAATCATACATTAATATCATTCAAAAATAAGAAATAGTGATCATATTTTCTAATAAATATTAGTTGCTTAATAGCAACTCGTCTTTAGAGCTACAGGGAATAACGAATACGATTATGATATATAAATTTATAATAAGTTTACTGCTTCGATTAAATCCTGTGTTTGTAAGTGGCTATAAATTTGTGTTGTTTTAATATCCTCGTGTCCAAGTAATTCTTTCACAACAAATACAGATGCCCCTTTTTGAATTAATCTTGATGCAAAAGAGTGTCTGAGAGTGTGAAAGTGAATGTTGTCATTTAATCCAGCGTCTCTAACTGCTACTTTAAATTTTTTACTTACATAATCCTCATTTAATTTTATACCTATTACTCGATAGAATATATAATTATTGTTATCTACATTGTTTGTCTTACTGAATCTATTCATCATCAAAGTTTCCAGTGTTGAATTCATAGGAATGATTCTCTCCTTTTTATTCTTAGTTGTAAATCCATTAATATTTTTAACAATAATTACTTTTCTCTTAAAATCCACACACTCCCAAACAAGGTTTACAATTTCTCCTAAGCGCATTCCGGTATAGAATGCAGTTGTAAAGAGATCTTTTAACATTACAGTTTTTGTTTTATCGAGTATCAATTCCAATTCAGATTTTGATATAAATACCGGAAGTGATTTTTTTAGTCTCGGTGGTTTTATTTTCTTCAGAGGATTTTCATCTATGTATCCCCATACAACAGCTTTTGATAAAGCAGCTTTTAATGTTCTAAAATAAAGTAGTGCTGCTGCCGGTGATGTTGAAAACTTTTTAGAAACAAACTGATCTAATAATCTTGCATCCAGATCCTCTAAAGGAATATCTTTGCTATATCTAAGCAATTGCCGGAAAGATAATCCAATGGACTTAATATATTTTTTTGACTTATCGTTTGTGACATACTCCATGTACTCATCTCTGAAGCGGGAAATCTTTAAACCATCTTTCTTAATTGTTAACCCCGGATCAAAATTTCTGAAGAATTTGAGAGCTTCATTTTTTGATTTTGTTTTGGTCGACTGACGCCTGAGTTGATTTTTAGAGGGGTCTAAATACTGGATAAAAAAATATCCATTTTTTCTCTTTGCCAGGAACATAATTCACCTCCTGAAGATTAATGAACGAAAGGTGAACATCCGTATTATGTAAATTGTTCACTCAAGTGTTCACATCAGAAATCAAAGATTTTAGAAAAGTCACTTGACAAAGTGCGATTTTGGCTTGAAATGGAGCTGGTGAACGGACTCGAACCGCCGACCGGCTGATTACAAATCAGCTGCTCTACCAACTGAGCTACACCAGCTTTTCTTTTCAATATTTTTTTCGGCTGATTATCCCGATTTCATCGGGACTGCTCTACCAACTGCCTGTCCCGCCATTATCTAAGCACAAGGCGAGGGGTTTTACACCAACCTATTTTGAAAACACAAACTTATTATAATTTATTTTTCTTTGCAAGATAAATAAAGGAATATCGATAGCTTACTTATTTCTTTTCTTCGCTCACTTTAAAGTTGTTGTCTTCAGTAAAGACCCTGAATTGAACCATTTTTTGTCTTATCTTTTTTATTAGTTCGAAGTGTAAACCTTCATGCTCAAATGATTCACCCTGATTTAAGATCTTCCCGGATTTTTCAGCTATAAAGCCAGCCACAGTATTATATTCTTCAGATTCCTGCAGCTTATGATTAAATGTATCATTAAAATCATCAATATCCATCGATCCAAGTATACAAAACGTTCCATCCGGAAATTTACTGAATTCGTTAATCTCATTCTTTGTTCTATCTTTTATCTCTCCAACAATTTCTTCAAGTACATCCTCCAAAGTAATCAATCCTTCTGTACCACCATATTCATCTGTAACAATAGCAAGCCGCTCACCAATTTGCTGCATTTCCTTCAGTACTTCGGAAATTGGTTTTGTGCCCGGTATAAAATATGCCGGACGAACAAGATTCTTTAACGAAATCTGTTTCTTATCTATATAACGCCGCATTAAATCTTTTGTATGAATTACTCCTATTATGTTATCCGGATTTTCTTCATACGCAGGTATAAGCGAGTGCCCGGTTTTCATAATTTCCTTCAGAGTAACTTCTGTATCTTCATTCATATCAACGGCAACCATATCAATTCTAGGTATCATTACTTCATCTGCTTTCAGATCATTAAATTCTAAAATGTTTTCAATAATCTCCTGTTCCGTTTCATCAATAGCACCCGATTTTACGCCATCCGAAATAATATCCAATATTTTATCTTCAGAGGGGCGGGTTTGTGAGAAATTTGTTTTCTCCTTAAGAGGGATAAGAAACAGATTACTTACTTCAGTTAAAATCTTAACCGGTATTTTTAACAATTTTGATATACCCGTTAACAGTTTTACAGATATAATTGCAAGCCTATCTGAGTATTTAAATCCAATAGCTTTAGGAATTAGCAGACAGAAAATAAGAATGAAAGCTGTTATAATAATAACTGATACTACAATTGTAATTAAAGAGTATTCTGTTGAGAGAGTTTTGTTATCAATACCACTTAATATGGAATCAAATAAACTATAAGTTATCCTGAAGCCAATGATAGCTGTAAGAACCAGTGTAAATGTATAGAGTAATTGGATAGAGCCAAAAAATGTTTCCGGTTCGTTTTGAATACGTTGGAAATATGGCACTGATCTGTTATTCAGTTCTTTTAACTCATCAATTTTATTTTCACCAATCGAGGAAATTGCTATTTCTGCGGCTGCTAGAAACCCGGCAAGTAAAATAAGAAGAAAAAATATTACTATCTCAAAAACTATACTATCCATTCATCCTGATTGTTGGCGTTTCTTATTTTTGCCGTCAATCAAAAAACCCTTTTACTATTATTAATTATTTACGTAAATAAAATAATGCAAAATATATTAAATTACATCTCATATAATTGATCCTCAATTTAATTTTAGTTAAACTGAACTTTGTTATAAAAGTTAAAATCAATGTTTCAATGAATCCGGTTCAAATAAAACTGTTAGATAAAGAAAAACTTTTTATTAAATGGGATGATGATCACGAATCAATTTTATCTCTAAAATATCTGCGTGATGAATGTCCTTGCGCATTATGCAAAGGTGAAACTGTTTTGCTGAAAACCTTCCGCCCGCCAAAACCTGTTATTGTAACCCCTGAAATGTATATTGTCAAGAATATTGAAACCATTGGTGAATATGCAATTCAAATAACCTGGAAAGACGGGCATAAAACTGGAATATACTCTTGGGATTATTTGAATCAACTTGAAATGGAACAGGGCAAAAATAATGATCAGAAAAATAATCCGCTTTTATGATCACAAAAAGTGAACTCAAGTATTATAATTCGCTGCTGCAGAAAAAATTCCGGAATTTAGAAAATAAATTTATAGCCGAAGGAAAAAAAGTTGTACTTGAAGGATTGAAAAGCAGCTATCAAGCGGAAATAATTTTTATCACTCAAAATTTTCTACAAAAGGAAGAAGAATTTATTCGTCTTCTTAAAACATTTGATACAAGAATTGTTAAGCTCAAATCAACTGATTTCAAAAAGATATCAGAAACAAGAACACCCGAAGGTGTAGCTGCTGTTTTTGGAAATAAAAGAAGCGAATTAAATTTATCGTCACTCCGGGAATCTATTTTAATTTACATTGAAAATATATCCGATCCGGGAAATCTGGGAACAATAATACGCAACTGCGATTGGTTTGGTGTAGAGAATATTTTTCTTAGTAAAGAATCAGCGGAGATATTTAATCCCAAAGTTATCCGGGCATCTATGGGTTCGGTTTTTCATATAAATGTATTTGAAGATGTACATATAAAGGATATCGGAAATCTTAAAGAATCCGGTTATAAATTTATTTGTGCAGACATAGATGGTGAAAATATTTTTAAAGCCAGGAAGAGAGATAAAATTATCCTGTTCCTGTCAAATGAATCTAAAGGACCCTCAAATGAATTACTTTCATTGATGGATGGTAAAGTTACTATCCCCGGTAAAGGTAAAGCAGAATCTTTAAATGTTGCTTCTGCTTCTGCTGTACTTTTAGCTGAGTTAACAAAATAATTGTTGCCGGATAAAGCGGGAATCAATTCTACTTGATTCGGTTGCAATAACTGTTAGCAATTTTTCATTCCGGTTATTTGAACTATAACTTCCCTGTTTCGGGACCGGTTATCAAAATCAACAAAAATTATTTGCTGCCATGTTCCAAGAAGCAAGTTACCGTTGGTAAAGGGAACAGTTAATGAAGCACTCTGTAATGCTGCCCGAACATGTGAATGCCCATTACCATCATGCCAGGTATTATCGTGTTCATACCCAATATTAACAGGCGCTATCTTATCAAAAAATGCCGGGTAATCTTTTAGTAGTCCGGGTTCGTATTCAATTGTAGTGATACCTGCAGTTGAACCACCGGCAAAAACTAATACATTACCCTCAACAAAATTTGATTCATTAATTAAGTTTTCTACAAATCCCGTTATATCAATAATATCACAATTCCCTCTTGTTTTTATTTGAAAGGAATGAGTTTCTAATTGCATAATTAATTATTTGTTACTGTTTAAATTGAATAATAAATTATTTGGATAAACTAAAAATAGTGATGAAAAATTAAAAAAGGTATTTATCAGTAATATGCTTTAAATATTATCCGGCTTCTCCATTGATTGTAATTTTTTTGAGAACTAATTTTATCACAGCAATAAATTTTAATATTCATTAATACCAGAATTGAAAATGACATCACAAGATTATATTAAGCTGGAAGATAATTATGGTGCGCATAATTATCATCCCCTGGATGTAGTAATTGACAGAGGTGAAGGTGTTTGGGTTTGGGATGTTGAAGGGAATAAATATCTTGATTTTCTTTCGGCATACTCAGCAGTTAATCAGGGACACTGCCACCCAAAAATAATTAAGGCTTTAACCGATCAGGCAAAAAAACTAACATTAACTTCACGTGCATTTTATAACAGTGTTCTGGGCGAATATGAAAAATATATAACCGAATATTTTGGCTATGATAAGGTTCTCCCGATGAACACCGGGGTAGAAGGCGATGAAACAGCAATTAAGCTTGCACGCAAATGGGCTTACGATGTAAAAGGCATTCCTCAATATAAGGCGAAGATAATCTTTTGTGAAGGTAATTTCCATGGCAGAACGATGGCGGCTATTTCTGCATCAACTGATCCGGAGTGCAAAGATGGTTTTGGTCCTTATCTTCCCGGACTTGACATAATTCCTTTCAACAATTTAGCTGCCCTTGAAAAGGAATTGGAAGATCCAAATGTTGCAGCTTTTTTGGTTGAACCGATTCAGGGAGAAGCCGGAGTATTAGTACCGGATGAAGGATATTTGAAAAAAGCACATGAACTTTGCAAAGCTAAAAATGTTCTTCTTATATGTGATGAAGTTCAAACCGGTCTTGCAAGAACCGGAAAGATGTTAGCATCTGATCATGAAAATGTCAGACCGGATATTCTTATACTTGGTAAAGCACTTTCCGGCGGCGTAATACCAATCTCAGCAGTCCTTGCTGATAATGAGATAATGTTAGTAATTAAACCGGGACAGCATGGATCAACCTTTGGTGGAAATCCTTTAGCAGGAAAAGTTGCAATTGCTGCTCTTCAAATATTAAAAGAAGAAAACCTGGTTGAGAATGCAGATACTCTTGGAAAATATTTTAGGGAAGAAATTCAAAAGGTAGTCGATGACCTGGACATAATAAAGCTTGTCCGTGGAAAAGGTTTACTCAATGCTATCGTTATTAAAACTTCATCAACCGGAAAAACTGCCTGGGATGTATGTGTGGAATTAAAGAATAGCGGATTATTGGCAAAACCAACTCACAGAGATATAATAAGATTTGCTCCTCCTTTAGTTATTACTAAAGAAGAAATTGAATGGGCAGTAAATACAATTAAAAATGTGCTGGTAAAATTCGAAAACGAAAATACACCTGCTGAAGAAATAAACCGGTAACTATCAGTCCTCTTTTAAATCAGGTTACAAGGAAACTACTTAAAACTTCTTTGGTTTCTTCTAATGCTATTTTAAGTTGTGGTAATCGTTCCCTAACACTGAGTATATCGTTGCTCTTTGCAGAGATTTCAATTCCATAGGCTTCATCACCAACTTTTTGAGCACCAACAGTATAACTTGCACCTTTAATGGTGTGAGCGAGATTTATAATCTGCTGAAAATCTTTTGATATAAGCAGTTCATCAAGCTGATCGCATTTTTCTTTAACATCTTCAACGTAAGAAGATAACAGATCCTTTTCAAAATCAAAATCGTTTGCACTCACTTTCTTTAGCCTGTCAAAATCAAATACTAAATTTTCAGATTGCTCTTCTTTTGGTTTCTCAGGGATAGGAACATCATTAATTTTAAGTAAACGGTCTATCATTGTAAGTAATTCTTTTGCAACAATCGGTTTTGATAAGTAATCGTTCATTCCAGCCTTAATACATTTTTCTTTGTCACCAATAAGAGCGTGTGCCGTAAGGGCAATGATAGGAATATTTTTTTTATCGCTGTCTAAACTTCTGATCTGTGTAGTAGCGGAAAAACCATCTACCTCCGGCATTTGAATATCCATCAATACCAGGTTAAAGTCTCCTTCCTTCACTGCTTTCACTGCTTCATTGCCATCACTTACCGGTGATGCTTTATATCCTGAAGCATGTAATATTCTTAGAGAAACTTTTTGATTTGTTAAATTATCTTCTGCTAAGAGAATATTAAACTGCGCTCTTGCCGCTTTCGTAGAATCGTCTATTTCAGCCAGATCCTGCAGTTCCATAGTTTCAGAGTTATCGTTCTGCACCTCATTTAATTGATCGGTATTACTTTGTACTTTTATTCTCACATTAAAATTGAAACTGCTTCCCTTATTCTGTTCGCTTGTAACATTGATTGACCCGCCCATCATCGAAACAAATTCTTTACAAATAACAAGACCCAGACCAGTTCCTTTCATTGTCTGAAATTCTGATCCATCAATTTGCGAAAAGGGTTTGAATAAAGAATTTATCTTTTCTGCGGGTATTCCTATACCGGAATCTATTATTTTTACTTCAAGATTTATAGTGCCTTCATCAATCCTTTCTGTCCTTGCTAAAATTCTCACCTCACCCTGCAATGTAAATTTAACAGCATTGCTCAAAAGGTTTAGAAATATTTGACGTAGTTTTGTAGGATCACCATTCAACAAATGAATTGTATCTTCCGGAATATCTCTTATAATTTCAACATTCTTTTCAGTAACCTGGGTTGATATAACTGATATAGCTTGATCTATTACCTTGTTTAGATCAAAGTCCAGCTTTTCAAGTTCTATTTTTCCGGATTCTATTTTTGATAAGTCTAATATTGAATTTATGATCTCCATAAGTGATTCTGCACATTGTCGGGCGTTTGAAGTAAATTGTTTTAATTCCTCTTCATCCTGATGAGCACCAGCTTCAATTAGAGTAAGAAAACCAAGAATGCCGTTCATTGGTGTTCTTATCTCGTGGCTCATATTTGCAAGGAATTTACTTTTTAGTCCTGTTAATCTTATTGCTTCCTTGGCTAGAGTTTCCGATTTTTCTTTTTCATTTATTAACGCATCTTCCACCTTTTCTCTTTCTTGTTCCATAAAAACACGTTTTGTAATGTCTTGTATATTTCCTTCCATAAATTGATTGCCATCTTCAGCTCTTAACAAACGCTCGTTCAAACTAACAAATACTCTGCTGCCATCTTTCTTTTTTAATTCAACTTGATAATCCTTTACATAGCTTTTTTTTCTTAGTTCATTTATAAGTTTATTTCTATCTTCGGGGTATAAATACAGATCTTTAATATCAATTTCTTTAAGTTCATCCT
The DNA here is from genome assembly GCA_022562275.1 of Bacteroidota bacterium. Lineage (GTDB taxonomy): Bacteria > Bacteroidota > Ignavibacteria > Ignavibacteriales > Ignavibacteriaceae > BMS3ABIN03. The sequence continues at coordinate 8,020 of JADFPP010000020.1, forward strand.
TATTGTTGTAACCCAAAATATCAGCAAAAGCCTTGTTAGCTGTTAAAAATTTACCCTCCGGGGTAGATTGAAACATACCTTCAACAGAATTATCAAATATTGATCTGTATTTTTTTTCCGAGTATCGTATTTTGAAATTTTTTTCAGCAACTACAACCTTCATTTTAAAATTATATGCACAGGCAATAATGGATACCATACTGAGCAGAGCCACAAAAATAACTGACTCAGTAACATTAGGTAAAAAGTAAATGGCATTATTGTTAAACAATATTGCACAGGCAAATACCGCATTATAATAAATAGCTACCACTATCTGATTTTTAACAGACCAGCTGAGGAATAATGCAGAAGTGAAAATTACTAACCCTACGATCTGTGAGTTTACCAATATCGTCTGGGGTAAGAAATAAGTCATAAATCCGGAAGAAATAATGATAGTAAACAAAAGTATATGAACCAGTAAAATTGAATATTTTACAGCTACTGAAGTATTCAACATTGCAAGAACAAGAATTGCTATAGTAGTCGCTGTTAATCTTGTTACATATATTTGAATTGCATAATCATTAAAGTAGCGTACCTCAAAAATTAGTGCAAGTACACCAAATATTGCTACAAGATAGCCCATCAGCTTAAGCGGTGTAATTACCAGCAGGTTAGACTCATTGATTGCTTCATCATATTTTTCGCTCCCAGGAACCGGCTTATCTTTAATGAGAAAGTCGAAAATTGAAGCCGCTTTTTCTATAACCATTATTCACTCACCTTGTATTTTTAATATCTTTTTTGGATTTTGCTTAATAATTAACATTTAATACAATGATCCACAAAAATAACCGTGTATTCTCAATATCATATTTGGTGCCAATATGGATGTATTTTATTCAATTGATTTAACCATTTTTTACTTTTTTAATCATACAATTTCTACCGGATTTTTAGATCGATTTTTTTCAACAATTACTAATGTTCATAACTGGTATATTGCATATGTTATCCTGATAGGAATTTTATTATTTAAAGGAGGCAGGATGGGAAGGCTTGCTGTGGTGGGAATAATCGTTCTAATTATTGTTACCGATCTAACAGGGTATAGAGTGTTAAAAGAACTTTTCCAGAGAGCGAGACCTTGTATTGTGCTGCCCGATGTTTTATTACCAATCGGATGTACCGGAACTTATTCTTTTCCATCAAATCATGCACTTAATAATTTTGCCGCTGCTGCATTTTTTACAAAACTTTTCCCGGGTTATAAAACAGTTCTTTTTGTCACAGCTTCACTGCTGGCAATTAGCAGGGTTTATCTCGGCTTGCACTATCCCTCCGATATTATTGCAGGAGCAGCAATTGGAGTAGTATTTGGTTACATTTTTGGTTTTGCTATATTAAAAGTAAATGATTTTATTGAGAGAAAATATAAGAACGAAGATCCAACTGTGGCTCAAGATAGTTAACATCTTCTGATTAAAAATTAAAAAAAATATTTGTGTGACTTAGATCTCAATATTCTATTTTTTTATTAGTATTTATTTATCAATGATTTGTATTATTAAAGGTCTTTCCTTTGATTATTTATTCTTGAAATTAATTATTTAATTACCAACAGGTTCATTATGATAAACAAGAGAAGGGTTGTAGTAACCGGAATGGGAGCAATTACTCCAATTGGACTTTCTGCAGAGAAATTATGGCAGGGGTTTATGAACTCGAAAAGTGGTGCTGCAACTATAACAAAATTCGATCCATCAAAACTAAAAACAAACTTTGCGTGTGAAATAAAAGGATTTGATCCTAAGGATTATATCGATAGAAAAGCCGCAAGAAGAATGGATCTGTTTGCCCAGTACGCAATGGTATCAGCCGAGCAGGCGATAAAAGATAGTAATTTAAATCCTGAAAAGATGAGTGACGAAGAAAAAGACAGAACCGGAGTTCTCTTTGGAAGTGGAATAGGCGGGATGAACACCTTCAGCGAACAGGCAGTTATAAATGCAACTCAGGGTCCTTCAAGGATTTCACCATTCTTTATTCCAATGATGATTCCAGATATCGCGGCAGGACAGATTTCAATTCAATATGGATTTAGAGGACCGAATTATTGTATCGTTTCTGCCTGTGCAACAGGTAACAACAATATGATAGATTCATATCTTCTTATAAAACAGGACCTCGCAGATAAAATAATTACAGGAGGAGCTGAAGCATCCATAACCGAATTGGGCATAGGCGGGTTTAATGCTTCACGGGCTTTATCTACACGAAACGACAGCCCGGAAACTGCAAGCAGGCCTTTTGATGCTACAAGAGACGGTTTTGTAATGGGAGAAGGCAGCGGTGCTTTAATATTGGAAGAATATGAACATGCTCTAATACGCGGTGCAAAAATTTATGCTGAAGTTATCGGTGTTGGACTTTCGGCTGACGCTCATCATATAACCGCTCCTCATCCGGAAGGAAAAGGAGCAATCCTTTCGATGAAGATGGCAATAAAAACTGCTGAAATTAATGCTGATGATGTTGATTATATAAATATGCACGGAACATCTACTCCTCTCGGAGATATTGGAGAAACAAAAGCCATCAAATCTCTTTTTGGCGATCACGCTTATAAGATGAATGTTTCTTCTACAAAAAGTATGACAGGACATTTGTTAGGTGCTGCGGGAGCCATTGAGGCAATAGCAACAATCCTCGCCGTAAAAAATGATGTTGTTCCCCCTACAATTAATTTTGAAAATCCTGATCCTGAATGCGATCTTAATTATACTTTTAATAAACCTGAAAAAAGAACGGTCGACATTGGAATGAGTAATGCATTTGGGTTTGGCGGGCATAATACTTCTGTAATTTTCAAAAAGTATGCAGAATAAATATGTTTGAATTTATGGCAAAAGATTAAATTGATTTTTATAAACTATTAGGAACCTTTGCATAACCTCTTAAAGGGGGGCGCAGCATAGCAAAAATGTTGGAATACAATAAGTGTTGTCAATTTTAAATAATTGTTTTTTTAATTAAATAAGGTTACGCGAAGCCTCCTATAATGAATAATGTACGGGAAACAACAGACAGCAATTTCCTGGGGGTTATTAGAATAATTCTTGGTGTAATGTTCGTGATGACAGGGTTTATGAAACTTTTTATCCCCGCCTTTACAGAAGCATGGTTAGGGCAGTTAACACAGGCTGGAATTCCTTTTCTAACTCTTAACTTCTTTTTTGTTCCAATAGTGGAAATAGTTTTAGGTCTTCTGCTAGTCAAGGGATTTTTCGTACGCTTTTTAATTTTTATAATATTCCCAATTATGTTCGTAGCAATTTATGTTCACTTTGCAGTTGATGACCTTGCGCTTTTTCCACTTCAGCCAAAAACTCCCATAATCCCTTTTTTAGTTTTGATAATGGCTGGGTTATTATTGCGGGGTGGTGGTGGTTCCTGGAGTGCGGATTTAAGGTTGACAAAGAGGAATGAGAATACTTAAGCTCTCTTTATTATATCTTAATTATTCAAGTTTACATTCAGATCAACTTATAACCATTTAACTTACCACACTTGCTGCTTAGTTACCTATTGTTGATGTGATTCAAATTATTTACGTTTTAACAATTAAATTATTCAATTCAATATTATAAAAGAAATGAATACACTTGATTCTGCATATGTAATTGTTAAGGTTGCATAAATGACAATCGACGAAAGGGCATAATGAAATCTCAACTGGTCGAAGCATGGTGTATGAGCAACGAGGTAAATCTCTATTTGCTCGATAGTATTTCAGATGAGTATCTGAAGGATAGCTATGCTAAACGAACACGGACCGTTGCAGCACAGTTCGCACATATGCACAATGTTCGTCTTCGCTGGCTCAATCATGCTGCAACAAAGCTTGTAGGCAAGGTGGAGAGTTTTCCCAAAGGTGCTCAGCCTACGAAAGCAGAGTTAAAGAATGCTTTGCAGGCTTCGGAAGAAGTTATAGCACGATTCCTTGAAGAGTGCGAAGCTGCCGGAGAGGTGAAATACTGGAATGGCTCACCGGCAACTTTTCTTAGCTATTTGGTCGCTCACGAGGCGCATCATCGCGGACTTGCCATGGTGGCTATGCGGATCTCCAGACGGAAACTGCCACAGGAAGTTATCTATGGTCAATGGCAATGGGGTAAGAAGCGGAATCTGAGGTGAGCTTGTTCGAAATATTGAAAATAGATAGCCCCATCTCGTTCTCCGGAAGTGCCCTAATACGCTCTTACAGATCAACGCAAATATAATAATCGATTAACTTGGCACGGCACTCCATGGTAGCTGTTAAAATACTCGATTGTTAATGCTGAATATTAATGCCGCCTCTAAGGTACAATGTAATTCATTTAAAGAAATAAGTTATCAATGAGAAAAGTAATGTTAAATCTTGCTGTTAGTTTAGATGGTTTTATTGAAGGCCCAAACGGTGAGTTTGATTGGTGTTTTACTGATCAGGATTATGGAATGATGGATTTTATGAATAGAATAGATGTAATTTTCATTGGACGCAAAAGTTATGAATTGGTTTTGCAGATGGGAAAACATCCCTATTCTGACAAACTTAAATATGTTTTTTCAAAAACTATAAAAAATGTTAGAGGTAATACAAAACTTATAAGTCAAAATATTGAAGAGGAAGTAAAAAAAGTAATTGATCAGGAAGGTAAAGATATTTGGTTATTTGGTGGAGCAAACCTTGTCACAAGTTTTTTAAACTCTGGATTGGTAGATGAAATACATTTAGCGGTTCATCCAATTATACTTGGTAAAGGGAAACCTTTATTCGAAGAAATAAAAGAAAGAAAGTACTTTAAGCTTGTTGACACAAAAACATATTCATCCGGGCTTGTTCAATTATTCTATGAAACAGATAAAAACTAAAAACGTTTAACAATATTTCTTATCTGATTTCATGTTTATATTTCAATACAATTGTGGATAACTCTGGGTGCTACACTTGTTATCACCTGTATGCATTGTTCGTAATACAAGGAGGTTATCTTTATGAGAGTAAATTACGTGATTGTTATCGTAAGTGATATGAACCGACCCGTATCATTTTATCGGGATGTACTCGGAATTTCGCTGAAGTTTGAGACGCATGAATGGACTGAGTTTGCAACCGAAGGAGCGACTTTAGCCCTTCATAAAAGTGATGGGTCTAATCCGGATGAAGCTGGTCAGCAAAAGGTACTCGCAGGACGGTCCCGTCCGGGTTTCAAGGTACAAAATCTCGAAGAATTCCATAAACGAATGACTGAGGAGAATGTAACCTGTATACAAGAATCGAAAGAAGTTTTTGGTGCTAATATTATACAATACGTAAATCCTGATGGTCTGGTAATATCTGTCAGCGAGTAAAGGTACGATAGCTAACAATTCAATCCAAGTGGAAACTATTCACTATGAGGGAAAACCGGACTAGGTGCTTACAATAGTTATGAAAAATAAAACGATGAACAAATAAAAAGGCCTTTTTAACAATATAATGAAACCAACAGATTCTTTTTTCCTGGTTGTTGCCTAAATCTTAATCTTAAGCAAACTTTATTCTGATGAATAATGAGATTTAGTTAATGGAGAAATATGAGTGAGCAAAACATGCATGCTGTAACAGGCGCATTTGGATATTCAGGAAAATATATTACTCTAAAGTTGCTTGATAGAGGTTACAGTGTAATTACATTAACAAATTCATTACGCCGAGAAAATCCCTTCGGAGAAAGGGTGCGGGCATTTCCCTTTAACTTTGATAAGCCAGAGAAACTAATTGCTTCATTAAAGAGTGTTGCAGTTCTTTATAATACTTATTGGGTAAGATTTAATCATAAAATGTTTAATCAGGCAGATGCAGTTAAGAACACAATTATTTTGTTCAATGCAGCGAAAGAAGCTGGGGTACAACGAATCGTACATATTAGTATAACTAACCCATCAGTAGATTCTAAGCTTGAATATTTCAGCGGGAAAGCAAAACTGGAAGAAGCATTAATAAAATCGGGCTTACACTACTCGATTCTCCGTCCAGCTGTTCTCTTTGGAAAGGAGGATATTCTTATTAATAATATTGCGTGGGCTTTACGGAAACTTCCGGTCTTTGGGGTTTTTGGCGATGGTCAGTATCGTCTTCAACCGATTTATGTAGAGGATCTTGCAGAATTGGCTGTCGAGCAGGGTAAAAGTAAGGAAGATGTTATCACCAATGCAATCGGTCCTGAAACTTTCACTTATAAAGAACTTGTGGAAACAATTGGTGATATAATTGGAAAGCAAAAACCGATTGTCTCATGCAGTCCTACTATGGGCTATATAGCAGGATTATTAATTGGAAAAATAGTTGGTGATGTTATGATTACCCGTGATGAAATTACCGGACTTATGAATAGCCTTCTTTATGTTGATTCTCCACCTGTAGGAAAAACGAAATTAACAGAATGGGTAAAAGAGCATCGTGATTCACTTGGAAGAAAATATACAAGTGAATTAGCCCGGAGAAAAGATCTAGAATCGGAATATAAAAGCAATTAAGAATTCAATTATCTGAACTGTGCCTATACGATGGAATTAACAGTTATTCGATGCGACCATTATCAGTTATTGCTATGGTGCATATAAATTTTTAGAATGTTTTGTTTTATATTATGAACAACTCTGATTCAAAAATTTCAAGAGATAAATATGAAAAAAATAATATTAATCGCTGCTTCAATGATTTCTGTAACAACAGCACAAAGTGAAAATGATCATAAGAAATGTAAACCCTTCAATTTTCTGATTGGAAAATGAGAAGATAATAATGTATTACCAGCTTGCCTATGAGAAGATCCCGAGTGATACAACTGCAACCGATGAGTTCAAACAGTTTTTAAAAGAAGAAATTGAAGAGAGACTGGGGGAATTGAAGACAAGGGTAAATTCCTGACAATTTAGAGAGGGCGGCAGAGGAAAATTAAAGCGATTGGCAAATCGCCTTTTTTTATATGCAAAGAATTCACCAAAACTCGCTCAATTAATTTATAAGTTTTATTAAACTTTTTAAAAGAAATTAATTCATCAACGCTGCATCTTCTAAAACCACGTTTATTATTTATTAAATCATTCTTTGCAAATAACAATCGTTCTGTAAATTTCCTTTGTATGTGTTACTTAATGTTTATATTTTCACCTTAAATTATACATCTGTTTACATAATCATAGATTTATTTAGAATGAATAGTATTTTAAAACTTTAGAGGTGAAGAAATGAAATATAAATCTGTAAATAATTTTATTGGAGAGGAATTATTAGAAGGCGGCGGTGAAAAACTTGAGGTCGTTTCTCCGATTGACGGTTCTATAATTTCCGAATTATTTCTCTCCTCTGCTGATGCAGTTGATAAAGCAGTGCAAACTGCAAAAGCTGCATTTCCTTCATGGTCTAATACTCCGATCAAGGAAAGAGTCCAGGTATTTTTCAGGTACAAGAGATTACTGGAAGAAAATATGGATGAACTTACAAAGTTAGTTCAGGAAGAAAACGGAAAAACTTACGATGAGGCAAAAGCAGAAGTATTAAAGAGCGCAGAGTTAACAGAGTTTGCATGCTCCATGCCTCAACTCGTTTCCGGCGAACTGCTTGAAGTAAGCAAAGGTGTTGAATGCAGAGTTGAACATTTTCCATTAGGAGTTGTTGCTTCAATCTCACCTTTTAATTTTCCTAATATGGTTCCAAACTGGACAATCCCAAATGCAATAGTACTCGGTAATACAATGATACTTAAACCATCAGAACTAGTTCCGTTAAGCGCAAACAGAATTGCAGAACTATTACGAGATGCCGGATTACCGAGGGGAGTTTTTAATGTTGTTCATGGTGCACAGGAAGCGGTGGAAGCTATTTGCGATCATCCTGATATCGATGCAGTTTCGTTTGTTGGTTCAACGCGTGTTGCTAAAATCGTTTATAAAAGAGCAGCTTCAAATTTAAAACGAGTAATTGCTCTCGGTGGCGCGAAAAATCATCTTATCGTTCTGCCCGATGCAAATGTTGCCATGACGGCATCCAACGTTGCTGCTTCAATGTCCGGATGTGCCGGTCAGCGGTGTATGGCAGCATCTGCAATGGTTGCGGTTGGAAACGTTGATAACATAATCGAAAAAATTTGTGAAGAAGCACGTAAAATTATTCCCGGTAAAAATCTGGGTGCAATAATCTCAGCAAAGGCAAAAGAAAGAATTGAAAACTACATTACAGAAGCTGAGAATGACGGAGCAAAAATATTGGTTGATGGGAGAAATTGTAAAGTTGAAGGAAAGGAAAACGGATTTTATGTTGGCCCAACCGTTATCGATTATGTTAGACCTGATATGAAAATTGCTAAAGAAGAAGTTTTCGGTCCGGTACTTTCAATAATGAGAGCTGAGAATATAGATGAAGCGATTAAAATTGAGAACAGTTCCGATTATGGAAACGCAGCTGCTGTATTTACACAGAGCGGAGGACTTGCCCGCTATGTTGCTGATCGTGCAAGTGCGGGAATGATTGGTGTAAACATAGGTGTTCCCGTACCGAGAGAACCGTTTTCATTCGGCGGGTGGAATGATTCAAGATTTGGTGTTGGTGATATTACCGGAAAGAGTTCGATACAATTCTGGACGAAGTTGAAAAAGATAACAACTAAATGGAATCCTGAATCACAGGTAAATTGGATGAGTTAAATTAGATGTTTTAGTAGCTAATGTCATTCTGATCCCGACATGCCTGCAGTAAACAGGATTATCGGGAGAAGAATCTTTTTTACTATTTCACGAAAAGAACCTTTGTTAAGTAAATTGGACTCAGAATGACAAAGGAGAGAATAAATAATCAAACTGAAAAGGAAACATAATGAGCAAAATAGTTCGGGGAGGATTAATCCAGGCATCACTTACTGGATCAACTGAAGACCCGATTGAAAAAATAAAACAGGCAATGATAGAAAAACATCTGAAGATGATTGATGATGCCGCAAAGGATAATGTTCAGATACTTTGTCTTCAGGAACTTTTTTACGGACCATATTTTTGCGCAGAGCAAAAAACAAAATGGTATGCGATGGTAGAAAAAGTTCCGGATGGACCAACAACAAAACTTATGCAAGAAGTTGCTAAAAAACATAATATGGTTTTAATTGTTCCGGTTTATGAAGAAGAAATGACGGGAGTTTTTTACAACACTGCAGCCGTGATTGATGCCGACGGAAAATATTTAGGAAAGTATCGCAAACATCATATTCCTCATTGCGAACCGGGTTTTTGGGAAAAGTTTTACTTCAAACCGGGTAATCTTGGATTTCCCGTTTTCAAAACTGCTTACGCTAATGTTGGAGTATATATTTGTTACGATAGACATTTCCCCGAAGGCGCCCGTGCACTTGGACTAAACGGAGCAGAAATAATCTTCAACCCTTCGGCTACTGTTGCCGGATTATCTGAATACTTATGGGAACTTGAGCAGCCGGCACATGCTGTTGCCAACGGATATTTTGTCGGTGCTATAAACAGGGTTGGAAAAGAAGGACCCTGGAATATTGGTGAGTTTTATGGAAGCAGTTATTTCTGTTCGCCGCGGGGAAAAATAATTGTAAAGGCAAGCCGCGATAAAGATGAACTTGTTGTTGCCGACCTTAATTTGGATGAAATACAGGAGGTAAGAAGCGTTTGGCAGTTCTACCGCGACCGCCGTCCGGAGACATATAGCGATCTGGTAAATATTTAAAAATCATTTAAGGAAATTCTCTTATGAGTGAAGTAAATATTAATGAGGTAAAAAAGATCAGTTCGGAAGATATTCATGCAAAGCATAAAGAATATTTGTTTCCGAGTGTAGCAAATTATTATAAAGAACCACTTGCTATCGATCACGCAGATGGATTGTATGTGTATGATCCTGAAGGTAATAAATATCTCGATTTTTTCGGAGGCATTTTAACTGTTAGTGTCGGTCATTGCAATCCGAAAGTAACAAGCAAAATAAAAGAGCAGGTTGATAAACTTCAGCATACTTCAACACTTTATCCGAACGAAAAGATTGTTGCCCTGGCAGAAAAACTTGCTGAGATTACTCCCGGTGAATTAAAGAAAAGCTTCTTTACTACCAGTGGAACAGAAGCTGATGAAACAGCAGTGTTTTTAGCAAAACACTTTACCGGTAACCAGGAAATTATTGCGTTGCGCCACAGCTACCATGGTCGTTCATTACTAGCGATGAGTATGACCGGTCATGCACTGTGGCGTCATGGCGGAACACATCTTCCGGGAATTAAACACGCTGTAAGTCCGTATTGTTACAGGTGTCCGTTCTCCCTTGAATATCCAAGCTGTGAATTGAAGTGTGCACAGGATATTGAAGAATTGATAATGACTACAACAAGCGGAGAGATTGCCGGATTTATTGCAGAACCAATTCAAGGTGTTGGTGGATTTATTACTCCGCCTAAAGAATATTTTCAGGTTGCTGTTCCCATCATTAAAAAATACGGCGGCGTTTTTATTTGCGATGAAGTGCAAACCGGATTCGGACGCACAGGCAAAAGGATGTTCGGAATTGAACATTGGGAAGTTGAACCGGATATTTTAACTGCCGCAAAAGGTATTGCTAACGGCGCTCCTCTTGGTGTAACAGTTGCCAGAACAGATATTGCCGATAGCTTTACCGGTTTAACAATTTCAACTTTCGGAGGAAATCCAGTATCGATGGCTGCAGCTCTTGCAACAATTGAAGTTATAGAAGAAGAAAATCTTGCTGAAAACGCTTATGTAGTAGGACAACATTTAAGAGACGGATTGGAAGACCTGCAAAAAAAATACCCATCAATTGGTGATGTTAGAGGAATGGGCTTAATGCAGGCGTGTGAATTTGTAAAGGAAGATAAAGTTCCCGATAGTGAGCTTGTCGGAAAACTTTTTGAAGAAATGAAAAAGCAAGGTGTATTAATTGGCAAAGGCGGATTGTACGGAAATGTTGTTCGGATTTCGCCACCGCTTACTGTAACTAAAAGTGAAGTTGATGATTTTATTGGAGCTATGGATAGTTCATTAAGCAGATGTTAAAGAAGGATATATGGAGATTCCTTCTGAATTAAAAATCCTGATGGTCAAGTCTAAATATTATTTAAAAAGATTCTTTCAGAATGCCAGAGTAGGATTATTAAGAATATTTAGAAACTCAGAATCCAAATGTCAGCCAGTAGGAATCTTGTTTTCTGAATTTAGAATTAATAAGAGGTTCAATTTTAATGAATAAAAACAAAGAAGCTTCATATGAATTTAGCAGATAAGCTTACACAAGAAGAATACAAAAAAAACTTCGAAGAACTTGTTTCTCCTTTCACAAACAACTCAGCAGTTACGGAAGCTAACCGCTGTTTATATTGTTATGATTCGCCGTGTATGAAAGCTTGCCCGACACACATTGATATTTCAACATTCATAAAAAAAATTGCGACGGGTAACCTTATTGGTTCGGCAAAAACAATTTTTTATTCAAATTGGATTGCATTAACCTGTGCTAAATCTTGCCCGGTAGAGGACCTTTGCGAAGGCGCTTGTGTTTATGTTGAAAAGGGTGAAAAGCCGATTGAGATAGGACGCTTGCAAAGGTTTGCAATAGATGAGTACTTCTCATCAGGAATGCCGAAGTTATTTAATTCTAAACCAAAAAATGGTAAGTCTGTGGGAATAATTGGTTCGGGTCCCGCAAGTTTAGCATGCGGCGCCGAATTATCTTTACTGGGTTATGATGCTCATATTTACGAATCGAATGAAGTTCCCGGTGGATTAAGTACATGGGGAATAGCGCCATATAAAATGAGCAAAGCGGATAGCTTAAAAGAAGTTGAAATGATAAAAGGACTAGGTGTTAGTATTCAAACAGGTGTAACGGTCGGTGAAACAATTTCAGTTGAAGAATTGTTTGATAAACACGATGCTTTATTTATTGGAATTGGATTAGGGGAAAGCGGAAGGTTGAGCATTACGGGTGAAGATCTCGAAGGAGTTATAGGTGCTTTAAAGTTTATAGAAAATGTAAAAGAAGAAAACTGGAGCTCGGTAAATGTTGGAGGGCACGTTGCAGTTATTGGTGCCGGTAACACTTCGATTGATGCGGCTACTGAAGCGAAACGACTCGGTGCAGAAGAAGTGATGATAGTTTACAGAAGATCGGAATCGGAAATGCCCGCTAATGATTGGGAATATCGTTTGGCAAAAGACGATGGAATCATCTTCCGCTTTTTAACTTCACCCATTGAAATTATTGGCAATAAAAGTGTTGAGGGTATTAAATGCATAAAGAACAAATTGAGCGAACCAGATAAGCAAGGCAGGAAAAAACCTGTGCCTATTCCCAATTCAGAATTTGAAATTCCTGTTGATATGGTTATTTATGCTCTCGGGCAGCAGCCAAAGTTAAAATTTATTAATTCTATTCCCGATCTTAAAATCGAAAACAACAAAGTTTTAGTTAACAATGGAACTTTTCAAACGAGTAATCCGAAAGTATTTGCAGGCGGCGATTGCATAAACGGCGGTAAGGAAGTAGTTAATGCAGCTTACGATGGTAAGCAGGCTGCACACGGAATTGATAAGTATTTATTAAGTAACAAAGATTAATTCGCCATTCAGCAGGAATCCTGTTAACTAAACTGTGAACGATTGCATAAGGAATAAAAAGATTCTTTTTGAATGACAGTAATTATTTACAACGAAATTAAAATTTATAATGAATGAGGAAATAAATGATTGACCTATCAATTGATTGCGGTGGTATAAAATCGCCAAACCCCTTTTGGCTGGCCTCTGCACCACCTTCAAACTCTGCTTATCAGAACTGCAAAGCGTTTGAGCAGGGTTGGGGTGGGACGGTTTGGAAAACAATTGGTGAACCTGTTATGAATGTTTCCAACCGTTACGGCGGATTAGATTACAGTGGCGAAAAATTAATTGGATTGAACAATGTTGAACTTATCAGCGATCGCCCAATCGAAACTAATTTAAAAGAAATTGCGGAAACAAAAAAGTTATGGCCCGATCGCGCTGTTGTTGTTTCGATAATGGTTGAATCGAAAAAAGAAGTATGGCACGATATTGTTAAACGCACAATTGATACAGGTGCGGATGGGATTGAATTAAATTACGGATGTCCGCACGGAATGAGTGAAAGAGGTATGGGCGCTGCTGTAGGTCAGGTTCCTGAATATTGTAAAATGATAACTGAATGGGTAACAGAAGTTTCAACAATTCCTGTGCTTGTTAAGCTTACACCAAATGTAACTGATATACGCTTTCCAGCACGTGCAGCTAAAGCAGCAAACGCAGACGGTTTAGCATTGATAAATACTATTAACAGTATAATAGGAATTGATCTCGACACATTAAAAATTCAACCGACTATTGCCGGTAAAAGCAGTCATGGTGGTTTTGCCGGTCCTGCTGTAAAACCAATCGCTCTTCATCACTTATCACAAATAGCAAAAGACAGTGAAATAAATCTTCCTATTTCCGGTATCGGCGGCATCAGCACATGGCAGGATGCCGCTGAGTTTATTTTACTCGGTTCAACAAGTGTGCAGTTATGCACTGTCGTAATGCATTACGGTTTTAGAATAATTGATGACCTCGTTGAAGGATTAACAAACTGGATGGAATCGAAAGGATTTTTATCTATTGATGATTTCAAAGGTAAAGCTTTAGAACAAATTGAAGACTTCGGTAATTTTAATCTCTTGCATAAAACCGTTGCACGAATAGATCAATCAACTTGTATTCACTGTAATTTGTGTTATGTTGCCTGCGAAGATGGTGCTCATCAGTGTATAGATTTAACTCCTGAAAACGGAAACTATAAAACTGAAGTAAGAGAAGAAGATTGTGTTGGCTGTTGTTTGTGTTCATTAGTGTGTCCTGTTGAAGGTTGTATTTCTATGATAAGGGTCGATGATGAATCTGAATCAAAATCGTGGAATGAATTGATGGCTGATTTTGAGAAGGAAGGTAAGGAACCAAGCTGGCAAAATCTTGAAGAATTTAAAAAGAAACATGGAATTGTAATACACTAAAATTTACTTATCAATAATTTTATTGTTTATGAATTGCCACGACTTTTAAGTCGTGGGTAAATTGAATTGCTTCCTAAAAGAGTAAACCGTTTCTCCGAACGAGTCCTTTGGACAACGGTTTTAAGACTTAGTGGTTATAAGTGAAAACTAAAAGTATATCATACAAGAATTTAATAAGTATTATTACTAAAAAATAATATGGTGAAACTATGTCAACATTAATAAAAAACGGTCGCATTATTACTGCGGAACAGGATTATATAGCAGACATCTACATCGAAAAAGATAAAGTAACACTAATTGGGGAGAACTTAAAAAATCAAGCCGATAAAGTAATTGATGCAAAAAACAAATACGTAATTCCCGGAGGCATTGATGTTCACACTCATCTTGATATGCCGTTCGGAGGAACAACCTCGATTGATGATTTTGAATCCGGAACAAAAGCCGCTGCATTTGGCGGTACGACGTGCCTTATAGATTTTGCAATTCAGGCAAAGGGAACACGAATTAGAGATGCGCTTGATATTTGGTGGGAAAAAGCTCAAGGTAAAGCCACTATTGATTATGGACTGCATATGATTATAACTGACCTGCCGGATGCGCATATGGAGGACATGAGTGATATGGTTAATGAAGGTGTAACAAGTTTTAAACTCTTTATGGCTTATCCCGATGTGCTGATGGTAGATGATGCAACTATTTATAAGACTATGAAACATACATCAAAAACAGGTGCACTGGTTTGTATGCATGCTGAAAACGGAAGTGTAATAGATCTTATTGTGCAGAAAGCACTTGCCGAAGGAAAAACAGCACCAATTTATCATGCACTTACCCGCCCAACTACTGCTGAGGGCGAAGCTGTGAACAGATCAATTGCTCTCGCTGAAATGGCTGGAGCCCCCGTATACATTGTTCACCTATCATCAAATGATGCACTTGAGAAAGTTGCCGAAGCAAGAGACAGGGGCTTGCCTGTTTATGCAGAAACTTGTCCACAGTATCTTTTTCTTTCTTTGGATGATATGGGCAAAGACGGCTTTGAAGATGCCAAACTTGTATTCACTCCGCCGCTGCGGGAAAAATGGCATCAGGATAAGTTGTGGGCAGGACTTCAAAAAAATACTTTGCAGATAGTTTCAACAGATCATTGTCCGTTCTGTTATAAAGAGCAGAAAGAACTTGGCATTGATGATTTCACAAAAATTCCAAATGGGGGACCGGGTATTGAACATCGTTTGCAATTACTTTTTGAAGGTGGCGTAAACGAAGGAAGATTTTCAGTAAACAGATGGGTTGAGCTAATTTCAACTTCCCCGGCAAAAATGTTTGGGCTATATCCACGCAAAGGTACTATTGCCGTTGGTTCCGATGCCGATATTGTTATCTGGGATCCGGAATTCGAGCACACTATATCTGTTCATTCGCATCATATGCGCGTAGACTATTCAATGTTTGAAGGAAAGAAAATAAAAGGTAATGCTGAGACAGTACTTTCCCGCGGTGAAGTAATTGTAGAAAATAAAAAATTCCTGGGTAAAACCGGAAGAGGAAATTTTTTGAAGAGAGATGCTTACGCCGGTGCGTGGGATTAAATAAATAGTTTTTTTACTATTTGGGCTAAAGCCCGTTCATTCAATTGTTATTATACTCCCACGACTTAAAAGTCGTGGCTATTCAAAGTCAACTATCAAATTAAATTATGATGAATTGCCCCGTCCTTCAGGACGGGGAGTATAGAATTTCTAGAAACTAATTCGGGTTTTAACCCAACATCTTATCAATCTATTATCGATCAAAAAGTAATACTATTTAAAAAAGATGCAAATGAATAGCTTTATTGATACTGAACTTGTAGAAACTGACATTACTTCCATTGCAGACCAAAAATTAATTAATAGAGATTTATCTCCTACGAAAGTTTCAGAACGCTCCTGGGGAACGTACGCCATCGCTGCACTCTGGATTGGAATGAGTGTTAATATTCCAACTTATATGCTGGCAAGCGGATTAATTGCCGGAGGTATGAATTGGTGGCAGGCATTGATGACAATAGGACTTGGCAATTTAATTGTATTGATCCCGATGGTTTTAAATGCACACGCCGGAACAAAATACGGTATTCCTTTCCCAGTTCTTGCACGAGCTTCATTCGGAACAAAGGGTTCTAATATACCCGCACTCCTTCGCGCTATTGTTGCCTGCGGATGGTTTGGTATTCAAACGTGGATTGGTGGGCAGGCATTTAATTTGTTGATAATAATTATTTTTCCAGGGTGGGCTGTTTTTTCGTGGGGTCCGGGAATTGGCTTCATGCTTTTTTGGGCAATGAACGTTTACTTTATCGTTAAAGGAATTGAATCAATAAAATGGCTTGAATCTTACGGCGCACCGTTTTTACTTTTGGTTGGTTTGGGATTACTTACCTGGGCTTATGTTAATGCAGGCGGGTTTGGTCCAATTTTAAGCCAGCCAAGTAAATTTGCAACTACCGGTGAGTTTTGGAAATTTTTTATTCCATCATTAACCGGGATGGTTGGTTTTTGGGCAACACTTTCACTAAACATTCCTGATTTCACGCGATATGCAAAAAGCCAGAAATCTCAAATGATTGGACAAGCATTGGGTTTACCTCCTGCGATGGTTTTATTTTCTTTTATCGGTATAGCTGTTACGTCTGCAACAGTAATTATTTTTGGAGAAGCAATTTGGGATCCGGTTGCCTTACTATCAAGGTTTGAAAGTCCTGTCGTCGTTGCAATATCTCTGGGATCTCTCATTCTAGCAACGCTAACTACAAACATTGCTGCAAATGTTGTATCACCGGCAAACGATTTTGCCAACTTATCACCGAAGCATATCAATTTTGTAAAAGGCGGCTTGATTACTGCAGTACTGGGAATTGCGATGATGCCCTGGAAACTTCTTGCTGATTACAGCGCTTATATTTTTGGATGGCTTATCGGTTACTCAAGTTTTTTAGGACCGATAGCCGGTATTTTAATTTGCGATTATTTTATTATTAGGAAAAGAAATCTTAATGTAAAAGATCTTTATGAAACTGAAGGCGTTTACACCTACAGAAAAGGATTTAATCTAAAAGCTGTGTATGCACTTGCTGCCGGAGTAATTGTAGCATTAATTGGATTAGTTATTCCTGAAGTAAGTTTTTTATATGATTATGCATGGTTTGTTGGCTTTGCAGTTGCGTTTTTACTTTACTGGGTATTGATGGGACGATTGAGAAAACATAAGTGAGCAGATTGAATTTTTCAGTTACACATTTGATTGATGATCTATAAGAATCTGGGACTATTATTTTACTTAATTGTTGATGATTTAAAGCAATTTAATTACGTTATTAAAAGTAATTAAAAACAGTTATCTGCAGCCTACCCTGATTATGGTTAAAATTATACATTAATTAAGAAGTTAAGAGAAAACATTATGGAAATCTTAAAATTTAATAAGGAGTTTGTTGAGCGTACGATAAATATTTTAAACTCATACAAAGGAAAATTTGAGTTTAGTAATCTTTTGAATTGTACCTTGGGACTAATAATTCTACCATATGAAAACATGGGTTCATCATCTTATTGGAAAAGCGAAATAGTAAGACTTGAGGACATTCCATCATTTACTATTAAATTATTTGAACCGATAAAAAAAATGAAAAAAGGTAGAATAATACGCTATCCAAAGACAATAGGAGTATTGTTGAGGAAAATAAGAAATGGGCTTGCACATCAAAATATCAAGCCTATAAATAAGAATAATGAATTTGTTGGTATTAAAATATTTAATAAGTATAAAAATAAGTTAGACCTTGATATAGAGTTTACAAGAGAAGAACTATCTAATTTTGCTATTTATATCTCGAATAAATATTTAGAGGAGGATGCAAGTGGATAAGGAAGTTAGGTATTTTGATTAAGGAATTGATTAGGTTCAGGGTAACAAGTAGCACTTTGAAAGTTGCAAAATGAAACATGAATTAAAAACAACAACCACAGGATTTGATTCAGCTAAACTTAGTTATCAAGAAGACTATTTAAATCGTTGGGATTTTGCTAAAGAAATATATGATCTTGCGATCACAACTCCCAAAGCATGGTCTGTAAGAATTAGTATTTACGGAAGCTGGGGAGAAGGTAAAAGTGTAGTTTTAAATTACATTCAACAAATTGCTAAAGCTGATAATCAAATTATACTTGAATTTAATCCCTGGGAGTACCAAACTGCTGAAGAACTTTGGGAATCGTTTGCATTATCTGTATATCAAACATTGAAGGATGCTGGAATTAAAATCAGATTATCAGATAAAATATGGTTCAACATTAAAGTTAAAATAAAAAGATTTTTTAGGAAATCGATTTTTCTTATTGAACCAATATCAAAGTTCAATGTTTACACTAAATCAGGTATACTAGTCTTAAAGAATTTTCTCCATTTTAACAAACGTATTCTAAATGAGTTACCTCAATATATGGGTGACAAGAGATTTATCATTCTAATAGATGACCTTGACAGATCTAATCCGGATATTATTCCACAAATACTTTATTCATTAAAAGAATTATTAGATATCCCGGGCTTCTCATTTGTATTGGCATTTGATCCTGACGTCATTAACAATACTTTAAAGGCTCATAATGTTAATTATGGAGAAAGTAAAGATTTCTTAGATAAGATAATTGATTTTCCGCGTTGGTTGCCAAAAGCTAACAATGATGAATTAAGTTACTTACTAAAAAAAGAAGGCGAGAAACATGTCAATTTTTTACCAGTTGGTTCATTAGAAAATGTATTCACACATTTACCTAAAAATCCAAGAAAGTTAAAACAATTTATCAGATCATTGTTGAGTTTTAAAAATGAAACTGAGAGATACGATGTTGAAGAATTAAATTGGCATGTTCTACTATTAATAAACGTTCTAAAATTCAGTTACCCATCTCTTACTGATTCGATAATTCAAAATCAAAAAATTTGGGATTCCATAACGACTGATAGATGGTTCGGAGAAAGAAGAGACAATAGTAATAGAAAGAAAGAGCATGAAGAAGAGTTATTAAAGATTATCAATGAAAAGAACCATAATAAAGATGATAGAGATAACATTCTTGAGATTATTAAAGATATTTCAAACTCAAATTACCCTATAAGCGTGGGTGCATTAGATTCTTATACTTACTTGACAGAAAAAAGATCTCCACTTACATGGAAAGAGTTTAATACTTTAATAAATAATTTTGAAAAAGAATCTTCTATTTCGCTAATCGAAAATTTCATGGGGGAATATCCAAAACCCTCCACATTCTCCAGAGAGGATTTTCTTAAAGTGTTATTTCAAAAAACAGTTGAATATCAAAATTGGTCCCTAGGAATGGCTTCAGATACCCATCTTGAAGAGTACTTAATAAGTCACGTAAAAGATGCAAGTTTAGCGCTGAGATTATTAGCAACAATTAGTTTCGATATGGGAGGATTCGTTGGTAAAAAACCATTTCTAGATATCTCGAAATTCAGAATTCTCCATGAGATGATTACGAGATGGACTCACTTTACAATGCCAGACATTTATAAAAGAATAAGACAGGATGAGAAAGAATTATTGCTGAAAATCTGTCATGAATCTACAATTGATTTAATCCTGATTATGAATTTTTTGCAGCCTTGGTTTCCATTTAGGACGGGAGTGTTTAATAGCATAGCTGAAGAGCAATTGAGTAAAGAACTAGGAAAAATATTGGAAGAGAGAATATCTTATCAACTGTTTGAAAATTTTAAAAAAGAAGGGTGGATAGAGTCTATTTTTATTAGAGATAAACACATAGTCGAACATTATATATTGCTAAGAAAAAATAGCTGTTTCTGGACCTGCAACCTAAGGGATGAATTTTTTAAATTACTGAATAAATCGGCAAATAATACTAATCTTATTTTAAATATGGCCTCTTTTGAGAGTTTGATTACCGTAGCGCTTTTAGATGAAAAGGACAAGTGGAGTGTAATACCGGATGCAGATTCAATACTACATGATCACGAACTTATTACAATAATTTGGGAAACTGCACTAAGAAAAAAAATAAATCCCAGAATGTTTAAATCACAAGAGGAATATAAAGATGATATTAGAGCCAAAACTGGTATAGATTTACCGCTACCATCTTGGTGGGAAGAAATGAAGAATATGGTGGAGGATAGAAAACAATCCAAGGATTAGAACAAATTTTTTATAGATTTATATCTATTGTGAGCACTGCATTCTGAAATATATATATTATCATATTGTAACAATGTGGACTTCTTAAGGGAATCTTATAAACTCAATTAATCCCGTCATTATCGTATGCTTACTTTATCACTATGGCAATTTTATCTGCTATCCT
Source organism: Bacteroidota bacterium (assembly GCA_022562275.1). GTDB lineage: Bacteria > Bacteroidota > Ignavibacteria > Ignavibacteriales > Ignavibacteriaceae > BMS3ABIN03. The sequence continues at coordinate 28,511 of JADFPP010000020.1, forward strand.
GCCGTATCCGCGCACTAGCTGTATGCTTAGGCAAACTCTTTCCAAGAATGGGTCTTCTCAATTGCAGGTTTAGCGAGGATAGTAGTATAAACAATTATCTCTATTCAACTATTACTCTCACAACTTCCGAATGGCTTGTCCGGAGGGATCTTCGACAAATTCAGGAGCGTACATTCTTTGCATTGTTGTAATACCGTTTGAGAATTCTCCTTTATGAGTTACAATTAGAGAATACTCAAATACATAAGTTCCTTTTGGAAGCCCGGTCTTTAAATTATTAATGTATGAAACATTTTGTAAGACGATCTTATGATATTATATTTACTATAGTGGAAACTAAAGAATTAAAAAACAGAATTGATAAAAACAGTTTTTCGGTTTCATCTCTTTTTGAAAACTCCGACGAAAAGGAATATTGGCAATCCAAATCATCTTCAGAAAGGCTGGAAGCAGTAGAAATACTTCGACAAAGAGTTTATGGCTACAATCCATTTACCACCCGACTTCAAAGAATTCTTTCAATTACTAAACTCACATAAGGTTCACTACTTAGTAATTGGCGGTTATGCAGTGGCATATCATGGTTATCCACGTGCCACCGGAGATATTGATATATGGATCACCACTAACCCGGATAATGCAAAAAAAATAGTTCAAGCAATAAAGGAGTTCGGCTTTGCTGATCCGGACATTTCTGAAGAAATTTTTCTAAAAGAGGATCAAGTAATTAGAATGGGAGTTCCTCCATTGAGAATAGAATTATTAACCACAATATCAGGGGTTGATTTTAAATCTTGTTATGCTAACCGCATAGATGAAACTCTTGATGATGTCACAATAAGTTTCATAGGATTAGAGGATCTAAAACAAAACAAGAAAGCCAGCGGAAGACATATAGACTTAAATGATTTGGAAAGGCTGCCTTAAAAAATAATGAGATAATAGGAAATCAATTAATTCCATCTCTCCTGCTATTCCTATGCTATTGTTATAGGAATTTTAGCAGCTACCCTCCAACTTTAACCCTTACCCCTTCCGAATGACTTGTCCGGAGGGATCTTCGACAAATTCAGGCGTATACATACACTGCATTGTTGTAATTCTCCTGAAACGGCAAGTAAACTAAAAAATTTCCTTTTTTTCTCAATCAGGATAAAATTTCCTGTACGATTTTAAGGTAGATTTACTATATTTATTTTATGTTCTTTTCAATTTCGTTTTATAACCCATACTGAAATTAGAAAGGAAAGGAAGAGTAAATTAATTAATGGATATATTAAGCAAACATAAAGATGAATTGAATAAATTCTGTGAGACCAACAGGATAATAAAACTTTCTCTATTCGGTTCGTATGCTAAGAATAGTTATGATGAAGATAGTGATATTGACCTGTTAGTTGAGTTTGAAGATGACGCTACACCAGGATACCTTGTATTAGCACGAATGGAAAATCAATTAACAGATCTTTTCGGAATAAAAACTGATCTCAGAACTGCAAATGAATTGAGCAGGTATTTCCGTGAGCAAATTGTAAAAGAAGCGATAGTCCAGTATGCAGCCGAATGACAGAATCCGAATAAAGCATATGATTGATGCTGCTGAAGAAGCAATCTCATTTGCTGAGGGGAAATATAGAGAAGCTTTAGACAGTGAAAGAATGTTAGTTCTTTCTTTAGTTAAAGAAATTGAAATTATCGGTGAAGCTGCAGTAAAAGTTTCAGTGGAAGTAAAAGAAATAAATTCTCAAGTTCCCTGGGATGATATAACCGGAATGCGTAATCATCTTGTTCATGGTTATTTTGATGTGGATTTAGATATGCTTTGGAATACCGTTAAACTAGATCTGCCTATGCTGTTAATTAAGTTGAAGAAAATTATTTCTTAGTAACTAACTTCCTAATCATTTCTTCGTATTCAATAAAAAACCCTCTCCATTTTTTTAATGAAGAGGGTTGATGAATCAACAGCTATCACTACTCAACCTTCACTCTCACCCCTTCAGAATGACTTGCAAATTCAGGCGCATACATACACTGCATTGTTGTAATACCGTTAGAGAAATCACCTTTGTGGGTTACTCTCAATGGATATTCAAATACATACGTTCCTTTTGGCAACCTGTCCATAAAGAAGTTTGTTGCAGCATCGCGTGTGTTTTCGTAATACCACAATCCATCCTGGTACTTATGAGTTGAAAGGACATTAATAGGTTCAAACCCGGCAGCACGCATATCTTTCAGGTGAACAAATTCCATATCTCTATCTACTCTTATTTCAATCCTTACTTTTATCATATCACCCGGTTTAAGTTTTGTATCATCTGTAACAGGAGTTATTTTCTTTCCGGTTTCACTATCAAGTTCAAGGAATAACTGTTTCTTAATTTTCAGCGGAGTTTCACTTGGTGTTATCTTATCGAGCTGTTCATAATACTGCCAGTAAAGTGATCCCCACGCAACAACATTATTATTATTAGTTACGGTAACTTCTCCCATTTCAGGTTTTATCTCTTCACCTTTCCAGGAAGTTTTAAAATAACCGGTTCCCGCTTCAATGTGGATTTCAGGTCGCCGGACTCCGGAGAGTCCGTCGGACTCTTCGAGATTGTTATAAAGATCAATTAACTGACCGCCAACTTTTATATCAGGCAGCTTTGAATCGGCAAGCCAGTTTGTACCTCTTAAAAGAAGTGCATAACAAGCTTCGGCAGTTGCTTTGGTTGTTTTCCAATCCTGTACTTGTTTTTGTTTTAACAGCCATACCTTCAATAGATCAACAGATTCCTGGTCTTTAACAATCTCATCTACCGCTTCAATAAGCAGCGCCTGCGTTTCTATCGGCGCCTGGTACCACCACCATCCCCATTCTTCTTTAAAGTACATTCCCATCTCATCATTAAATACTGCATTCTCAATTATCGATTTGATTATAGCTTTTGCAGTCTTTGCATCGTACAATCTGTAAAGTGCAAGTGCTATCATCCCCTGCATATACTTGTTGTTACTAAGCCAGTATGTCTGTGCCTGCCATTTCCAGTAATCGAATGCTTCTTTATGTTTTTCATCAACAGGAATATCAAGGTAGTAGCTTCTTCCGTAAAGATACTGTGCCTGTATGTAGCCGATATGTTTCTTCTTCATGTTTACACCGCGCCTCTTAAGGCGTTCATAATCTTCGTGCATTCTTACATCGGTGTAGAGAACCGCCTTCGTTAGCATGTCCCAAGTGCTGCTGTTCTCTCTTATATCTTTTATCCCAAGCCGTTCAAGATGTCCCATTCCAACTACAATATATTGAGTAATAAACCTGTTTTCGCGGAGTCCGGGAAACCAGGGCCATCCGCCGTTTGAGTACTGGTTTTCTCTCAGTTGCCGTTCGGCTCTTTCCAATTCATTTGCCATTCTGGTAAGATCGAAGAGCAAACCAACTCTGCGTTTCCTTTCCGATTCATCCTGTGCATCAAGAACCCAGGGAGTTTCTTCGAGCAGTGCGTACTTTAATTCCTGGTTCTTTTCAAGGTTTGAAATAAGTGCATCTTTATCTATTTCTTTCCACGATTCAAAAACCTTTTTGATCTTGGGGTTTGAGTTTGCAATAAAAGTTGCAATGCTGTTTGCATAAAAACGGTTAAAGATCTGCTCACTGCACTCATAAGGAAATTCCATCATATACGGCAGCGCCTGTATTGCATACCATGCGGGATTTGCAGTGAACTCAAGTGTGAGATTATAATTCTGTAAAGTTGAAGAAGTATTGTTCATCAACTTTTCGAGTATGAAAGTTTTTGTCTGATTTCCTTTTACAGGAAGCGGAAGTGTTTCTGTAACCAGCATTCTGTTAACTAATACCGGAAGTGCATTCTCCTCGCCGTCAGAAAACTTCCCTGATTTTGCAATCACCCTGTAAACAATCGCATCAACTTTACCCAGAGGAACTTTTAATCTCCAACTTAATCCTTCGCTCATTTTTTTATCAACAGAGAATGATTTTATGTTATCCGTGTTCTCAAAAAGATGATCAACTGGTTTCATTGTAAATGCATCGAAGAGCTGTAGCGTTGCAGAACCGGAAAGTGAATGATCTGAAAGATTGCTTACCTTTGCAGTAAAGTATATTTCATCGCTTTCTCTTAAGAATCTCGGCGGATTTGGTTGAATCATCAAATCTTTTTGTGTAACTGTTTCATTATAAATTATTCCGCTCTTAAGATCTTTTGTATGAGCAAAGCCCATAAACTTCCATCGGGTTAATGCTTCCGGCACAGTGAATGAGATTACAATTTCACCCTGCTCATTTGTTTTTAAATCAGGATAGAAGAAAGCAGTTTCATTCAGATTTTTTCTAATTGAAACTCCTTCAAATGAAGTTTGAGAGATTTTATCTTGATCTCCATTCAGTTTTTTTCTCTCTTCATCTTTTCCAAGCTTTGATGAGGTTATATCACCTTCTTTTTCTTCCATAACTACACCTGATTGCAAGGACAGCTCATCAGAAACACTCCGGGTAGGCATCTTATAAAATCTGCCATCACTGTAACCATAGCCATAAAAATAAAAACCAAAGGTGTTGATGTACGGATAATAGAAATGCTGCCTTGAAACATAAATATTCCACCCCTCTTCATAAATTTTTGAACTGAGAATCTGGAAGGAATTATCTGTTGTCCAATTCAATCTGGAGTAGTAATAAGGATAAATATTAAAGCCCCAATAGTTTGCTGCAAAAGCATCCAGAGATGCATCATACATCGAAGCAAGTAGTTCGGCAGCTATTGCATCTCCGTTTGGTCCGGTTATTTTTAACTTCCATTCTTCGTCAGTTCCGGGAAGAATTTTATTTCTGAAAGTTTCAAATGTAATATTAAGATGTTTGTTCGTCCACGGAACCGAAATGACTTTTGTTAAAGTATGGTTTGCATTATTGATAGTTAGAGTTACATGCACGACCACGTTTCCGCGGTAATCTTCTTTAATTGGAATTTCAATTTTCTTTTGTTCATCATCCAAAGTAATCCATTCTTTCTTAATTATCTTTCCATCGTATTCAAGTTCGTAAAGTGCTTTCACATCTTCTTCAGCGGAACCGATGTAAAGTTTTACGATTTCTCCCGGCTCATAGTTTTTTGGTTCAATATAAATCCAGTTCGCCTCTCTTAATGGCATTTTATTAGATTCAGCATTAAACAAAGTAAAATATTTTATAAGCTCAACAGGAGTTCCGTTTTTATCTTTTGTTTTAAGTGTAACAACATACTTGCCGGGATCCCAATCATACTGATCTTTAAAAACTATGAATGAACTATCTGTTGTTGTAAAACTTTTTTCAAATACTTTCTTATCTTTTCTCCAGTTAAAGAACTGATCTTCTTCATTATAAACATCGTGAGCAAAGCTTTCATAAAAATCTTCTTTAGTTAAAAAGAATTTATCCGGCTTTTGCCACAACCTGTTTCTGAATATTCGTGATGGAGATTTAAGTTTAAATATATCAACATAAACTTTTGCAGATTCAAATTGCCCGTTTAGATTTGTAGTTGAAACCGAATAATTAACAACTGAATCGCTTTTAATTATTTCCGGCAGATTAATATTTACAACCAAAGCAACATAACCCGCACTTACATAAGTTTGTGCAGAATGTGTTTCACCGGTTACATCAATAACATCAGCATAAATAGTATAATTAAAAACAGGATTTGTTTCCCTTGGAATTGAAAGATCAGGAATAAGATTAAATTCAACTTTGAATTTGCCTTCCTTATCAGTTTTGGTAACACCGTTTGTGATTTCCATTTTAGTGTTATTTCCCCAGTACCAGTTATAATAACCTCTGAACCAATAGTAGTAATAAGGGAATGAAACATTTCGTACAACACGATATTTAACTTCAACATCGTTTAAGTTTGCACCCGAATAAGTTTTTGCAAAACCTTCTGCAGTTACTTTATCATTTAAAGAATAGCTTCCTTTTATGGGTTTAAACTTTACCTCGAATTTAGGACGTTTGTATTCTTCAACCCTGAAGTATTGAGAACCGACCTCATTCATTATATAATACTGTCCGCCAATCTTACCAAAGGGAATTGTAAACTGTCCGTTAAAAGTTCCGTATTCGTTTGTAGTTAAAGTAACATCGGAAATTTTCTGGCTGTTTGCATCATAAAAAGTAACAGTTGTTTTTTTATCAGTAATTATTTCGTGATCTTTCTTACCATCTGTTTTAATCATCAATCCTTTAAAGTAAACTAACTGCCCTGGTCTGTAAATTGCTCTATCAAGATAAAAGAAAGTTGTTATTCGCTTTGTGGAATTATCTTTGTAGTAATAGGAGTAGTAATTCTGTGATTCAAAACGATCATCATCATCAGTAAAAACAACTTTGTAGTTATTGTATTTATTTTCCTCTTTCGTGAACTTAAAACTACCTTCGCTGTTTGTCTTTCCACTTGCTACTTTGAAGAATTGATATTCTCTATCATCAGGTACATATTTTTGCACATAAATTTCAACATTAATTTTTGAGAGAGGATGTCCTGATTCCCTATGCAATGCGTAGAATTGAATCACATTCTTTCCCATATCTCTTCTTATATAACTGATATTCGAAACCCACGTTTTACCGTAACCAACAGCATTTTTTATGTATGTAAAATTTTTATCTGTTGCAACAAGAATCAGATACCGACCTATTGGCAGTGCAGGCATTTTTATTTCCACACTATGATCCTGGTAGTCTTTGTCAGCAGGAAGATTAAGCGACCACTCCCTTGTTGGCTTCTGCTTAACATAAAATTGAATACGCTTCTGTGCATTTAAATTCTTTTCTTTTTTCTCCAATTTATCATTCCAGGGAATGATTCGTAAATAAATCCGATTAACATTCGTAAAAGATATGAGTGCTCGAAATGGTTGATCGGGAATATTACCGTATTCAGTTTGAAATCTTAAATTCTTGCGTAGTATCTCATTCTGCAGCCATCGGCACTCCTGTGCACCAGATTTATCGGGATATTTTTCAAAAGCAGTGCTGCAAATTTCAAGAGCTTTTTTAATCTCCCATTTGTGTTTATCGGATACAGAAGAATTATATTTTTTTCCTTCATCGTAAAAATATTTTGCTTTATTAAAAGAGATGAGAGTAGAATAAGGAACATCGCTGTACTGATCTTCCATTTTGATAATTGCTAAAATATATAAGCTGTCTTTTTCTGTGTGAACACTGTTTCCTCTTACAAAATTTAATCGTGCAAGATCAACATCTATCAGCGCATCTTTTTCATCATCATTAAGATGGAATGCAATTAACTTTTGAAATAGTTGAATCGCATAAAACTTTAGTGAAAGAGAATCCTTGGCGGTAAAATTGATATCAACAAAATTTTTCGCTGAAGAAAAATCATCAGGACTGTTTAATTCAAATTTGTAAACAGGATCAGTTACCGAAGCTTCATCATTGATATAAAAAGTGAGGGCTGTTTGCGCAAGCAAATCGAACAATGTCGGGCGAAGGTATGCCTGCCCCGAGTTGCTGTAATAAAGAATATCTTCAAATTCTTTTATGGAAATCAATTTTAAGCTGTCACTCTGTTCAAGCGATGCCTGGTATAGTTTTACAATTTCTCTTATAAGATGGGGAAGATCCCATGTTTGAAAACCTGCCTCGCCGGTAGGCAGGTCATTATTATCAAAGTTCACTGTTTCGGTTCTTTGCTGAAACCTGTAACGGTTGTTCTGGTAATACTGCCAGTAAATATTTGCGAGAATGGATTTTAGAATTGCATTTGCAGGGAAGGATGTTGTGTTTATTTCATCTTTAACACCATTTAATATTTTTACGTGGCTATCCTCTTCAGTGTAGTTTGTGAATTTAAGTTTATAGAAAAGTGATTTTATGATCTGTGACTGGTTGTCTTCTTCTTTAGCCGTCTTATATATTTCTTCAACAATTTCCAGCGCCGAACGTGTGAGCCCTTCATTTACAAGGGAATCTACTTTGTGCCACGCGGCTTTATAATCATCACCAAAATTATATTGTATCATTTCAGTATGATTAAATATTTTTATACCGGGAACAAGTCCGGTGAATGAATAAAATAGAACTGCAATGGGGATAAAAAGGAGGAATCTATTTATATTTTTCATGCTAACTTCCCTTTGTCAAAATAAGAATTTTAATAACCCAATTATAAACTATTATTTATTTCACAACTGATATTACTTCAAATAATTGATATAGTTCCTAAAAAAATATTATTATTACAATGTTTATTTGTAATGTGCATTAAAGTACTTTAATAATCATAAAATAAGAACAGGATGAATCAAATAAGAAAGAATAAGAGTGTCTTAGAACTACTAAAAAAACATGGCGATAAATTAACCACAGTACGCGAAATAAATCACTGGATTTATTTTAAATCATTTGATGATTTGTGCGATTACAAAGATATATTGTCCAAAAAAGGATTCATAATCCAGAATATTGATAAGAATAAAGATCCAAATGAAACTCATCCGTTTTCACTATGTATTAGCAGGGACGATCGGGCGGATCTAAAAAGCATAAATAAAGTAACGTTAGAACTATCCCGGTTAGCTGAAGAATACAATGGTAATTATGATGGATGGGAAACACCTATTATTGAGGATTGATCCTCTTGCTTTAGCGATAATGTTGGTTTAATATTCAATATTAAATGGGGAATACGTTTTGAGTGGAAAGAAACAAAAGCATTTATTGTTGAAATAGTAGAATACCATTAAGAGTATAATATGAAAAAAATATCCCCAATACATCCGGGTGAAATACTGTTGGAAGAATTTTTAAAACCTTTTAATCTAAGTCAAAACAGTTTAGCTCTAGATATCGGGCTTCCTGCATAAGCTGATAAAATTTAACAGTTGAGTTTAGAAGGTTAGTAAATAAATTGATAATGAATGTCAATAATCCTTTCCAACATTTCAATGAAACAAAAATGGGTTTTACTTCTTTTACTACTCATCACCCCAATTGGCTTTTATACTAAAATCTATTCAGGTCCTGGTGTAAGCTGGGTAAACGATTCTCTTGGCGGTGTATTCTATGAAATATTCTGGTGTCTTTTAGTTTTCTTGTTTTTTATAAATACAAAAGTGTGGGTGATAGCTACTTCGGTTTTTATAGTTACCTGTTTTTTAGAAGTACTTCAATTATGGCATCCTGAATTCCTGGAGATTATCAGAAGTTACTTTATTGGCAGGACGCTTCTTGGAAATTCTTTCAATTTGAATGATTTTATTTATTATTTTATTGGAAGCGGAATTGGATATTTAATCTTAACCCATATAAAGAAGTTGAATAAAAAATGAGTTCATCACTTCATTTTTAATCTATTTATATTATTAAAATCATTGGAGACGATAATTTGACATTTAATCTGTTAATTTTGATATTGAAAATTAAATGAACATTGATATTGTGATTAATTAAGAAATTGGAATGAAAACCAGCAATGAAATATTAAAGCTTATTAAAGATAATTATAATTATCTCTCAACTGAATTTGGAGTAGAAAAAATTGGATTATTTGGTTCTACTGCAAAAGGAACCGCTACAAAACATAGCGATGTTGATATTCTTATAGAATTTAACAAACCAATTGGTTTTAAGTTTGTAAAATTGGTTGTGTACCTTGAAGAGCTTTTGGGAAAAAAGGTGGATGTAATAACAAAAGATGGACTTAAGAACATAAGAATTAAAAATGTTGCAGAGAATATAAAGAAGAGCCTTGTTTATGTCTAAACGAAAAGATGAAGATTTAATTCAGGATATTAAAGAATGCATCACAAGAATAATTTCTTACATTAAAGATATGGAATACGATGTTTTTGAAAATGACTTTAAAACTCAGGATGCTGTTATAAGAAATGTTGAAATCATCGGCAAAGCAGCAAAATTATTATCAAGTAATTTAAAGAGTAATTTTTCAGATATTCCATGGGCAGACATTGCTGGAACAAGAGACAAACTCATCCACGATTATTTTGGAGTAAATATTGATATTGTGTGGAGCATTGCGAAAGAAGAAATACCAAAACTTGAACAACAAATAGATGAAATTTATAAATAACTAACTTATAACGGTTGACAGCTTGAGTACACCTCTTATTTTACCATTTCCACAATACCTTATTTTTTTTCCTTTGATGAAAGTGAAAATCAATGGATAAATTTTTAGAAGCTGCAATCGAAGAAGCAAAAAAAGGACTTAACGAAGGTGGAATTCCAATCGGTTCTGTTTTAGTTATTGATGATAAAATTGTTGGGAGAGGACGCAATCGCCGTGTACAGAACGGCAGTACAATTTTTCATGCTGAAATGGACTGCATAGAAAATGCTGGAAGATTAAAAGCTTCCGATTATAAAAGAGCAACTCTCTACTCTACCCTTTCGCCTTGCGATATGTGCAGCGGTACGGCTCTGCTTTATAAAATTCCTAAAATTGTAATTGGCGAAAATATAACATTTCAGGGTTCCGAAGAATATCTTCGATCCCGTGGTGTTGAGTTACAAATATTAAACGATAATGATTGTATTAAACTTATGGAAGATTTTATAAAAGCAAAACCCGAACTATGGAATGAAGATATCGGTGAATGAAATTGGCAAGAATTTTAAAAGGAAAAGTTCCAGCTCAACCTTCTATTTCTTCCTAAGAGAGAGAATTAGAAAGAGTTCAATATAATTTCTGGAAGAGCTGAATAAAAATTTGTTAAATAAACAAATACTTTATTTTTTCCAAAATTAATGTTAACTTAAATTAAGAATTGAGTTTAACTACAAAAAATTTTTAAAAGGCACTGATATGGCATTTACAATAACACAACTATGTGCGGATTGCAAAGATATTTCTTGTACCCAGGTTTGCCCCGTAGATTGTATTTATGAATATACCGGAGATGACCCTTCGATACCAAAAAATATGCTATTAATAGATCCCGATGAATGTATAGATTGCAATGCATGTGTACCGGAATGCCCATGGGAAGCAATATTTGAAAATGAGGAAGTTCCGGATGTTTTCCAGGAAGATATTGAACTCAATGCAAAAATTATGGATCAACCGAGGATCGTACCGGAAAGACCTGCAGATATGACTACTCCTACACCTGAAGAAGTGCAGGCAAATAAAGAGAAGAACAGTTATTCTGATTAAAATTAACTCACTGTGCATTGTACCTGCCAACGAGTGTTAATATTGGCAAGTATTTCAAAATGAACAGTTCTTGCCCGGCAAATTCTTCATTACAAATCATCATGTATCTTGTTCTTGCGTACGCCCAAAAAGTCCAATTTAACCTTGTTGCAAGAATCTGTCGAAGGCGGAGCGAAGCAATGATTTTTTTAATCCAAATTTGAGATCCTTTTGCTTCGAACTGAATGACTCTCATTACTTTTGAGACAGTTCCGAACAATCTGTGAATTAACATTATCGAATTCATTGCTTCTCCTGACTAAAGTTGTTATCGCAATGACTAGTAAATATCTTTTGTTCAAGATATTTCATAACATAATTAATTAAAAAATGGACAAAGAAAAATTAAAAAGCCTCGGCAACGATCTGAAATACATTCCAAGTATTTATAATTATTGCGATAGATGGTGTGAGCGCTGCCCATTTACAAACCGTTGTCTTAATTATGAAATCTCTGAAGAGCACTTTGCTGATCCTGAATCACGTGATATAAACAACGAACTCTTCTGGCAGAAACTCAGCGAAACATTCCAGGCAACTCTCGAATTGGTAAACGAAATGATGGAAGAACAAGGTATAGATATTGATTCAGATTATATCGAAGAAATTAAAAATGAAGAGAAAAAAATCAGAGAGACTGTGGATAATCATCAATTAATAATTTCTGCTAAAGAATATAGTGATATGGCTAAAAGCTGGTTTGAATTAGCAGAAGAATTGTTTTTGGATAAAGAAATTGATTTGAACAAAAAAGCAGAGCTGGACTTGCCAAATGAAAATCCTAACAAAGAAGCCGCTGCAATTTTAGATGCTGTAGATGTTACTATGTGGTATCTGCACTTTATACGGGTAAAACTTATGAGAGCACTCCACGGAAAATTGGAAGATAGGTTTGAAATACTTGACGACTTTCCGAAAGATTCCGACGGCTCAGCCAAAGTCGCATTGATTGCCATAGACCGCTCGATAAGTGCCTGGGGAAAGATGATGAATTATTTTCCTGACCAGGAAGATGAACTGCTTCGTATTTTAGTTAAGCTTGAACAATTAAGAAGAAATGGTGAGGAGGTGTTTCCAAACGCCAGAGCATTTGTCCGCCCGGGATTTGATGAGTAGGTACTATACGTTATATACTCTTGGCACCCTTGTATTAATGTTCGTAAGAATTTCATAAGGATTAGTTCCTGCCCAATCGGCTAACTCTTCGCAGGTAATTGAGTTTTTTCCATCACTACCTAAAAGAATAACCTCATCACCGTTGAATGCTTCATCTTCATTAATATTTACAACAATCATATCCATAGAAATTGTACCGATAACGGGATACTTTTTCCCTCTTATTAAAACTTCTGCTTTGTGGGACATACTCCTTAAATATCCATCACCATATCCAACAGGAACTGTTACTGCTCTAATATTATGATCAGTTGTAAAAGTTGAATCATAACCAACAGGATGATTTGGCTTGATCACTTTGAAATAAACTATTAGGGATTTCCATGTTAATACCGGTTTAATTTCAACTGTTTTGTTTACTTCTTCAGTTGGATAAACGCCGAATAACATAATGCCGGGTCTTACCATATCAAAATTGGCTTCAGGTAATTGCAATATTGCACCGGAGTTAGAAATGTGCCGTAATGGTGTTTCGATTGATCTGTTTTCAAAAAAACTCAACACTTCTTTAAATCGCTCCAACTGCAGTTTTGCATAAGTAAGTTCAGAAGCATCTGAATTTGCAAAGTGGGAATATATTCCTTCAACCTTAATATTTTCACAATTATATGCAGCATCAAGAAATTTCTCAGCATTATAATAGTGCACACCGATACGTTCCATACCGGTATCAATTTTTAAGTGTACTTTTGCTTTTACTTTCATCTGTTCGGCTGTGTCATCAATCTGATTAAGCTTATCAATTGATGATGCGGTAATTACAAGATTATGCTTTAAGAACAATGGAACTTGATTTCCCCAAACTCCGCCCAATACAAGGATAGGTATGTTAATCCCCTTTTCCCTTAGAAGAATTCCTTCCTCAACAACCGCAACACCCAAATAATCTGCATTTAATTCTTCAAAGAACTGTGCAATTCTTAACAAGCCATGCCCGTAAGCATTCGCTTTAAGAACAGGCATAATTTTGCAACTGCTAACGTGCTCTTTCAGTTTTTGATAATTTTCTTTAATAGCATTTAAATCCACTTCAACTTTTGTTGGACGGATAATTTCTGTTTCACTTATTATGGGATGATTTATTTGCCGGCTCATTTAATATCCATTAGTTGAGAATCATATTAAATACAAAGATAAAGTTTTTATAACGAAATTATCCTTGCTCCATTAGAATTTATTTGTTATTATTTAACATAAATATTTTTCTTGTCCTCTCTCTACCTTCTCTGACGATACAGTAAAATAATATCAATTTAAAATGGAATTATTAGAACGAAAAGATTCTTTAGATAAGCTTTCTCAACTGGTAACAGACGTATCTGCCGGTGAAGGGAAAACTGTTCTTCTTTCTGGTGAAGCAGGTATTGGAAAGACATCTCTGATAAAATATTTCACAAATGATTTAAACTCTGATACTGAAATTCTTTGGGGTGCCTGTGATGCCTTATTTACACCAAGACCGCTGGGACCACTTTACGATATTGCATACCAGGTAAAGTCAAATCTCATTAGGATGCTTGAAAATGAGGAGAAGAGGGTCTCTATTTTTTCTGAATTTCTAAATTATTTGGAAAGCACATCCCACTTAAAAATAATAGTAATTGAAGATATTCATTGGGCAGATGAAGCAACATTAGACCTTGTAAAATTCCTGGCGCGAAGAATAAACAGAACAAAATCTATCCTGATATTGAGTTACAGGGACGAAGAAATTGACCAGGTTCATCCTCTTCGCTTAATACTGGGAGACTTGCCGCACTCTGAAATTACAAGGATCCGCCTCTATCCCTTATCAGAAACTGCAGTAGATACATTAATGTATAACGCCGGAATAAAAAACGAAAACTTGTATGAAAGAACAGGTGGCAATCCATTTTATGTAACCGAAGTATTAGCGTATAAAAATGAGGAACTCCCTTCAAGTATTAAAGAAGCCGTAATCGCACGTACATCAAAATTATCTGACGATACTAAAGAGCTCCTGGAAATTATTTCTGTGATTCCATCAAAGGTAGAGATAGAGTTACTAAGAAATTTATTCAACAAAGTTGAAGACCATATAGACCATTGTATAAATAAAGCCATTTTAGTTACTGAGAATAACTTAATATCATTCAGGCACGAACTTGGCAGGCTTGCAATACTGAATTCAATCCCTGAGATGAAAAGAATGCAGCTTCATCAAAAGGTATTAAACTGCATGTTGGAAAATAACAATCAGCAAGCTCTGCTTGCACGAATAGTTCATCATGCCAACCAGGCAGGAGATAAGAATGCGATTATAAAATATGCGCCCCTGGCAGCTAAACAAGCTGCTTTGTTGGGTTCACACCGTGAAGCAGCAGCAAATTATCTGATAGCATTAGAGAATTCAGAAAATCTTTCCACGGAAAAGAAATTAGAATTATATCAGGGGAGATATTATGAATGTTATCTGACAGGGCAAGTTGAAGATGCAATAAAAGCCTGCGAAGTAATCGAGAAAATATTAATTGATTTGGATGACCCTCTTCAATTAGGCGAAAATTACAGAAGATTATCAAGATTAATGTGGTTGTCAAGTAATTTCACAAATGGTGTAGAATATATTCAAAAAGCGATTGAGATACTTGAAAAGCTTCCTCCGGGTCATCAGCTTACAATGTCATATAGCAATCTATCTCAGATTTATATGAACGAAGAAAAACCATATTTATCTCTGGAATGGGGAGAAAAAGCAATTAGGCTTGCCAGAAAGTTGAATGATCCTGAGATTGAAATTCATGCTCTAACTAATATTGGAATAGCTAAAATGTTTACTGATGATGATACCGGCGAACCTATCTTAAAAAAGAGTCTTAGTCTATCACTGCAAAATGGGTTTGATGATAATGCTTCAAGATCTTATATAGACTTGGGCTTACAAAATCTGTCCAGAAGGAATTTAGAAATTGCTCACAAGTATTTTACCGAGGGAATTGAACACTGCAATGAAAAAGATCTGGATACTCACAAGTCTGGTATGATGGGAGGAATTGCCAAAATAACCTTAGATTTTGGTAACTGGGATGAGGCAGTTGAAAAGGCAGAAATCGTCTTAAAATATAAGAGTGTCAACTATTTTGATAAAATTACTGCTTTCGCCGTAATTGGAGTTGTTAGAGCACGCCGCAATGATCCCGGGGCTTTAATTGCTCTCGATAAAGCGCTATCATCACCTTTGCAATCGGGTGAGTGCACATTCATAGCAAAAACTGCTAAAGCAGAAGCTTACTGGTTATTGAATAAGTTAGATCTAATCATCAAAGAAATTGAAATCGATTATTCACATTTTTTAGATAGCAATAATCCCTGGAAAATTGGTGAATTAGCCTTCTGGCTCTGGAAAGGGGGAAGATTATCTGAAGTACCAGAAAATATTGCAAGACCATATTTACTGCAAATAAATGGTGACTGGAAAGGAGCTGCCTATGAATGGAAAAAACTTGGCTGCCCATATCAAGAAGCTTTGGCTCTTGCCGATGGGAATGAAGACAGTAAAAGAAAAGCACTAACCATCCTGGAATCTCTCGGTGCCACCGCAACAATTAATCTTCTTAAACAACAAATGAGAGAAGAAGGAATAAAAAAGATACCAAAAGGACCAAGACAATCCACAAAAGAAAATCCCGCAGGTTTAACCGGACGACAAATGGACGTTTTAAAATTATTAACCAAAGGATTATCAAATTCAGAAATTGCATCGAATTTATTTATTTCACCAAAAACTGTAGATCATCATATTTCAGCAATTCTTTCAAAACTAAATCTTCATTCAAGAACAGAAGCTGCTGCATTTGCTCAATCAAGTGGAATGCTTAAAAAATGATAGTTATTATTAAGCACAGATATGGAATTATTAGAACGTAAAGATTCTTTAGATAAGCTTTCTCAACTGGTAACAGATGTACTTGCCGGTGAAGGAAAAACTGTTCTTCTTTCAGGTGAAGCAGGTATTGGGAAGACTTCTCTAATCAAATACTTCACAAATGATTTAAACTCTGATTCTGAAATTCTTTGGGGCGCCTGTGATGCTTTGTTCACACCAAGACCATTGGGACCACTTTACGATATTGCATACCAAATAAAGTCAAACCTAATCAAGATGCTTGAAAATGAGGAAAAGAGGGTCTCTATTTTTTCTGAATTTCTAAATTATTTGGAAAGCACATCCCAATTAAAAATAATAGTAGTTGAAGATATTCATTGGGCAGATGAAGCAACATTAGACCTTATAAAATTCCTGGCGCGAAGAATAAACAGAACAAAATCTATCCTGATATTGAGTTACAGGGACGAAGAAATTGGTCAGGATCATTCTCTTCACTCAATACTGGGAGACCTGCCGCACTCTGAAATCACAAGGATCCGCCTCTATCCATTATCAGAAACTGCGGTAGAAAATTTAATGAAGAACGCCGGAATCAAAAGCAATAACTTATATGAAAGAACAGGTGGTAATCCATTTTATGTAACCGAAGTATTAGCGTATAAAATTGATGAACTTCCTTCGAGTATTAAAGAAGCCGTAATCGCACGTACATCAAAATTATCTGACAATACAAAGGAGTTCCTGAAAATTGTTTCTGTGATCCCTTCAAGAGTTGAGATAGAGTTACTAAGAAAATTATCCAACGAGGTTGAAGACCATATAGACCAGTGCATAAATAAGGCAATTCTAACTACTGAAAATAACTTAATATCGTTCAGGCACGAGCTTGCAAGGTTAGCAATACTGAATTCAATTCCTGAAATGAAAAGGATACAACTTCATCAAAAGGTTTTAAACTGCCTGCTGGAAGATAACAATCAACAAGCTTTGCTTGCGCGAATAGTTCATCATGCGGCTGAGGCAGGAGATAAAAATACGATTATAAAATATGCACCCCAGGCAGCTAAACAAGCTGCTTTGCTGGGTTCACACCGCGAAGCTGCAGCAAATTATCTGACAGCAATTAAGTATTCTGAGGATCTTTCAGTAGAAAAGAAGTTAGAATTATATAACGGAAGATATTATGAATGTTATCTGATTGGGCAAATTGAAGATGCAATAGAAGCCTGCAAACTAACCCAGGAAATATTAATTGATTTGGATGACCCTCTTCAATTAGGTGAAAATTACAGAAGATTATCAAGATTAATGTGGTACTCAGATAAACACATAAAGTGTGTAGAATATATTCAAAAAGCGATTAAGATACTTGAAAATCTTCCTCCGGGTCATCAGCTTGCAATGGCGTACAGCAACCGCTCACAGATTTTTATGCTTGAGGAAAAAACAAATTTAGCAGTGGAATGGGGAGAAAAAGCAATTAGGCTTGCCAGAAATTTGAATAATGCTGAGATAGAAATTCATGCTCTAAATAATATTGGTACTGCTAAAATGCGGGCTGATGATGATAATGGTGAACCTATCTTAAAAAAGAGTCTTAGTCTAGCCCTCCAAAAAGGGTTTGATGATCAAGCTGTGAGAGCTTATATAAATTTGGGCTGTAACAATCTGTCCAGAAGGAAATTAGAAATTGCTCGTAAGTATTTTGCTAAGGGAATTGAACACTGTAATATAAAAGATCTGGATATTCATAAGTCTTTTATGATGGGAGAAATTTCCAAAATATCCTTAGATGTCGGTAACTGGGATGAGGCAGTTGAAAAGGCAGAGATGGTCTTAAAACAAAAGAATGCTAACATTATTGATAAAATTATTCCATTATCTGTAATTGGAATAGTCAGAGCACGCCGAAATGATCCCGGCGCTCTAATTGCTCTCGATGAAGCGGTTTCTTTATCAGTGCACTCGGGTGAGTTTCCGGATAACCTCGTAGCAAAAATTACTAAAGCAGAAGCCTACTGGTTATTAAATAAGTTTGATCTAATCGTCAATGAGATCAAAACCAGTTATTTAAATGTTATAGATAGCAATAATACTTGGAAAATAGGCGAATTAGCATTCTGGCTCTGGAAGGCGGGTAGATTATCTGAAGTACCAGCTACTATGGCAAAACCATATCTACTGCAAATAAATGGTGACTGGCAAGGAGCTGCTGATGAATGGAAAAAACTTGGCTGCCCATATCAAGAAGCCCTGGCTCTTGCAGATGGAAATGAAGAAAGTAAAAGAAAAGCATTAGCCATCCTGGAATCATTAGGTGCCACTGCAACAGTTAATCTCTTAAAGCATCAGATGAGAGAGAGCGGTATAAAAAAGATACCAAAAGGACCAAGAGAAACTACTAAACAAAATCCCGCAGGTTTAACCGGACGACAAATGGACGTTTTAAAATTATTAACCAAAGGATTATCAAATTCAGAAATTGCAGGCAAATTATTTATTTCACCAAAAACTGTTGATCACCATATTTCAGCAATCCTTTCAAAACTAAACCTTCATTCAAGAACAGAAGCTGCCGCATTTGCTCAATCGAGTGGAATGCTT
>JADFPP010000021.1 GCA_022562275.1 Bacteroidota bacterium
TTCCTCAAAACTTTCCTTCAATTTCTTCTTCTTTTCTTCCAATTCTTTATTCAGATTCATTAATTGCAAAGCTATATCTTCGGTCTCCGCAGCTTCAATTTTGCTATGGTTTTCTTTTATTTGCTCATCAATCCTGAAAAGTTTAAATCTTAATACAATATCCCGTGCATATTTATGTAGAATCATTTCAGGAGTAATGCCTGGATATCTTTCTTCCCAATTGCTGCTTATTGAATATTGCTCGAAGGTGATTTCTCTTATATACGCTTCAAGTTTATCGTTTTTTATATCTTCAATTAAATTGCTTGCATTAACAGAACCATTCTCGTTTAGTTCTTTGTACACAAGGTTAGCCAACTTATAATGTGCATCAATACTGAAATCCTTAGGGGAAATGTTTTCAAATATGAATTCAACTACCTGTTTTTCCCCATCAAACAATAAATTAATCATTTCCCTTTCCATATTATAAAGCAAAGGGTTTTTATTCTTCTCTTCAATTATTTCAGGTAAAATTTCAGATTCGGTTTTTTCTTTACCGGAAGAGCGTATAACTGCAGGTCTTCTTGTGGTTTCGTTCCTGATAATTTTATCAAGTTCTGTTTCGAGCAATTTTTCTCTAAGGTTAAATTTTTTTGCAATATTCTTAATCAATAAATTTCTTTTCAATTCATCTCTAATAAGAGCTAACGATTTTACTAATTCACGAATAGTTTCAGCCGCAGAAGCAGGATCGTTTAATTTTCCAAGAGAATCGTAATAGCGTGTTTGATACTCGATAAAATTTTCTGCTTTCTTCAATAAGTCATCAAACTTATCTTTACCAAATTTATTAACATAAGAATCCGGGTCTTCACCCTTGGGTAGCGGTACAATCTTAACTTCCATATCTTGTTTCAACAGGATTTCAATGCTTCTCATCGAGGCTTTAATCCCTGCAACATCGGAATCAAACAATAGCACAACATCTTTTGTATATCTCGAAAGCAATTGAACCTGGTCATCAGTTAACGCTGTACCTGAAACTGCAACAACATTTTTTATCCCGCTTTGATATAAAGATATCAGATCCATATAACCTTCAACAATAATGGCTTTGCCCAGTCTTCTTATCTCATCTTTTGCAAATGAGAGACCATAAAGTACTTTGCTTTTAGAATAGATTAGTGATTCGGGTGAGTTTATATACTTTGCTGCTTTTTCATTCGGATCTAAAATTCTTCCGGCAAATGCAACAACTCTGCCATTTGGTGAGAAAATTGGGAATATCAGTCTTCCCGGGAGTTTATCATAATATCTGCCATCGTCGCTTTTACCTATTAATCCTAACTCTACGCTTTTATCTAAATTGATTCCCTTCTCTTTAGCGAAATTGATAAAATTTTCCCAACCTTTCAAAGCGTAACCCAATCCGAATGCACGAATTGTTTGCTGCTTAATATTTCTTTCCTGAATATAAATTCTTGCCCCTTCACCTTCTTTATCGCTAAGCAGATTATTTAAATAATACTTTACTGCTTCTGTGTTAATATCATAGAGTGTTTCCTGCTCCGATTGCTGTTCTTCATAGCCGGCTGAATCCTGGTATTCTAAATCTATTCCATGTTGTTCTGCCACTTCTTGCACGGCTTCTACAAATGAGATCTTTTTATATTCCATTAAGAACTTAAATATATTACCTCCGGTGTGGCAGCCGAAGCAGTGAAATATCTGCTTTTCATCACTAACTGTAAAGGATGGAGTTTTCTCGTTGTGAAATGGACATAGTCCAACGTAGTTCTTTCCACGTTTGCGAAGCTGCACATACTCAGATATAGCATCAACTACATTTGCAGATGTTCTTACCTCTTCTATTTTGGATTCTGGGATTCGCATTTATGTTAATAACAAGTTTTATAGTCATTGCGATAGATTATAGCAAAACTAACTAAGATCTCAGATAAAATTTAGTTCTTTTCCTCTAACAGTGCATTATCTTATATTTGTAAATTACAAATATAAATAACCATAAAAATTGCAAAATCGTTTTACCAAAAATAGCATTTTAATTTTCCTCGCAGCAAATAATTTTAGTGAAGAGGAATATTTAATTGTTAAACAAGTATTCTTAAAAGCAAATAAAAAAATATTTATAACATCTGATTCCAATTCTGTTTGCAGCGGGGATAACGGAATGAAAGTAAAAGCAGATACAGAATTCTTAAATATTAATGAGATGAACTTTACTGCTATTGTTTTAATTGGAGGAAAAGGAAGTAAAGATTATTGGGATAATGAAACACTCTGGAGAATAGTAAAAAACTTTAATGCGTCGGGAAAGATTGTTGCGGCTATATGCAGTGCTCCAATAATTCTTGCCCGGGCAGGGTTACTTTCAAAAGTTTCAGCCACCTGCTGGACTGAAGATAAAATTGAACTGATTAAGTTAGGAATAAAGTATAATGATAGATCAGTAATTGCTGAAAAAGGTGTGATAACTTCCGACGGACCACGCTCTGCAGAACAATTTGCCGAAACAGTTTTGAATATGATAAAATGATTGAAACAATAAAAAGATATTGCAACAGTTTAACAGAATACTCCCGGTATAAAACAAGAGAAGTAAATATTGGAGATATTCCGCTGGGTGGAAGTAATCCTATTAGAATCCAATCCATGACGATAACCGATACAATGGATACGATGGCAACTGTTGAACAAACTATTAGAATGGTTGATGCGGGATGCGAGTATGTTAGAATAACCGCACCAAGTATTAATGAAGCAAAAAATCTGGAAAACATAAAAAACGAGCTGAGAAAAAGAGGATATACTGTTCCTCTAATAGCCGACATCCATTTCACACCAAATGCAGCAGAAGTTGCAGCAAGAATAGTGGAAAAGGTTAGAGTTAATCCCGGTAATTATGCGGATAAGAAAAAATTTGAATCAATCGATTATTCTGATGAAGATTACGAAATAGAACTAATAAGGATAAGAGAAAAGTTTGCGCCACTTGTTAAAATCTGCAAAGAATACGGCACAGCAATGCGTATTGGAACAAATCATGGTTCATTATCAGATAGAATAATGAGCTGGTACGGGGATACACCACTCGGAATGGTTGAGTCAGCATTGGAGTTTGTAAGAATTTGTGAAGAGTTGGATTACTATGACATAGTTTTATCTATGAAGGCAAGTAACACAAAAGTGATGGTGCAGGCATACAGGTTACTTATACAAAAGATGGAAGAAGAAGGTATGAATTATCCGCTTCACCTGGGTGTTACGGAAGCGGGCGGCGGAGAGGATGGAAGAATAAAATCGGCTGTCGGAATTGGAGCACTGCTGGAGGACGGAATTGGTGATACAATCAGAGTCTCACTCACCGAAGATCCTGAATATGAGGTGCCGGTTGCCATATCTTTGGTTAACCGGTACACCAATCGGGTCGGACACGATTTAATAAAATCAATTGATAAATTGCCAATTGATCCCATAGATTATAAAAGAAGAATAACAAATGAAATTGCAGGTATCGGCGGACATTGCGTTCCGGTTGTAATTGCGGACTTCAGTTGTCGTACAATTCAATCCACTTATGATTTAAACGATATTGGTTATACATATGATTCAGCAACAGATAAGTGGAATATGACAGATGCAGCCGCTGATTTAATATATCTTGGGAAAAATAAATTGCCTTTCAATTGTCCTTCAGGATTAAAAATTATTTATGATTATAATTTTTGGACAGACCTCGAGGGAAAAAACAGAAGTTTCCCATTGCTGACAAAAGAACAATACTTTTATGAAAAAGAGCAATCATCAAAGCTTAATTTTTTATCAATACATCTTAATTCTTTATCTGCAGAATTGATTGACAAACTTAAAACCGATAAAAAAACTGTTTTAATTGCAGAAACACAAAACAAACACGGGATGGCAGATCAAAGAAGATTGTTCTTTGAGCTAATTGAACATGAGATATTAAATCCTGTAATCATAAAAAGGGACTATAGCAATATTACCACAGAACAATTCAGATTATACTCCTCAACTGATTTTGGTTCATTATTAATAGATGGTTTAGGTGATGGAGTTTGGGCAGGCAATATCAGTTTTTCTACTGAGAATAAAACCAAAAATAACTATGTTTTTAATATTATCGACATAAAAGAATCATCTCAAAAAACAGTTAATAGAACACTTTTCGGGATACTGCAAGCCGCACGTGTTAGAATATCCAAAACGGAATATATTGCTTGTCCTTCTTGTGGAAGAACGCTTTTCGATTTACAGGAAACAACTGAAATGATCAGGAAAAGAACCGAACATTTGAAGGGACTAAAAATAGCTGTGATGGGATGCATAGTTAACGGCCCGGGTGAAATGGCAGATGCTGATTATGGTTATGTCGGTTCAGGAGTGGATAAAATTACATTGTATAAAGAAAAGGAAATTATTAAGCGCAATATTCCAGCTTCGGAAGCAGTTGATGCACTTATAGAACTGATTAAAGAGGACGGATGTTGGTTGGAATCACAGTAAGATTTAGCTGATTATTTTTTAATGGATTGAAAATGTTGTAAACTTTTATTATTATATATATCGTATTTTGAAAGAACTTTATGATTAACAGAAAGAAATTTCTTACTATAACTAACATAGGGGAAAAAAGTAACCCCGTTATAAGATAAAATTATAAAAGCACCCCGATTTGATCTGGGTGCTTTTTTTATTATGAAATGTGAAGAAGTTATAAAATATTTAGAAGAATGGGCTCCTATAGAAATTGCGTGGGGAAAAGATAACGTTGGTCTTCAAATCGGAACAACCGATAGGAAAATGAAGAATATATTACTTAGTCTGGATCTCAACATAAATGTGATTGATCAGGCACTTAAAAAGAAATGTAATTTTATTATAACTCACCATCCCTTACTTTTCAAACCATTAAGAAAAATAGATACGAAATCCGATTACACATCGAGACTTGTTGAAAAACTTATTAAAAATGATATTACTCTTTATTCAGCCCATACAAATCTTGATTATACCAGAGATGGAGTAAGCTTTCAATTGGCTAAAAAACTGAACCTGCACAACATTAATTTTTTAGTTAACCTTTCAGAAAATCAAGTAAAATTAGTTGTGTTTGTTCCCGGAAATAGTGCCGATGCTGTTGCTGAATCTATATATCGATCCGGTGGGGGTATAATTGGCGACTACACCAAATGCAGCTACAGGTCTAGCGGAACCGGTACATTTAGAGGATCTGAAAAGACTAATCCATCGATTGGTAAAAAAGAAAACCCGGAATCTGTTAACGAAATAAGATTAGAAGTGCTTGTTGATACCTGGAAATTACGTAGGGTAATCGAAGCAATGAAATCAGTGCATCCTTACGAAGAAGTTGCATACGATCTTTACCCGTTAAAAAATGATAATGTAAACTACGGAATTGGGGCTGTTGGTGAATTAAGTTACGCAATGAATAAGAAAGAATTTTTTAATCATATATCAGGGTGCTTAAAAATTAAGAATTTCAAATATTCTAAAGGGAAGAATGGTAAAATAAAAAAAGTTGCCGTTTGTGGCGGATCTTGCAGTGAATTATTAGATAAGGCAATCTACTTAGGAGCAGATGCATTTATTACCGCAGATATAAAATATCATTCTTTTCAGGATGCCAAAGGTCAAATTCTTTTTATTGATGCAGGTCACTACGAAACTGAGATCCATACACTTGAAGAAATACAAAAAAAATTAACTCGTTTTCTTACAAAGGAATCGGGAATTAAAGTTATTAAATATAGCGGATCTACAAATCCAATAATTTTTTATAACAACTGAGGAGCATAGGCAAATTGTATAACAGATTAAAAATCATATATCAGCTTCAGATTATTGATGATCAACTTGATGAATTAGAAGAGTTGAGGGGCGATCTTCCGAAAACCGTAGAGGATCTGGAACAAAAGATCAACAATTTTAAAGAAGACATTAAAAATATGGAGAAGGAACAAAAGGATTCATTAAAGACTCGAATCAAAAATGAAAAAGAAGCAGGGAAGCTTGCAGAAAATCAGAAAAGATTTAAGTCTCAACTTTACCAGGTCAGGAACAATAAAGAATACGATGCACTCACTAAAGAAATTGATCATACTGAAAA
The DNA here is from genome assembly GCA_022562275.1 of Bacteroidota bacterium. GTDB lineage: Bacteria > Bacteroidota > Ignavibacteria > Ignavibacteriales > Ignavibacteriaceae > BMS3ABIN03. Next base: position 6,155 of record JADFPP010000021.1, read on the forward strand.
CCAGATAAAAAACCTGAGCTCGGAGAACGATGCTTTGGCTGATACAAGTAAAAACATTACTGAACACATAGAAGAGATGAAACCTATTTTAAATGAATTAAAAGATGAATTAAAGGCGAAAAAAGCCGATCTAAAAGAGATAATAAAAGCCAACGAAAAAGAAGAAACCATTTTGCAGAGTGAAAGAAAGAGTGCTGAAAATGAAATAAAAAAACCCGATCTATCTTCATACATGCGAATAAGAAAAGCAAAAAAAGGAAAAGCTGTAGCTACAATTAAAAGATCTGCTTGTTCCGGCTGCCATAATATTGTTCCCTCTCAAAGGCAATTGGAAATTCGCCAGAATAACAGGTTGTTTTTCTGCGAATACTGTGGAAGAATATTAGTTTCTAGTGAAATTGCAGAATCTGTAAAAGCTTGAAATTCAATCAGGTGCTTTTTTTATCTGATTAACGCTTAATAATTTATTATATTTACTTCGGAATTAGAATATGTTAGATTTTAGAAAAATTGTTGGCGATATCATAAATTTGTAATTAGCAAAGTTGTACACTTTTAATATAGTGTTCAATTTTATTTTAAAAGAATAAAAAATAGATCAGTCCGGGCAATTGCTCCTCTAAAAAAATTGGAGGGGAGGAAAGTCCGAACTTCATAGAACAGGGTGCCGGGTAACCCCCGGGAAATATAAGAGTAATCTTATGTTTACTGCTAGTGCCACAGAAAATATACTTCCCCGGTTTTTTTAAGACCGGGGTAAAGGTGAAAAGGCGGGGTAAAAGCCCACCGCTCTAATGGTAACATTGGAGGCAAGGTAAACCACACCTGAAGCAAGGTCAAATAGAGAGGCTGCTTCCCGGCTTGTTTGGGAATTAGAGTTGTTCGCTCGATAGTCTCCGGGTAGACCGCTAGATCCTGATGGTAACATCCGGACAAGATAAATAATTGCCATCCCGATTTTTTTTGGGATACAGAATTCGGCTTATAAGACTGAGCTATTTTATTTGTTCTTTTTATTCCTTATCAAGTACTGAATATGCTGAATAAACATTGGAATACTAAAGTATATACGAATGATTCAGATGTTGCATCACTCGCTGAGTCATTGAATATCTCTAAAGTACTGGCGCTCCTGCTAGTTGAAAGAGATATAAAAACTTTTGAAGATGCGAAGCATTTTTTCAGACCATCGCTCGAATCTTTTCACGATCCATTTCTAATGGACGGAATGGAAACAGCTACTCATCGCCTTATTAAGGCACTTACCGAAAATGAACTGATCACAATTTATGGTGATTATGATGTTGATGGTACCTGTGCTACTGCTATACTCTATTTATTCCTTAAAGAACTAGATGCTAATGTAGAATTCTATATACCCAAAAGATTAACAGAAGGTTATGGCATTTCAAAACAGGCAATAGAAAATGTAAAGAACAGGGGTACCTCTCTGTTAATCAGCGTAGATTGCGGAATTACTGCTATCGATGAAACCGAGTATGCAAATCAGCTTGAGATGGATGTGATTATATGCGATCATCATAAACCAAAAGAAATACTCCCCAATGCGTTGGCAGTATTGGATCCTCTTAAACCTTCCTGTGATTATCCTTTTAAGTTTTTATCCGGTGCAGGCATAGCATTTAAGCTTGCACAGGGTTTGGCTGAAAGGATCGGCAAAAGGGATCTGCCGCTGCAATATCTTGATCTTGCCGCATTAGCCGGGGCTGCTGACATAGTGCCGTTAACAGGTGAAAATAGAATTATTGTGAATGAAGGAATAAAGAGGATAAATCAATCTCCACGACCAGCTATTGAAGCATTAATAGAGACGTGTCATCTCCAGCCGGGCAATTTAAATTCGGGACAAATTGTATTTACTATTGCTCCAAGAATTAATGCTGTGGGAAGAATGGGTGATGCTGAGCGTGCAGTTCAGCTTCTTATTACTAAAAATAAGAATGATGCTTTTGATCTGGCCAGGATTCTGGAAACAGAAAATTATGAACGCAGAAAAATAGATGTTAATACATTTGAGGCTGCTATTCAAATGGTAGATAATGCACTTGATCTCGAGAAGGATTTTGCAATTATTTTACATCAGGAGGATTGGCACCCGGGTGTAATAGGAATTGTTGCCTCAAGATTGGTTGAAAAATACTACCGACCAACAATTATGTTAACCACAGTTGACGGAGTTTTGAAAGGATCCGCAAGGAGTATTCCAAACTTTGATATATATGAGGCACTTCAAAAGTGTGAAGAGTCTATTATCCAATTCGGTGGTCATCGTGCTGCAGCAGGACTTGCAATTAAGCTTGACAAATTAAGCGAGTTTAAAGAAAAATTTAATGCAGTAGTACATACATCAGTTTCGGCGGATGACCTTTTACCAGAAATATTAATTGATTCACCCCTCGATTTTTCTGAAATAACTCCAAAGTTTTTAAGAGTGCTCGATCTGTTTGCCCCGTTCGGTCCGGGAAATATGAGACCTGTATTCATTTCGGAAAATATTAATGTATCAGGTAAACCGAGAATTGTTGGGAATAACCATCTGCTATGCAGTTTTAAGCAGGAAGGCTCCGATAGAGTTTTTGATTGCATTGGATTTAATATGGGAGATTATTATGATATTTTACTGAATTCCAACAGCGATAAATTAAACATTGTTTACACAATCGATAAATATGAAAGAGCTGAAAAAACTTTCCCTCAGTTCAGATTAAAAGATATCAAAACAAAAGTATCATTGCAGGAGAGTTAGGAATGTCCGGTCATTCAAAATGGTCAACCATCAAAAGAAAGAAGGGTGCTGCCGATGCAAAACGAGGAAAAATATTTACTAAACTGATAAAAGAAATTGCAATTGCAGCCAGAGAAGGTGGGGGAGACCCTGCAGGTAATCCCAGATTACGTTTGGCAGTTGATAATGCAAAAGCTGCAAATATGCCGGCTGATAATATAGAACGAGCAATTAAAAAAGCTACAGGTGAATTGGAAGGCGTCACCTATCTCGAACTAACATACGAAGGATACGCTTCCGGGGGAATTGCAATAATTATTGAGGTTGCAACAGATAATAAAAACAGAACAGTTGCTGACGTAAGACATATATTCAGCAAACATGGCGGAAGCATGGGTGAAACCGGATCTGTGGCGTGGATGTTTGATAGAAAAGGAATAATTTCACTGCAATCCATAGATAGAACTGAAGATGAGATAATGGATATTGCCCTGGAAGCCGGCGCGGAAGATCTTCAAACAGAAGAAGGATATTTTGAAATTCAAACAGATCTTGAATCGTTTGAAACTGTAAGAAATGCATTGGTTGCAGCAGATCTGAAAATTGAAAATGCCTCTTTACAATGGATTGCAAAAAATACTGTTAGTGTAAACGGAGATGAGGCAGAAAAAGTAATGAAATTAATTGAAGCAATGGAAGATAATGACGACGTACAAAACGTATATTCCAATGCGGATTTTGACAAAGAATTGATTCAATAATTATTTAAGGTATTAACTAACTCAAGTTGACCGTTTAAAAACTGATTTATTAAAAACCGTTGTCCAAGGGACTCCTTCGGAGAAACAGTTAAAAAAATAAAGTTTTGTATATTAACCCACTCCGCCGCAGGCGGATTAAGTCGTAGGTTAATGAAAAAAAAGTGTAATAACCGTTTCAACGGTTTTTTAATAACAAAAAAATTTACCGGTCAACTTGAGTTAACTTAAAAGCATTACGACTGTTATTATAAAGACTAAGTTAATACTTTTAGGCAGTTCCAAATTAATATGATAATACTCGGAATTGATCCCGGAACAACTGTAACAGGTTACGGCATCATTAAATATGAAAGTAATACATTTACAAAAATTGCCAGTGGGGTAATCAACCTGCCTTCCACAAAGCCGATTCCAATACGTTTAAAAGTTATTCACCAAGAAATAAATAAAATAATCAAATTATATAAACCGGATGAGTTTGCGATTGAGACAGCATTTTACGGAAAGAATGTTCAATCGGCAATGAAGATAGGTTACGCAAGAGGTGTGGCAATTCTGGCAGCGGTTCTTAACAACATTCCCGTAAGCGAGTATTCTCCGCGCGAGATAAAAAAATCTGTTGTCGGCAGAGGATCTGCAACAAAAGAGCAGGTTGGGTTTATGATAAAATCAATATTAGTTTTTGATCAAAAGAATATGAAATCCGATGAAACGGATGCACTTGCAATTGCACTTTGCCATGCATTCAGAATGAAATCGCCAACAAAAGGAAGTATGAGCTGGAAACAATTTACCGAAGCATTTCCTGAAAGAGTAATAAGCGAATGAGAGCAGAAAGATGATTGGATTTTTAAGCGGCAAAATTATCTCATTAAAACCAACTAAAATTTTATTGGATGTGAACGGAGTTGGTTATGTTGTTTTCATTTCAATTAATACTTTCGAAGTGATTTCTAACAAAGAAATAATCTCCCTTTATATTCACACACATGTTAAAGAAGATTCAATTACACTTTACGGCTTTCATAATGAATCCGAAAAGGAAATTTTTGAACTGCTTATTTCGATAAGTGGAATAGGACCGAAATTAGCACTTGGTGTCTTATCCGGAATTCAAACGGAAGACTTAAAGGAGGCAATACTGAACGGTGATGTATCCCGGATGGTTGCCATCCCGGGCATTGGCAAAAAAACAGCTGATAGATTAATTTTAGAGTTAAAAACTAAAGTCGGTGAAGTAAGAGTTGAGGGTGAGAGCACTGTGCCGCACGGAGTTAAACAAGAAGCTGTATCGGCGTTAACTACTTTGGGCTATAATTATGCAACTGCCGAAAAGGTGGTAAGGCAAATTTTAGCTTCATCCCCTGCCTGCACGTTGGAAGAGCTAATTAAAAATTCACTGAGTGAGTTGAATAAATAAAATTCCAATAGACAAACAACAAAATTCAAATAATCTTCAAATCACAATTCTCAAACTATAATTGATTTTAATAATAAGTCGATGTTTCGAGAATTGGTAATTATAATTTGTTTGCTGCTCGTTATTTGTGTTTTGAATATTTTAGCAAACCTTTGCAGTTAATTCTGCTATGCCCACTATTCCTGCTTTAATAACATCTCCTTTATTAACTTTACCAACTCCTTTGGGAGTGCCTGTAAAAATTAAATCTCCTTTTTCCAAAGTCATTAATGAAGAAAGATATTGAACCAGATCTCCAGGTTTAAAGATCATCTTATTAAGTTTATCACGTTGTCTTTCTTCATCATTAACGGTTAAAAATATCTCTTCATCTAAAGTAAGATTGTGATCATCTTTCAAAACAAATTCTGATAAAACAGCAGATGTATCAAAACACTTTGCAATCGTCCAGGGGTGTCCTTTGCTCTTCAAATTTGTTTGAACATCCCGAAGTGTCATATCCAATCCCACTCCGTAACCTGCAATCGCATTTTCAGCTTCTATTAAGGATGCATCTTTAATTTTGTTTCCTATTAACAACACCAACTCAACTTCGTGATGCATTTCTTCCGAAAAGGATGGATACTTTATCTCATCACCGGAAAAAATTATTGCAGATGTTGGTTTTAAAAAAACAACGGGTTTTTCAGGTACTTCATTTCCTAATTCCTTTGCGTGTTCAGCATAATTTCTTCCCACACAAACAATTTTTCCAATGCTAATTTCTTCTGTGCTGTTTCTAATTTTTATTGTTTTCATAAATGATGAAATGAATTGACGGATAACTTTAAGTGTAAAATTAGTGAAAATTTGTGAAATGAATTGGCTGTATACTTTAAACACAAAGATCCAATGACATAAAAGATTAATTGAAAACTATAAAGAAAGATATGCCAGATTTTTGAAATCTGGCATATCTAAACGTAATATTATTTTAAAAGTATCATCTTCTTCACATCAACATAATCATTCACATTAAGCCTGTACAGATAAACACCACTTGCAAGATTTGAGGCATTAAAGTTTACTTCATATCTTCCCTGGGTTTTCACTTCATTAACCAAAGTTGCAACTTCTTTACCCAGAATATCATAAACCTTAAGAGTTACAAACCCATTTTGCGGGATTTGATACTTTAAGGTTGTTGAGGGATTGAAAGGGTTTGGGTAGTTCTGTTCAAGTGCATATTCTATAACAGCTAAATCGCCTCCGAAAGATACTTCTTGATACCCCTCTTTGCCAATGTGTAATACACTATCTTCTGCAATCAATTCTGATAAAGTATACTCTCCGGAAATATTCTCATCTAACAATATTTTTAGGTGTACTTTCGTTTTACGCATTCCACTAGTTTTAAGACTAAATGAGAGGTTAGTTAGTTCTTCAACATTATTTGCATTGTATTCCAGAATAGCAAATGAATTAAGAATTTCGCCTGTTTTATCCTCAATTAGTTCTACTTTAAATTTTACATATTTACCATCTTCTAAAAGCATTGGCGCAACACGGGGATTGACAACCCCGCTTACTACGCTAAAGCTAAGTGCTGATCTATTATCCAAATAAAATGGTTTGCTTTTTAGATAATTGTTTAATTCTTGCTGTGAGTTTATTTGAATGGTGTCTTTAACATCCTTAAATTTAATGGGTTCATCATTCAATAAAACATCGCCTAACGCATAAATAAACTCTGCGCTATCTTTAGTTACAATTGCTGCTCTTCCGATTGATTCTCTCTTTTTATTTTGTTTATTAAGATTACCGAAACTTGATGATTGAACAAATCTATATGGTAGTGTTACATTACTTTGAAATGCCAGGCAAAACATATTGTAAAAGTTATCAGCATTGCAAACTTGTATATCCCTGCCGGTTGTTCCTAAGTTATTCATCGTCCACAAATTTGAATTTTTAACATACTTATTCTGATAACCAGTATATGATTCGCTAAAAACAAAAGCGTAATTGTTATCGTATGTTCTATTTATATTGACTGACTCAGTGCTATAACTACCATAATTAATAATTGTTGAACTCCATAAACCGTTTGTTTGCTTTGCTCTAAATACAGTTCGGTGTCCATACCAGGGAGTATAACCAATCCATACAAGCCTGGGTGTATGATCGTCTACCACGATAATACTTGGTTTGCGGTTCGTCCAAAAGCCCGCACCATTGGAAGGAGTTTCGAGGGCAGTTGTTGGATTTATTACTCCCCCACTAGCAGATAATTCAAAATATTTTATATAAGAATAAAAACCTGCCTGTTGTTCCCAGGCCAGGTGATATTCGGCAGGTATTAAATTATAATCCTTATCTGCAACTAATGTCGGATTAATAGAATTAGAATTGGTTGAAGGTATCGCACCCTCATCTATCTTGTTCCAGTGCCATCCACCAGTCATTTCAAAAGAACCATAACTGTATAAAATTCCATAAGGCAATCCAGATTGAAATTCGTCGTCTTCTCTTTGCCATACAACCAATATCCTTCGGTCGCCATCCCAAGCAACAGCGGGATTTGTATTGTAACTATATGGCAGGTAAATATCCCAAAAAACATTGTCATTAAAGATAAAGTTTCCGTTAAGGAAATTTGCTATTTTTATCTTGTAGTTTCCACCATAATTTTCTTGCCAGACGATTGCAATGTCATTAGAAGAACCCCTTTCATAATCAATTGCCGGAAGCTTACTATCTTCACTACCACTTAATGGCTGTCCATTATTAGCAATCTGCCAGGAACTTCCATTATCAGTGCTTATTTCATAAAATGCTTTACCCATACTTTCATAAACCATATGCAGATCACCGTTATCTGTTCGTACAAACTTTCGCTGGCTGTTGTTTAAGAATGCCCCTGCGTCATCTGAAAGCTGTGTGCCTTTTAGGTTTGCCTGAGCTATAGGATCAACTCCTTGAATATTATCCTGAAAGACTACGCCGGTTTCTAAAGCGTTATTGTTTTCGAACTGCACCTCTGTTCCGCTCCAGTTTTGAAAATAAAACCTGTGTGTTTTACCGGTTTCATTTAAGTAAATATCCTGTGTTTGGTCTGCTTTAACGGAGTAGTAAGGTTTATTGGGATCATTTGGATCAGGATTTTGATTCAAAAATATTCCTTTTTCAGTAGCTCCTTCATTACCGGTTGGCTCATAGTATGAATTAAATTGTTTCCAATAGTTTCCGGGCTGAGTTCCATTACTTAAAATAAACCACGGATCTTGAAACTCTGAGGCACCCTTACCAGCCATAAGTTGTCCTTCAAGCTTCACTTCTATCTTGCTGTAATTCAAAACCATATTATTTGCATCTCTGAAAGGAGAAGCTGCTCTATCAATGGTATAATTTTCCGTTAACTTGAATTGAGAAGATTGACCGTTCCAATTATTATGTTTTATTGTTCCGTAACTCAGGTAATTTGGAAATCTTTCCTGGTTTGTTTTTATATCATAACTGTTTCCATCTAATAAAGTTACCGAGGTGCCTGAATTAACAGTTGATACACCCACAACAGTAAGTGTGCTTGTTTGAACATTTGGAATATTTGGAATAATGTTTCCACTAATTTTATTTGCCAAAGGAACAGAAGCCTCTATGAGATATGAAAGACTTGTTGATAAAGTTTGATTCATTTTTTGAATCTGTAGAGAACTGTAATCTTCTCTACAATTTGCGGGTGCCAACCCCATAAAATTATTTGTATCAGGAGTATACAATTGATTATTTGCATCTCGAAAAGTGCCAAAATAAACACAGGTGTTTGTAAAAACATATCCATTAATTCCAGAACCACTATTGTAAGGCTCCGCAGGCGTATCACACAAAAAATCACCAGCTACAGTACAGTTTGAGCCATCAACTAACTCCTCTATACCAGTTCCGTGGGTATGATAAAGATATAAATTATGACCAACCTCGTGAGCCAGTGTACTTCCGTTAATAGCTGCTGCATTTGTTACGGCGCATTTATTACTATTTAAAAATGCAATTCCATTAAATCCTGCAGCTCCGGGTACGAAATATACATTTAACTTATTGCTAACTGTATTTATGTTTGATAAAGCAAACCATTCAGCTTGGGTAAGGTTTTCATATGTATCATTGTCTATATAGTCAGTTTGGTTATGTACAAAATCTATCATTACATCAGTATATGCTAATTTAAGTTGTTGAATAGCTGTGTTCAAATCATTTTGGGTAATTCCACCTGTTCCATTAGATGAGCGAACTATATGTGCAGCTATGTAAATTGTACGCACCTCTGTAGGCTGAAATAAAGAAAGTTCATCAGGATCACCAAATGAACTTAATGGAACAGATGGAACTCCGGGAGGTGTCAATACTATACATTCTTGTGCTTGTAATGTGGTATATGTTACTAAAAAAAGAAATAACACAATTTTTGCAAAATTTTTCATTTCAAGGCTCCTTAGTTTTTATTAAAAAATGAATTATGTTTAAACTGCAAACAAAAAGGCACTTCTTACCCCGTAAGAAGCGGTCGTTTCAAATTTGTTTGTATTATGGGTAACGGTGTTGCACTACCGTTACCTAATTATTTTGGCGGCGGATTTTCATTCATTCTTTTACCTCCTTCCTATAATTAATAATGCCCCACCCAATACACCGGCTTCGAATCTTTTACCTACCGCAACAATAAAATCATTATTTACTGCTAATCCATATAGTCTATCATTTTCGCTATGTAATTCTGAGTATTTATGCCAGCTTGTACCATTATAATGCCATATCATAGCCGCATCACCTGCAACAGCGATATTATTTTTATTGCTGCCTTTTATTCTGTAACCATAATTCCCAAGTTCAAGTACTTTACTTCTGTTTGGATATCTTATCCATTCCAGTCTTACTATACGTTTATCTATAAGTGAATGTCTGAGGACCTGACCCCCAACAAAAATAAATTCTCCGTTCCCGTTAGCCCATAAGCTGTTTAAAAGAGTTCCTCTATATATGTTTAAAGTTGTATTTGTTTGACTATCCCAGATAGATTCCACACCATTTCCTTTTATTTTTAATATCGCAACTCGCCCACTTTGATTACTCCAGCCGCAAGCCCAGATTTCATTACCATCAGGTGTGCCCCATACATCTGACAAATCGGCATCCGTTCCGCTTTCTATCCGTGTCCACACTCTGCCATTGTACCTGGCGATTTGTCCATTTACACCGACAGCATATATATTCTGATTATCAACTCCCCAAAGCTTTCTAACCGATACTGGAAGACAATAAGTTGCTACTTGTGTTGTTCCGTTTAATCTTGCTACCTGACTACCGAGCATTCCAACCCAGATGTCACTTTCTGAAAATGCAAAGATTGAGGAAGCTGGATAAGGTGTTCTATTTTGTTGCCCGCAAATTGTATAAAACATAATTCTAAAAGGTATCCATTCCGTACCATCCCAGTGAACTGCGTTGTAGGCGTTCGGGTCAGGATTACCAAGGGAATCATTCAAATAAATCTCCCCTACAGCCCATATGCAGTCTTCATTAATTATTGCAACATCATAAAGTACACTGCTGCTGTGTTCACCAAAAGTCCACGTTTGCCAGGTAAAGTTGTGGCTGGTGGTGTCCATTGTGGTTACGGTAAGCACATTGCTTTTCACTTCGTTTGTATGGTTGGATGGTTGTATGGCTGCAAGGAATGAGTATGTTGTGTTTGGTAAAAGGGAATCAATATAAATAACTGTGTCTGCGTAGCTCAGGACAATATCCTGAGTTACGGAATTTCCGCCCGTGGCGGATTGTTTTAAAGTAATAGTTGTAGGAAGTTGTAAATTGTTTGTGGTTAGTTTTATCCACGCTTCTATGCTGGAAACATCTTCGAGAATAAGAGTTAGTGTGATCTTCTCACCCGGCGGAGGCGGCTCGGTTGTGTTACAGGACTGTATTAAGCCTATAAAAATAAAGAGTAAAACAACTATTTTTTTAGACATTTCGTACCCTTAAATAATTGTTAGATAAAATCTTCAACCATAAGGTATAAAAAAAAACAAGCTAAAAGCAACTTATTTTTTCCCCTCAAGTCTTCTGCTTCTTCTTTGTAGCTGCAGGAAATAAAATATTATTAAGTATTAAGCGATACCCAAGTGAATTTTTATACAATGCCAGATCAGTTGGCGGGTCGCCAACTGCGTGCTGATAATCCTCGGGATCATGACCGGCATAAAATGTAAATGTTCCTCTTCCGAAATTACCGTGGATGTATTTTACCTGATCGGTTCCCTCTCTTTCTGCAAGGATGATAACAGATTTTTTTATCCTGCTTCTTCTAAACATTGTTGTCTGCCCCATAAAACCCCGTATTACACTCACGTGATCTTGTGTAAGCATAGTGGGTACAGGATCATACTTAGCTGAGAATTCAAAAAGAGTGAAGTAATCATTGTTAAAATTTCCTATCTCAATCGGCTGAATATCAATATCGCTGTATTCATAAACATAAGGATTCATTTCTAATTTAAAATCCGTAAACGCAAGAGTATTATTATACTCTAACTTGTTTTGAGCATCAGGGTCTGCAGCATCACCATCATACATCTGTGCAGCAATGTCCACATTCTGCGCTGCCAAAGAAATATCATAACTATCCGTAGCTGAACACATCGCAAAGAGAAAACCTCCCTTTCCCACGAAATTTTTAATTGTTTGCGATACTGCTTTCATCATTTCGGATACTTTTTTAAATCCGTTTTGCTTTGCATTCTGCTCATACCAAATCTGCTGATCTATATACCACTGAGCATTACTGAAACTTGCATAAAACTTACCGTACTGTCCTGTAAAATCCTCGTGATGAAGATGGAGCCAATCGTATTTTTCTAAGTCTCCTTTCAATATCTCATCGTTCCAAATTTTATCATACGGTACTTTTGCATATTCAAGTGCAAGCGTAACCGCATCGTCCCATGGCTGAAACCCCGGTGGAACATAAACAGCTATCTTAGGAGATTTCTCCAATCTTACTACATCCATATTATTTTCATCACTTTGTACCCAGGAATAAATATCAGCTGCTTCAGAGAATGAAACTTCCTGAAAAGCAATCCCTTTCAGCCTGCACTCTGCTGTTAGCTTGCTATCGTAATCAATCAAAAATGAACCACCGCGATAGTTCAATAGCCAATCTGATTTGTATCCATTGCCAATTGCACGAAATGTTATGCCATAAGCTTTCAGATGATCGGTCTGGTTTAAATCCATGTAGATAAGAATTTTTGATTGGGAACATATTACTGACGAAAAAAAACAAAGCAGCAAAAAAATATTTCGCAGAGATTTAAAAATCATTGTGCGGCTAATAGAAATTTATTCTGGGGTTATCTTCTTACGTTAAGCAGATTTTTTTCCGGCTTTTAAGAATAACGGTTCCTTACCTTTGCTAATAACATCCTTTGTTATAATACATTTCTGTACACTTTTTTTACCCGGCAGATCATACATTATATCGAGCATAAAGTGTTCTACAATAGAACGAAGTGCCCTGGCACCGGATTTTCTCTCCATTGCTTTTTGTACAATATCATCAATAGCAAAAGGATCAAACTCAAGTTCAATTCCATCCATCATAAACAGTTTTTTATATTGTTTAAGAATAGCATTTCTTGGTTCTGTAAGTATACTTTTCATTGCTTGCTCAGAAAGAGTCTGAAGAGGGGCAACAACAGGAATTCTTCCAATCAATTCGGGTATCAGCCCATATTTCAGCAAATCTTCGGGTTGTATATGCTGCAATAGGTCTTCTTCTGATTTCTTATCTTTTAAATCAGAACGAAAACCCATTTTATTTTTATTTATTCTTGCTGCGATTATACTGTCGATCCCGTCAAATGCTCCACCAAGGATGAACAAAATATTTTTAGTGTTAAGGTTTATTAAGTTTTGTTCCGGGTGCTTTCTTCCGCCTTTAGGAGGAATTCCGGCAACTGTCCCCTCAAGAATTTTAAGCAGGGCTTGCTGCACACCTTCACCGGAAACATCTCTTGTTATAGATGTGCTTTCACTTTTTCTGGCTATCTTATCAATTTCATCGATATAAACTATTCCTTTCTGTGCCCGGTCAAGATTATAATCTGCTGCCTGAAGTAAATGAACCAAAACTGTCTCAACATCATCACCAACATAACCTGCTTCCGTAAGTGTTGTTGCATCTGCAATTGCAAATGGAACATCTAGTATCTTTGTAAGAGTTTGTGCAAGAAGTGTTTTCCCTACACCGGTTGGACCAATTAAAAGGATATTGCTTTTTTCAATTTCCACATCATCCAATTCAAAGAATGTTGAGCGTGAATTTATTCTTTTGTAATGATTATATACCGCAACCGCAAGAACTTTTTTTGCTCTTTCCTGCCCGATTACATATTCATCAATTGCCTTTTTTAATGACTGAGGTGTATGTTTTTGTTTCTCAATTAATTTTGTGTTGTTATAGGCAGCAAGATTATTTTTTAATATATCAACACTGCTGGCAATACAAATATCACAAATGTACACATCTGGTCCGGCTATCATACTGCCGACTTCATTGCCGTCTCTCGCGCAAAAAGAACATTTAACTATTTTTTGATTCTGCTTTTTAGCCATTATAACTTTCCTAACTTAGTTTATCTTTTAACTTAATTATTTCAACTCTTGCATAATCAATGTAAATTGATGCTGGAAATTCAATAAGAAGTTTTTCGTACATTTCCACGGCTTTTGTATTATCACCAATCCCATACTGATAAATATCACCCAGCAAATATAATGCTTTATCACTATAAATGTTTTTTTCTCCTTCCTCAAAAACTTTTTCAAACAATTCAATTGAGTGTGGATAATTATCCTGTGCAAGTTCCATTTCGGCCATTCTTAAACTTGCAACCGAGTGAAGTATAAAAACCTGTGGATTATTTGCTAACAGCTTGTATTTTTTTCCTGCTTCGTTAAATTTTTTCTGGTCAGCTAAAAATTCTGCATTCGCAAAAAGCATAAGGTTAGATGAGTCATTCTTTGAAGTGTTCAGCAGTAAAGACAATTCCAGAGCATCATTTGCATTATTATCCTTTAAATTTATCATAACATCTGCTAATAGCTTTTTAGCTTGCGCAATCTTACCGAGATAGAGTTTAATCCTTGCCAGTTTGTACTTAGCATCATTAATTATTTGAATGTCGACGTTGGCAAGTATGGTAATTTGTGAATAATTTTTTTCTGCTTCAGCTAAATCACCATTAAGTAAGGCAATTTCACCAAGCCTGCTATAAGCTTCTGTAATGCTTACCCCCATCCGGGTTTCCTTTATTATTTTATTAAGGTATTGCTTTGCTTCAATTTGATTATCTTGTAAATAAAATTTTATCATCCCAATTCTTAACATAGCTTCATAAGCTGCTTCCGAATTTTTATATAATCTAACCACTTCATTAAAAGCATCAATTGTTTCTTCAATATCATCCGATTCATACGGATGTTTAATAAAATAAGGTTTCCACAGAGGAAGCTGTTTAGTAAAGTCCCCCATTAAAATTGCTTCCAATGTTTTTGCATATCCTAATTTTGCAGAAGTTATTAATGGTGAATTTGGGAATAGCTCCATTATTGATCTATATACATTTCTTGAAAGACTGTATTGGGCTTCCTTAAACAGAAATTCTGCATAACGGTAAAGTTCATCTCCGTTTTCAGATTGCTTCTTATCAATATCAAGATATATTTCATAAGCTTTATCAAACTCTTTGTTCTCGATATACAATCTTGCTAACAAATATGAAAAACTCAGATTGTCGTCATTCAAATATTTTTCAACGACTGGGATTGAAGCCTTTAATGCATTTGGTTTATTTACATTAGCAAGGATTTTTGTTTGAATTGTTTGAAGCTGTAAAGGATCTGCGGAAAGAATAGAGCAATATTCTGCTGTCGCTTTTTCATACTGCATTGTTATTGAGTAAAGTTGAGCCAGATCATTCGAAAAGATATTTCCATCACTGGTAATATTCTTTCCCTTTAGGTATATATCAATCGCCTTTTCAAACGCACGTCTCTGAATAGCGTAGTTAGCAATTACCCTGATAGTAATCGGATTTGGTTCATTTAATGAAAATGGTTTGTCCCATGTACTGAATGCTTTTTCTTCATTTCCCATTAGATAATAAGTAGAACCGAGTAGCCCGTGCAAATTAATATCTTTAGAGCGCCTGGTAATTTCCTTTTCAATCAGATTTACAGATGCAGCATAATTTTTCAAACCAACATAAGCACGGTTAAGTGATTCGAAATAGAAATTATTGTTCGGCTCAAGTTCGTATAATTCCTCATATATTTTAACAGCTTTCTCCAGATCACCCGAATTTTCATAGCTTTCGGCAAGAGCAAATTTGTTCAGCAAGATGCTGTTGTTCTGTGCAAACAGAATAAAAGAAGATAGAACAAATATGATGAACAATCTTAATAACATATTTCTAAAATAGTAATTAAAAACGACGTATCAAGGTGAATATTAAGCAATGGGTTTTACTAAAATATTTTTCACTTTGTATTTAAAGTTTAAGATTTCCTGTAATAAACTACATTGTATTAGAAACCCTATTTTTTTACATTTAAAAGCTTTTTATAGAAAATTATTATGAAAAATGTATTTGTCTTAGGTTCAACCGGTTCGATTGGTGTAAACACACTTAACGTAATCAGAAATTTCCCCGATCACTTTAAAGTTTCAGCATTAACAGTTAACACTAATACAACTCTTCTCCTTGAACAAGTAAATGAGTTTAAGCCGGGATGTGTTGTTGTTAAAAATAAAGAGGCTGCAATAAATTTGGAGAATCAGCTTCCTGCCAAATGCATATTATTAGTCGGCTCGGAGGGATTAATAACTGCAGCATCTGAAATAGACTATGATATTTTTTTGGGTGCAATGGTTGGATATGCAGGACTTGCTCCAACAATGGAGGCGATAAAAAGAGGAAAGAGAATTGCCCTGGCAAACAAAGAAACTCTTGTAGTTGCGGGAGAGGTTGTAAAAAGTTATTGCGAAAAATACGGTGCAGAGATAATTCCTGTTGATTCAGAACACAGTGCAATTTATCAGTGCCTTGTTGGAGAAAATATAGGCGATGTAGAAAAATTAATAATAACTGCATCGGGCGGACCGTTTTTCAATAAAGATAAATCGTTCTTCGATCATGCAACTGTAGAAGAAGCACTTGATCATCCTAACTGGGAAATGGGAAATAAAATTACAATTGATTCCGCTACTATGATGAATAAAGGACTTGAAGTTATCGAGGCAAGATGGTTATTTGGTCTTCCAACAAATAAAATCGATGTTGTTATTCACCCTCAATCAATTGTACATTCAATGGTTCAGTTCAGGGATGGATCTATAAAAGCACAGATGGGTTTACCGGACATGAAATTGCCTATTCAATATGCACTTACATATCCTGAAAGATTTGAGAACAAATTTGAAAGAACTAACCTGGCAGCAATTGGAACGTTAAGTTTTTACGAACCGGATCTTGAAAAATTTGAATGCTTAAAACTTGCATTTGATGTGTTAGATACCGGGGGAACAGCACCGTGCGTACTTAATGCTGCAAATGAAATTGCAGTTGAAAAATTCTTAAATAAGGAGATAAAATTTTCAACCATTCCTGCATTGATAGAAAAAACTCTTGCAAAAATTGGAAATCATCAATCACCGGATCTTGACACGATTTTTGCTTGTGATCTGGAAACTCGTGAATTTGTTAGAAAGTTAAATTAAAAAGGGTCTTAACTTAATGGATTATATAATATATTTTGCTCTTTCAATCGGTATCCTTGTATTCATTCATGAATTCGGACATTTTGCTGCGGCAAAGCTATGTGGTATGAGGGTGGAAGTTTTTGCAATAGGTTTTGGCAGAAGATTAATTGGATGGAATAAAAAAACAGGTTTTACTTTCGGTGCGCTGCCAAAAGATTTTAAAGGTGAAGGGAACACTGATTATAGATTATCGATGCTTCCATTAGGTGGTTATGTAAAGATTTCGGGAATGGTGGATGAAAGTTTTGATACTAAATTTGCTGATAAAGAGCCACAACCCTACGAGTTCCGCTCAAAACCGATATGGCAGAAAATATTTGTAATTACCGCTGGTGTTGTTATGAATTTAATGCTTGCCTGGGCAATATTGTGGGGTGGAAATTTCTTCCAGGGTAAACCGGTAACTAACACAACAACCATTGCCTACGTCGGAGATGGAAGTCTGGCTGACTCACTAAAATTTAAATCTCATGATAAGATTATTTCAATAAATGGTGAAAAGGTTAAATATTGGGAAGAAGTAATAGCACAATTATTCATACATTCCCTGGGTGAAGATGTAAATGTTGTTGTACAAAGAAACGGAATGGAGAAAACCATATTTATTCCCCGTTCAAGAATTCCGGAAGATGAATCTCAATTAAATTTCCTTACACCGGAAGGGATCAGAACCGGAATAAGTGAAGTACTAAAGGATTCTCCTGCTATGGCTTCGGGAATAAAGAGTGGTGACATTTTTCTGAAAATTAATCATGTCCCCATTTTTTCTAATCAACAAGTAATTAAAAGAATTAGCAGTAATCCTCAAAAAGAAATATCTATTGTAATGCTGAGAGGGGAAGACACACTTACATTTTCAGTTACTCCGGGCAAAGACGGTATGATTGGAATAGGAATTATATCCGGCTTTGCAGGTGGATCTTCACATTATAGAACGTACGGATTTTTTGAGTCCATTTATATGGGTTTGGCAGATATTGTTATGATTACCGATCTAACCTTTAATATGGTAGGAAAAGTCTTTAGTGGAAAAATAGAATTTGGAAAAGCTTTTGGCGGACCTGTTAAGATAGCTCAATTTGCTGCAAAATCAGCAGACAGAGGGTTTTTAAGTTTCTTATACTTTCTTGCAATGCTTAGTTTAAGCTTAGCCATCATAAATATAATGCCTTTCCCGGTTTTAGACGGCGGGCATTTGATCATCATTTTAATTGAGGGAATTACCAAAAGAGAGATCCCAGTTAAAATAAAAATTGCTATACAGAATACCGGGCTAATTGTTCTATTGTTACTAATGGCATTTGTGATTTATAACGATATTTTATCATTTTAATTTTTAGTGAGACTTGCTTTACAGTGAATCTCACATTCTATTTCCTATCATTCAAACCGCACAACATTTTATATAACCATTAAAAGAAAAAATTGTTGTAAACTGTTTATTGTAGGTTATTTTTCATCTTCAAAATTATTAAGTCCGGTCACATGCCGGACTTATTTTATCTCTAAAATGGTTTTGTTTTAGTACAGCTACATTTATATTTAATGCAAGTAATTGTGAACTTAAATTTTCAACCTGCAAGAACAAGTTTAAGGAAGTTTTCTTTGTACGAAGTAAATATCAGCCGAAAAAAGTTATACTGGCTTTGCCAAATAATTGGATGGAGTGCTTTTGTACTTGTTACTTTTCTTATAATATCTTCATTTGAAGAGTTACGGTGGGAGAGAATCATTAGCGGTATCTCATATATAATAGTTGGTATCGGCTTTACACATATTTTTAGAGGCGTAATAAAAAAGCGAAACTGGCTTGGTCTTCCGCTAAAGGAAATTATACCCAATGTAATACTTTCAATTATTATTCTTGGTGTTGCAATTTATGGTGTAACGTATTCAGTAATTTTTTTTTCGGGCGCAATAGTGAAACAGGATTACGCCATAATAAAACCGATTATTGGTTTTATAATTACTGCCGGTATATCTTCGCTCTGGGCACTTATATATTTTTCCATTCACTACCTGGAGAGTTATAAAAAAACCGAAATAGAATCCCTTATATGGGAAGCTGCAGTGAAAGACTATGAATTAAAAACACTTAAGACACAATTAAACCCGCACTTTATGTTTAATGCGATGAATGGTATACGTGCCTTGATAGAGGAGGACCCGGATAGAGCAAAAATTGCATTAACAAAACTCTCTAACATTCTGCGGTACTCACTTAAAATGGAAAGATCGGAGAGAGTTCCGCTTAGTGATGAATTAGAAACTGTTAAAGATTATCTTGATCTGGAAAAAATGAGATTTGAAGAACGGCTTAAATATAATCTAAATATAGAAAGTTCTGCTGCCCGTGTTGAGATCCCACCGATGATGATCCAGACTTTGGTTGAGAATGGAATAAAACATGGTATTTCAAAGATGACACAAGGCGGTGAAATTAGCATCGATTCAAAAATTGAAAATTCGGAACTGTTAGTTGAGATAAGAAATGACGGGCATCTTGAAGATGACGCTTTAAAGAATTCTAAGGGTTTTGGTATTGCCAATACAAAACACCGGCTAAATTTACTCTTCGGTGAAAAGGCTTCCTTTTCTATTCTTAATGAAAATAATAACAAAGTATTAGCCAGATTAAAAATTCCAATCAATCCCGGTATTGCCGGGCACGAACAAATAGGAGGATCAAATTAATGAAAGCATTAATAATTGACGACGAAAGATTAGCCAGAACAGAATTAAAAAGATTATTGGCTCCATTTAAAGAAATAAAAGTAGTTGGCGAAGCTGTAAATGCAGATGATGCACTTGAGAAAATACAACAGCTCAAACCAGACCTGCTCTTCCTTGATATACAGATGCCGGGTAAAACAGGTTTCGAGATGCTCGAAGAACTTGATAGCGTGCCAATAGTAATTTTCGTTACTGCTTACGATGAGTATGCGCTAAAAGCATTTGAGTACAACGCTCTCGACTATCTGCTTAAACCAATCGAGCCAAAACGACTTGAAGAAACCGTAAATAAATTGATAGAGAAGAAGCGTAAAAAAATAATTGGTGAACTGGATAAAGAAAATTTAGCCGAAACTGATCAGGTATTTGTTAAAGATGGCGAAAAATGCTGGTTTGTTAAATTGGAAACAATCCGGCTATTTGAATCGGAAGGAAATTATGTAAGAATTTACTTTGGGGATAACAAACCGCTTATTCTTCGAACATTAAACTACCTTGACGAACGGCTGGATGATAAAACATTCTTCAGGGCAAATAGAAAACATATCATTAATCTTAAATGGATTGCCTCAATAGAGCCATGGCTTAATGGCGGGTTACTTGTAAAACTTAAAGACGGTCAAAAAGTGGAAGTATCAAGAAGACAGGCTATTAAGTTTAAAGATATGTTAAGTCTTTAGATTATTAATTCCAGCATATAACTATTCTCCCCTTCATAAGGGAAGATGTCACGAAGTGACAAAGGGGTTTAATTAAACAACTCCCACGAAATCCCAAATCTTATATTCCTTTCCGGCATTGGATAAAACGGTGTGATGAAATACTGATTATTGAACAGGTTCTCCCAGGCAAAGTAAACTATTGCCACTCTTCTTATTTCTCCCGCAAACGTAAAATCTATTTTGTTTGATGCGTCAACATTGATTTCTCTTCCGGGAATAAAATTCTGTCCGGTGTAATAAAAAACAAAGCCAGCCTTCAATTTTAGATTACCGTCAAAGAACATATCATTTAAATAAATTCCATTGATGAACTGGACATCGGGTAAATTTATTAATTTATCCTTTTCTTCTGTGAAATAGTGGGATACATTTGATTCAAATAATATTTTCCAATATTGATAACTAAATGACAGCCCAATGCCATCTACATTTCCCACCAGAGAAAAATGAACATCGGGGGCAAAGGGAGGTATAAAATGAGAAGGTAAATACAAGTCTCTTCTACTAAAATATCTTAACTCTACAAATAAATTTTTGCTCATATATTTACCACCAAGTTCAAGTGTATTTACATTATTATCGCTTTGTCCTTGTGCATAAGAAGAATAGCCGCCATAAAATGAAAGAGCATTGTTAATAATATACTTGATATCAATTCCATAGCCTGATAAATTATGAACGGTTTCCGGACTAATATATGATATGTCTTCATTTGTATATCTATAAAATACAGATGGTATTAAAGTTTTATCCAATAAATAACCGGAAAATATTGCGGCACCGGAAATGTAATTCTTATCCCAGGAATGCTGCACACTATCACCACCATTAATATTAAGATTATAATGTATGTCACTCTTCTCATAATTTCCTAATACTTGCAGCGATGTAATTCCCCAATTATGATTGTAATTTAAAGACACGCCTATTGTCTTGTTCTCATTACTATCTGTAGTGCTGATGGAATCCCGGCTATCTTTTATTTCTATAAAATCGTATTTATAGTAAGTGGTTAAATCCAATTTAGCATTTGTATAAGGGATGGCATGCATCCTCAAACTAACATTATGATTAAGAACACTTTGAACTTTATTAGGATAAACTACAGGCGCAGCTAAATTATCATATAATACTGAGTTAATGTCGCTTGTAAGATTAGAGATGCTGTCCACATCCACACCGCCGTTCAAGCCAACATCAGAATCAACAAAGCTGTAATTTGCACTGAGGTTAACTGAATTTGACAAAAAATATTTCAGCTTTGTGTTAACCTGCCAAATACTGTAATCACTGTTAATGTAACGATCATCGGCACTTCTGTTCGTTAGATCAAACGATAAATTCCATCTTTTATAAATCCGTGCACTAAACTTTCCATCAATCATTGCTTCGCCATAGGGCCCCTCATAATATTTTATTCTCGAGTAAGGTTCACGGGAAAGAAAATCTTTCATTATAAAGTTTACTGTTACCGGGTTATTGTATGTACCATATAAAAATCCTCTGGGGGATGGAACGATTTCTATTGAGTCAATATCCTCGCTCTGTATATGGTTTAAATCCAGTGAATTCGTAAATCTGTTATTCCACAGCACTCCGTCCTGCAAAAAACTGATTCCGCCATTGCCTACTCCATATATGAAACTTTCATTTGGCTGCCCCATAAATGCAAGGTCTTTTACAAAATTCAATGAATAGGAACGAAGAAAATCACCGGTGTAACGGTAGTTATAAAAGAGGAAAGAGCGCCGATTAATTAATTTAGAAACATTGGTTAACGGTATTGCCTGCAACGGAATTAATGTATCCGGGAATACGGTTTCCTCTCTAACCATAGAGGAATCAAGTGCGAAAAGTGAATCATAAGCTGCGTTTACAGAGATTGGATCAACTTTTAAGCTGTCCGGGATGTTATCTAATGAATCTGATATTTGTGAAAATATGTTCAAATAATTCAGCAGGAAAAATATGGGAAGATACTTTATCATTAATTTTTTTGGATGAGAATATTCTATTTTAAAATATAAAAAATAGTTATTAATAGAGTAAGCCACAAAGTGATATTAACCTGAAGTAAAAACCAACCGGCATCTGAACTCCCTTTCTGGCGGGGACTTCGGAGATATTTTATTTTAGATATATTTCAAAAATTATTTCTTTTAAGAAAAATAATATATATCTTGGCGTCCGTATTTAAACAATTTAAAAAGGAGTTAACATAATGGCTGCAAAACCAATGACAAAAGGTGATATCGTTGATCACCTGTCAAATAAACTCGGTTCAACAAAAAAACTTGCAAATCAGTTTTTGGATGAGCTAGTTGGTCTCTCTCATAGAGAAGCGAAAAGAGATTTCACTATTCCCGGACTTGGTAAATTAACTGTTGCAAGCAGGAAGAAAAGAATGGGCAGAAATCCTGCAACAGGTGAATCTATGGTTATTCCTGCAAAGAAAGTTTTGAAATTCAAAATTTCAAAGCAAGCTAAAGATGCAGTATTCCCATCACAGAAAGTTACCAAGAAAATAAAGTAATAACTTTTGTAGTTTGAACAATGTTTAGAGCCGGGCAAATGCCTGGCTTTTTTTATTAAAACATTCCGAACTCCTATTGATCAATTTATATTCAGCTTTGAGTTTTAGCCAACTATAAAATATAAACTTTACATAATTATATTTCTTTTTTTTAAAGTTACTTATTGCCGATAGCTATGCATTACATTTGTTTTATATCCTAATCCGGAAGAAAATAATTTTCATTAATTTATCTGATCATTTCATAAATACTTATGCCGCGAGGAATTAACTAAACATCATGCGTGTTTTTTCAATCTCTATATTAATGTTATTAATTATATTTGCCTGTGGCGATCAGAATAAAAAATCAATTAACGAATTAGAATTAAAAATGAATGAAATTGCTGCACAATATGTAAAACTCGTCTTAGAGATTGGAATATACAAACCCGATTATGTTGATGCCTATTACGGACCAGCGGAATGGAAGCCGAACAAAGCTGATCAAAAAGAAATTGATTCAACCCTTATAAATTCATTAAATAAAAAAACAGACGCCCTGCTTAATAAGTTAGATGCACTTAAAGATTACCAGGCAACTGAACTTGAAACATTGCGCTATCGCTTTCTTTATAAGCAAATTCTATCAATTAAAGGAATGATATTTATAATTTCCGGCGGCACATTTCCGTTCGATAAAGAAGCGAAGATACTTTACGATACCGAGGTACCTCATTATAACAAAGAACATTTTCAAAAGATAATTGATGAACTTAATAAAATTGTTCCCGGCAACGGTCAATTGTCTAAAAGGTTAAATGATTTTAAAGATCAATTTATTATTCCACCAGATAAACTTGATACTGTTTTTACTGTGGCAATAAACGAGTGCAGAAAAAGAACATTACAATACATACAACTTCCCGATGAAGAAAACTTTGAAGTTGAGTTTGTTAAGAACAAACCGTGGGGCGCATATAATTGGTATAAAGGAAACAGCTTCAGTCTTATCCAGGTAAATACTGATTTACCAATGCAGATTGACAGAGTAATCGATTTAGCTGCACATGAAGGTTACCCTGGGCATCATGTTTTTAACGCACTGTTAGAAAAGAATTTCGTTAAAGAAAAAGGGTGGATAGAATTTTCGGTGTATCCTCTCTTCAGTCCTGTTTCACTTATTGCAGAAGGTACAGCTAATTATGGAATTCAGGTTGTTCTTCCCGGTAATGAACAAATAGAGTTTGAGCAAGAAGTATTATTCCCACTGGCTGGAATAAATTCGAATAATGCTGATCTTTATTATCGTATTCTTAGTCTGTTGAAAGGTTTAAATTATGCTGGAAACGAAGCCGCCAGAAATTACCTGGATAATAATTGGACAAAGGAAGAAACGATTGCTTACCAAACAAATTACCAGCTTCTTTCGGAAAAAAGAGCAAAGAAAAAACTTGATTTTATAATGAAGTACAGAAGTTATGTTATTAACTATAATCTGGGAGAAGATTTAGTTAAAAGCTATATTGAATTAAACGGCGGTACAGACGATTACCCAAAAAGAAGATGGGAATTATTTGAGCAATTAATGTCGGTTCCTCAAACACCTTCGGGATTAAAATGAATATTATCCAAACTCTTTCTTCAATTCTGTTTTAATATATTCAAGGCTTTCTTTATTTAAGGATACTTCACTTAATATATTTTTAAGTAACTCCTTATCAATTTTCTCATAATCTTTTTCTGCAGGAGTAATACATACCCCTCCCAGATCGATTGCTGCGGGGCTTAATAATATCCGGTTTTCTTCTTCAAGATAATAATGGAAAGACCTGTGTTTGCTTCTCAAAAATATAATTACATTCCAGCCATAATCTTCATAATAATTGCAAATAATATTCAGCATTGGTTCTCCCTCCCCAGAATTCAATCTTGTGTAAATTTTATAAACCCGGTTAAATATTTTACTTAACATATTTTCGTCATTCGTTTCCAAGCTTATAAATCTTCTCAATCCATCATCAATAACCGTTATGGTTCCTATTTCATCTTCAAAAATAAATTCACCGAATTCGTTTTTTAATGAATGAAAATCATTCTCAATCGGCATGAACTGTTTTGTGCCTGCCTGAAAGTGTAAATGATCCGGAGCCGATGCCCCGCACCTTGGTCCGTTGTAAATAAGTGAATAGCCGCCGGACAGGATTTTACTTATTTTTATTAAATCATTAAATGATGATAATATTTCCTGCGGTTTATGAATGATTGATACAATAGTAAAATGTTCGGGGAAAACCGGATATGGATTAGAAAGCAAAATATAACCCGGTAGTATCTTTATACCTTTTTGTTCTATAGGTAAATTCTCATCACATAAAAAACACTTACGATTTTGAATTGTGTCTGCATCCACCTTTGCTGAAGTAGATTTAAATCTGCCCTGATTAAACTGAAGTCCTATTTTAAATCCATCAAACCAAAATGATTTTGTTTTTATAGACGTTAAGTTTTTATAACCCGAATCAAGTTGGCTCCAATCTTTACGTTGTAATCTTAACAACTGTTTTGCTGCATTAACGTAATCTTCTACTTTTAATAATGCCAGGACATTTTCATTTGTAATAATTCTTGATTCGCTCAATTGTTTTCGATTCTCCCTCTTAACTTATTTAACTCTTGTCTTGCTATTATCTCTTTTGTTCGAATTGAATCCTTGTAGTAATTATTTTCGTTTTGTCTTTCAATACTAAGATCGGCATCAGTATTTCCTTCCCACCTGCGGCACAAATATATTGGTTCGTAAATCCTGCCAATTTTATATTCTCTTGAAATAGCTAAAGCAATTGCATAATCTTCACCATAGCTTACGTTTGGAAATTTTATTTTCCGGATTATCGGGGTGTAAAAAGCCCTTGGGGCTCCTAATCCATTCACCCTTAACGCATTGTTATGCCCGTTCTTATCAGTCCATTCTTTATGATCAATTATACCGGGGGGGATCTCTCTCATATTGTAATCGGTTAACTTGTAACTGCCAATTATCATCGCACACTTTTCTTCATAAAATTTGTTAACGATTTTTTGTAAAACAGTATTATTTATATATAAATCATCGCTATCCAACTGTATTGCAAATCTACCGCATTGTGAATGTGTAATACCTTCATTCCAACACCCACCTATGCCCAGATCTTTTCGATTCGGAATGATATGAACCAGATTATTTTTTGTTTTCGCAAATTCACTTAGTCTTTCCGTTGTTCCATCGGTTGAATGATTATCAATAATAATTATATTAAATGCGAAATCCGTCTCTTGCATCAACGCAGATTCTACAGCTTCTATTATTGTTTTGCTTCTATCTTTAACGGGAATAATAACAGATGCCTCATTTTCAAAACTTTCAGTAATAAGATCCACCGTCCCGGTAATGGGTTCCAGATGTGCTTCAATATTTTTCAGGTGTAGAGTTACGGCTTTTTCCATCTCTATTTGCATATCACGATTTTGAGGATCGACATAATCAAATTGATTATCACCGGATTTTCTTGTATCAGTTATAGTAGAAGAATAAAGATACTCCGGGGTTCTAACTATGGGAAAATTTCTGGATATGTTTAGCATCAAGTTGTAAATCCCGGCATACTTATAATTTGATGCTTCATCAATCGAAGCAACCAAAGCCTTTCTGCTCAAAAGTATTAATGGTCCAAAATCAAAATCATCTCTTATGCTTCCAGGTTGAAAATCTATAAGAGGATGTGGTGTTTTATTATCATCACTCAGTTCATAAAAATCTGAATAAATAATCCCGGCACCTGAAGATTCTGCAACCTTTAATTGGCTATCGAGATCAAGTTCATTTAAATCTATAAGTGCGCCTTTAAGTTCCAACAGTAAAAAATCATCTTCTGTAAATTGAACTATGTAGTTAATAAATTCTGAGGAGAGGGACGAAGAAACTTGTGTGACAGTACAGTTACTAAATTCTTTATCACAGGAAGCTGCAGAAAATAAATTAATTTTTTGTACAGCCTTAAACTTTCGCAGCATATTTACATTTTCTACTGCAACTTTTTCATATAGTAACGGGAAAAATGCTGTGATTGTTTTACCAGGCATATAATTTTATATAAATAAAATTTAGAGATAAGAACAATTTTTATCTAGAGACTTCTAAATTATTCTATTACTGTCACTCTGAACGACCTGTCTACCGGAAGTCGGGAGTGAAGAGTCTGTTTTATAATAAAAATCGAGATATTTCTCCCGATAAATCGGGATCAATACGACCATGATAAATTTTTCAGAAGTCTTATCTAATTACTTTGTTCAATTACTTTTTTATATACATTCAAAACGCGGTCTGTAAGGATTTCAAAATCATAAATACATACAGCTCTGGTTCTTGCAGCAAGAGAAAATTCTTTTCTTTTGGTGGAAGAATTTAATAAGAGTTCTACTTGCTTTACTAAATCTTTTTCATTTTTTTTCTCAAAAAGATAGCCGGTTTTACCATCAACAACTATATCAAGAATCCCATCGGAATTGGTACACACCGAAGGTATACCCATAGACATTGCTTCAACAAGTGCAATTCCAAATGCCTCTGAATGTGAAGGAAATATAAAAATGTCCATTGCAGATAAAATCTCCGGCGTATCACTTCTGAATCCTGTAAATATTACGTTCTTTAATGCCAGGTCAATTACCATTTTTTTAATCCCCTCTGCGTATTCCTCTTCTCCTCTGCTTGCTTCACCAGCAATTAAAAATATTAAGTTATCGAATTTAGTATTTAATTCGACAGCAGCAGATAAAAATTCCTCATGACCTTTCCCTGGAGTGAACCGGGCAAGCATACCGAGAACAATTTTATCTTCTCCGATATTAAATTCTTCTCTAATCTTTTCTTTATCAACTTTCCCCGCATCAAATTTTTGAGTATTAACTCCATTGGGTAATATAATAATTTTATCTTCTGCCAGCGGGCATGTTTCAAGCAAATTATTTTTTATCACCTCACTAATAGCAAGCACCACATTCACCCTTTTATAAATAAACCGATGCATAAAATCTTTTTTTATAATGAACGATCCAACCTGCTTGGTTAAAAACAACGGGATGCTGCTCCCGGCAAGTTTTAGAGCTGGTACAAGCAGCCATAAATCCTTTGATGCTTGTGTATGAATCAGATCATAATTATTGCGCCGTATTAGTAAGCTAATTTTTAAAGATGTAAACGGATGAAAATAACCGGGGGCTTTAACAGGATGAATTATTAACCCAAGATTATTTGCTTCAATATGAATTCTACTATCAGCAGAACAGATTAATTCAACAGAATAATTTCTGTTTAGGAGCTGTTTAATTGCGTTGATGGTAAGCATTTCCATCCCACCCCAGCTTTTAGATAAGCAACTGTAAAGGATTTTCATAAACTTTAATAAATCCTTTTTAATAACGCATTGGAAAAATAATGGAGAAGAATTTCATCAAATTGATATCCTTTCTCCGACATCACTGCAGAACCGATTTGACAAAGTCCAACACCATGTCCCCAACCCGCACCGTGAATAATAAACTTTTCAGGTACATTATCATTTCCAATTTCTTTATCAACCACAAAGGCAGAGCTATACAGATGGGTTGATGAAAGCAGTCTTCTGATTTCCAACTCTTTTCCTACAATCAGAGTTTTTTTGCTTCCAACAATTTTTAGTTTAATTAATCTTGCCGATGAACCCCGCTCTAAAGGAATTAAATCCAAAATATCTCCAAAATCAATCCCGCTTTTCTCTTTAATAATTGATGATAGATCCGCCTGGCTGTATTCAACCTGCCATCGAAAATAATCTGTTGTTTCCTGATCATAATCTACCAGAATTTGTGAGAGCATGATTTTATCATGAGTATTGCAAAATGATGGCACATTGCCCAGTATCCATTTTCGGGAATTTCTTTCATTTGAAAAGTCGAGATTAAAATTTTCTGATGGATGAGCATAATCTATAACAGAGATAAGATAAGGTAATTTAACAGGCTCCCAAACATTTTCAAAGTCTTCAGTTACACCTCCACAGGATTTTGAATATCTTGTGTCGCAAATCTTATCATCACTCAGTAATACAACTCCCCTTGTTTGGGATACTGCTTTAATGGTTATCTCTGATGTTACTTTTGTAACCCCTTGAAATCTCTGACAATGATCATCGGCACAAACATCAAAGTTATTGTGTTGTTCCCGGTCATACCATTTAATAATTTCATTTTCAGATTGATAAATAGATCCACTTTTTTTTTCTGTTTTAACCGACTTGGATTTTTCCAGTTGAGCCAGCAACCAGCTCCTGGAAACAACTGATAATGCTTTTAAAGATTGTAGTGAACATTTGGCATTCATTTCCGACGATATAACCGATACAAGGTAGCCTTCCAAAGGTAATTTATTTATGGCAACCAGTTTATCCCCGTCTCTTATCAACTCAAATGAATGAATGAATCGCTGCTTCTCGTACATTTGCCAATGAAAATCGATTCCAATTACAACATCATGTATTAAAAAAGATTCTGAATAAGGATCATCGGGTTCAAAATTAATTGCATCAGCCATTTCAATAGCTGAAGTATTTCCCCTGCACACTATTTTATTATTTTTTACTTCGGCTGTAAATATTCCACTAAAAGTATCGGTATAACCGGTAACTTTATAATCACCATATAGTTCAAATTCTATTTTTTTCTCGGTTAAAATTCCAACCCTGATTGTTGGTTCTTCCCTGATATTCATTTGCTATAGATGTTTTTATACTTTGTGAAACAATTAATGATAATTAATCTACAAAAATTTAAATATAAGCAATTGAACCCTATAATGTTTTGGTCAAAAGTTATTAATGGAATCTTATTCCGATTCTTTTTAACTTCATATTCACTTATTAAAACTTCTATCTGCCGGACATTATGAAAAAAATACAAAGAGAGATTGTTTCCATAATTGGATTCCCTATGGATTTGGGAGCAGGAAGAAGAGGTGTAGATATGGGTCCCTCTGCTCTTAGAATAGCAGGATTACAATCCAAACTTGAAAATTTAGGTTACGATGTGAATGATACTGGCGACGTTAAGATAGAAATAATGGAACGCCAAAAAGTTCAGAATTTAAAACTTAAGTTTCTTAACGAGATACTTAAAACATCAGTTTCGCTCGCTTCAAAAGTAGAAAAGGTACTGGATAAAGGTAATTTTCCGCTATGTTTGGGTGGCGATCATTCTATGGCTCTTGGTACCATCGCAGGAATCTCAGCACATTGCAAAAAAAATAAATTAAGACTTGGTGTTATCTGGATTGATGCACATACTGATATGAATACTGAAGAAACTACACCGTCGGGAAATATACATGGCATGCCGCTTGCGGCATCATTGGGTATTGGTAATGATAAGCTTGTTAATTTATACGGGATCAATCCCAAACTAAAACCTGAAAACTGTGCCTTAATAGGTATTCGTTCTGTTGATACTGCTGAGAAAATGAATATTAAAAAGTTGAAGATCCCTGTATCTACAATGGCAGATATAGATAAAGTGGGCATTTATAGGATAATGGTAAAAACACTTAAGCATTTTAAAGAAAGTGTAGATCATATTCACGTTAGTTTTGATGTAGATAGCGTTGACCCTTCTTTGGCGCCGGGTGTTGGAACACCTATACCGGGTGGATTAAGTTACAGAGAAGCTCATCTTATAATGGAATCTATCGCTGAGTGCGGGTGTATGTCTTCACTGGAAGTTGCAGAGGTGAACCCGATCTTAGATCACAAAAATAAAACCGCGATTTTTACTACTGACTTAATCGCATCTAGTATGGGACAGAGAATTCTTTAATGCGTAATAATTTAATTCTTATTTATCTGCTGGTATTTGTTGCTATATTAATTTTTCTACGTGCTTTGGGAGTAATTTATATTAGTAATGATGAGCTATTGGGATACGTATTAATTATTTATGGCTTAAGCTTGTTCTATTCCTCATTTATCAGTGGTCGGAAAATTTTTCTTTTTATTGGTTCAACAACATTTTTAATAGGAATAATATTTTTCTTATTAAGTAATTTTCAATTTCAAAATACCCACGATTTTATATTGCCTGCCGTAATCTTTATTCTATCAATTAGTTCGTTCATGGTTTATTTATCTGATACAACTCAGAAAATATCAGTGTACATCGCAATAATCCTATGCGCTCTGGGTGTTGGAGAAATGGTTCTTATAAGTAAAAATACAATTGTTGGCTATTTTGCAAACATCGTTTTTATTACTGAAATTTACTGGCCGATGTTAATTATATTAATCGTAGTTGTTATACTTGTAAATAAAAATTCCAAACAATAGTTATATTTTAAGGTAGGGGGATAATTGAGCAGTTACAGATTCACTAAGCGTTACTAAAATTATTTGAATATACCTTGTCGTTAATTACCTCTGAGCTGATTTGCCGTTTTAAATTTTCAATCTCATTCTTGTTAGATTCTATATCCGAAGAAAACTTGAAATAAATAAATATTAATAAGAAAAGGGTAATTAAAAGAAATGTGACGGCAGCTATTAGGAACAGTTTATTTTTATTTCTCCCATCAAGATTTTCGCCGACCGGAATTTTCGAACTGTAGTTTTTAACCGGTTTTTCCTTAAATTCTTTCTTAACAATACTAACCGGGGGTTTTTTTTTCGGTTTGTCCGTTTGAGTCGTAAACGTTTCTTTATTTAAGTTCTCAAAGCCGGGTAGAGGTATTTCAGACGCTTTACGTTTCTTAAAGGAGATTGAATCTGCCATATCTTTTTTCTCAGCGGCAACTTCTTTAAGGTTGGGAATTTCTTGCGATTCAACATCTTTATCTTCTTCTAATTCTTCAATTACTATTCCCTCATCCGATTCATCCTCTTTAACAGATTTTTCTTCAGACGTTAACTTTTCGTTAAGGTCATAGAGTATTTTTGAAACTTTATCTTTTACTTCCTGATCCGGTATTTCTATTTCAAGCAGAGCCGGCATGCACGAAACGATCTTTTGATAAGATCCGTATTCTTTCCAGGGAAAGTTTTCATCTTCATTCGTACATTTTATAAAAATCTCATCTTCTTCCGGGTCCAAACATCCTAATGCTTTTGCCTGAAGTAAATCCTTTACTTGCAAACCACTCACAACATTATTCTCCTGATACAAAGTTTATTTTTAAGTTTGATAATGCCACTTGAATTTTTGACTTTACAGTAGTCAGTGGAATATTTAACTCACTGGCAATTTCACCTTGAGTTTTCCCATCATAAAACGCCATATTTATCACATATTTTTGTGCCTCAGTTAATTTATTCATTGCCCCTTCAAATTTCTCCTTTTCTGCTTGTACTTTGGTCAATTCAACAGGATCAATAGATTTTGATATTTTGGGAATGATAATTTCATCTTCAAAATCATCAGAATATTCGGGTAGCTCTTTCAATTTTGAATCTCTTATTTTTCTGTCCACAGCTTTATTTCGTGCGAGTATAATCAACCATGTATAAAGATTTTCATTTGATAATTCAAAGTGTTTGCTTTTTTTCCATAGAATAACAAAGATATCTGCCAAAACCTCTTCAGCAACAGTTTGGTCTGGAACAATCTTTCTGATGAGGGTATACAAAATAGGTGAATAACGATCGTATAATTCTTCTAAAGCCTTGGAATCATATTCCTTAATTTTATGCATAATCTGACTATCCGTAATTATTTTATTGTCTTCCAAGTCTGTAAGTCCTTATTAATTCTTCATTTATTTGAATACTAAAATTACACCTGCAACTTAATAAAATCAATTATGTTTTAACTAATCGAAACTACAGATTTAGATTGAAAGTATCTGAAAAATCAACAATTCTTATTTTATTCAAGGTTTATCCTACATTTATTATCTTTATGGATTGATAAATGAAAATTGTAACGGAAATGACATCTACGGAAATAAGGGATCAATTTCTTAAATTTTTTGAAAAAAAAGAACATAAGTTAGTACCCGGTGCGCCGGTTGTACCATTCGACGACCCAACATTATTGTTTACAAATGCAGGTATGATTCAATTTAAAGATGTGTTTCTTGGGAAGGGAACGCGCGAGTATTCGCGTGCAGCAGATACACAAAAGTGTATACGCGTCAGCGGTAAGCATAACGACCTGGAAGAAGTAGGATATGATACTTATCATCACACTTTTTTTGAAATGCTTGGTAACTGGTCTTTTGGTGATTACTATAAAAAGGAGGCTATTGGCTGGGCATGGGAATTATTAACCGGTGTTTGGAAACTACCCAAGGAAAGACTTTGGGCAACTATACATAATGATGACGATGAATCTTATAGCCTATGGAAATCTGAAACAGATATTGATCCCAAACACATTTTGCGATTTGGTGAAAAAGATAATTTTTGGGAAATGGGTGAAACAGGACCGTGCGGACCGTGTTCTGAAATTCATATCAATACGGGGGATGATTATGATAATCCAAAATGGGTAAATGCCGGCGCTCCGGAATGCATCGAACTGTGGAACCTTGTGTTTATTCAATATGATAAAGATGAAAAAGGAAACCTTCACGATCTTCCGATGAAACACATCGACACAGGAATGGGATTTGAAAGAATGTGTGCGGTTTTACAAAATAAAAAATCAAATTACGATACTGATGTTTTTTCTCCATTGATTGAACAAGTAGTAAAGCTGTCGGGAATAAAAAACGATTCGGAAGAAAATAAAATTCCGATGCGCGTAATTGCTGATCACATCCGCACTCTTACATTTGCCATTGCAGACGGTGCTGTGCCTGGTAACGAAGGCAGGGGATATGTTTTAAGAAGAATATTAAGAAGAGCAGCACGCTACGGCAGAAAATTAAATTTGAACGACCCTTTTCTTTACAAGCTTGTTGATACACTTGTTAATACAATGGGAGATGTGTTCCCCGAAATAAGAGATAAAAAGAACTATGTGAAAAAAATTATTAAAGCCGAAGAAGAAAGCTTTAATGCTACACTTGACAGAGGAATAGAATTATTTGGAGAAATTATAAATCAATTGGAGAGAGAAAAAACGAAAGAAATTGCCGGCAATGAGGTATTTAAATTATACGATACCTATGGTTTCCCTGCTGATTTAACAAACGTTATGGCTCAGGAAAAAGGTTTTACAATTGATGAGGAGGGTTTTAATAAATTAATGACTGAACAAAAAGATAGGGCAAGGAATGCATCAAAAGATAAGTTATCTTCAATAAATATCTCTCTAAAAGATCTCACCTCCTTTGATTTATCTGATGACAAAGCAACTGCGTTTACGGGTTATGATGAGTTCAAATCAAAAGCAAAAATAACCGGACATAAAAATGAACGGGATACTGATCTAATAATATTAGACCGCTCACCGTTTTACGTTGAAGCCGGCGGACAGGTTGATGACATTGGAAAAATTCAGGTAGATGCAGATTTGTTAGATGTGGTTGATGTGACAAGAATTGAAAATAAAACTATCCATATAGTTCAAAATGCAACTGAAGGAATAATTGCTGCAGGCAAAACAGTGATTGCCGAAATTGATGAATTACGCCGCTGGGATATAATGCGCAATCACACTGCAACACATTTTTTACACGCCGCTTTAAGAAAAGTGCTTGGAACTCATGTTCATCAGGCGGGTTCGTATGTTGGTCCGGATCATTTACGATTTGATTTCACTCACTTCGCAAAACTTGCTGCTGAAGAAATACGCGATATTGAAGCATTGGTTAACGATGAATTGCGAAGAAATTACGCTTTACAACATCATCGGGATATCCCATTTGATAAAGCAAAGAAGATGGGGGCACTGATGTTTTTCGGGGATAAGTATGGAGATAAAGTTAATGTTGTTCAGTATGGTGATTTTACAATGGAATTCTGCGGCGGCACACATGTTAAAAATTCATCCGAAATTGGATTGTTTAAAATTGTAAGTGAATCATCAATTGCCAGCGGAGTTAGAAGAATTGAAGCTGTTACAGGTGCCGGAGTTGAAAAATATATTAAAAATCAACTTAGCATAGTTAAGCAAAGTAACGAGCGTATTGAAGAACTTTTTGATGTGAAAAAGAAACTTGAGAAAGAAATGGCGGAACTCAAGATGAAAGATAAGCTTGGACAATTGGATCACATTCTGGCGCTATCTTCTAAGGTTAAAAATATAAAAATTTATAAGGGGAAAGTTATTGCTGACAACATAGATGAACTAAAATCATTTGGTGATGTGCTGAGGGAAAAAATGGAAAGCGGTGTTGGTGTGCTGGTTGCACAGATTGATGATAAAGTTGGTATTGTTACGGTTGTTTCAGATGATTTGATAAAAGAGAAAAAACTTAATGCGGGGAAAATAGTTGGCATGCTTGCTAAACTAATCGGCGGCGGCGGCGGCGGAAGGGCGCACCTGGCAACTGCCGGTGGAAAAAACATTGAGCAAATACCTGCCGCAATTGGTAAAGTGGAAGAGGTTGTAAGTAGTTTAATTTAATTATTTGTACTTTTTTCTTTTTACCACTTAGACACTAAGAACACGCAGATACACTGAGAATATATTTAATGATATTGACACAAAAATATATCAATAACTTATCATATCAAATTGTGGGCTGCGCGATTGAAGTTCATAAATATTTAGGCCCGGGATTACTGGAATCGGTTTATGAATCTTGCCTCGTGGAAGAAATGATTGAGCAAGGACTTCCCTTTGAAAGGCAGGTTCAAGTTCCGATAAATTATAAGGGTAAAGACTTAGGAAGTAATCTAATCCTTGACTTAGTAGTTAAGGATCTCATTATTGTTGAACTTAAGGCAGTAGAACAGATGATACCGGTTTTTAAGGCACAACTTCTTTCGTACTTAAAATTAACAGGGAAACCAAAAGGATTATTAATAAACTTTAATTGTGAAAATATAACTAAGCAACTTGTTCCATTAGTTACTTCAGAATTTTCTAAATTACCAGTGGAATAAATATTGTAATTTACTAAGTGTTACTTAGTGCTCTAAGTGTCTTAGTGGTAAATTTCCTTTCAAATGAGTAAGACAAGAATAAAATACATCTGTTCAAAATGCGGCTATGAATCACTGAAATGGCTTGGTAAATGCCCTGAATGTGATGATTGGAATACCTTTACAGAAGAGATAATCGAAACATCTAAAAGAAGAATTACAACAGCAAAAACCAAGGTTTCAGTTGCAAAACTTGATGAGATATCTGCTGATAAAAAGGAAAGAATAAAAACCGGAATTGCGGAATTTGACAGAGTGTTAGGCGGAGGTCTTATGCCCGGTTCGGTAATTCTTCTTGTTGGTGATCCCGGAATTGGAAAATCCACTTTGGCAATGCAGGCGGTAGCACAAGTAAGTGAAAAAGTTTTATACGTAACCGGTGAAGAATCTGATGCACAGATCAAACTACGGGCATCAAGATTAAAATTAGTTCCTGATGATTTTTTTGTATTTCCCGAAACAGATTTGGGGCATATTATAGCAGCAATAAATAATGTTTCCCCTGCAGTCGTTGTGATTGACTCTATTCAAACTATTTACAGACCCGAACTTGAGAACTCTCCCGGGACAATAACACAAATAAGAGAATGCACATCTTTACTGATGGAAGAAGCTAAGAGAAAACATTTTAGTGTTATCATCATCGGGCATGTTACTAAAGAAGGAATGGTTGCCGGACCAAAAATTCTTGAACACATTGTAGATACTGTTATTCAATTTGAGGGTGATGCCCATCATTCATTGAGAATATTGCGTGCACAAAAGAACAGATTCGGAAGCACCAACGAGATTGGTGTTTTTGATATGCGGGAAGACGGCTTACATGAAGTACTAAATCCAAGTGAGTTATTTTTAAACGGAAGCGAAAGAAAAACACCCGGCTCAGCAGTTACATCGAGCATTGAAGGTACACGCCCTATTCTGCTGGAAGTACAGGCGCTTGTAACTACTTCCAATTACGGTTATCCGCAGCGTGTAACAACAGGATTCGATCAAAGGCGTCTTTCCATTCTTTTAGCTGTTTTGGAAAAGCGGGCAAAGATAAGAGTATCTGCTAATAATATTTTTGTAAATATGGCTGGAGGTGTGCGAATAAACGAACCGGCTGTTGATCTGGCAGTTTGCTGCAGCATTGCTTCCAGTTTGTTTGATAAAGCAATTAACAACAAAACCGTAGTTGTTGGAGAAGTCGGGCTTGGTGGAGAAATAAGAACGGTAAACAATATTGAAAAAAGAATTCAGGAAGCAGAAAGGCTGGGTTTTAAAAGAGTAATTGTACCGGCGGGAAATTCTTCCGGAATATCTTCAACACCAAAAATTGAAATCACTTCAGTTGAAAACTTGACAGACGCAATAAAGATTCTGTTGGGTTAATCGATAATTTAATGCAATAATATGCAATCAATAATTACATGGTTACAGCTTAGGCAGAAAGGACGCAGTATCGGAAAGATTAAATTGACCGGATTACTTTATTTATGCCTGCGCTGACCGAACGTGATATTTTACATATTGCAGTGCTGTCCAATATAAATTGAAAACTGAAGATTTGTTTCGAATAATAAAATTTTTATTACATTAGAACTCATCCCTCCCAGGGAGTCCTTTGCCGAAGGCATTCCTTCAGAACGGACAACCCTTCTCTTTCCAAGAGAAG
Organism: Bacteroidota bacterium; assembly: GCA_022562275.1. GTDB lineage: Bacteria > Bacteroidota > Ignavibacteria > Ignavibacteriales > Ignavibacteriaceae > BMS3ABIN03. Next base: position 43,660 of record JADFPP010000021.1, read on the forward strand.
GGCTTATTAATAATGAGGTCTAATTGCTAACAATCTGTCCCAACATGATCATTAATCGATTCATTGTCAATAATTCTCTCTCTTTTTAAGAGAGACCTGCCTAGCGCAGGCAGGGATTAGAGAGAGTTCTTTTTGTTTTGGACAGATGTGACATATTGCAACAAAATAAACTTTGTTCTAATAGGTAATTAATTTATCTTTTAGTCCGGTATTTATGCCGATGTTAATTTATAATTATTTTTTTGAGGTACTTTAGTGAGTAAAAAGCTTTTCGTGGGATCTCTCCCATGGGCAGTAAACGATGAAGCTTTGAAAGAGGCTTTTGCTACTTATGGTAACGTGATATCTGCCAATGTTGTTACTGATCGGCAAACCGGTCGATCGAGAGGTTTCGGATTTGTTGAGTTTGAAAACGACTCTGAAGCCGCTGCAGCTATCGAAGCATTGAACGGTTCCGAACTTGACGGACGGAATATCGTTGTAAATGAAGCAAAGCCAAAGAATTAAGTTCTTTCTTGGTTAGGTTGCAACTACTTATAGCGCCCGACGGGGCGCTTTTTTATTTTAAATTACTTATAAACTTTGTAACGTATTGATTTACTTATATTTACCTATCTTATAATAACATTATAGTAACATTTTTTAATAAATACTTCTCTCAGATCATCTTAACAATTTTGAAAATACTATAACGGGGGCGTTAAGCGCCCTCCGACTCTTAAAAGAATCGACTATTTCATTATAGCCAACATTTTGCAATTTTCGCGCCGCTTACCCTCCGCCGGAGGCGGGTCGCTTGCACGCGGGGTTAGACGCTCGCTGTTGGTCTACTGCGAAATAAATGCTATAACCTCTTTCCACCAATGGAGTTCTGCAGCAACCGGCACTTCGTTATGTCTTACATCTTTAAACATCCACAGTCTCTTGTTTGCGGTTAATGACTCATACAACCTTTTACCATGCTGCACTGGAACAACCTCATCGTTTTCGGCAAGAACGACAGCAATATTTCCATCAAATCTTTGAAGGTCATCAACACTGTTGTATTTGTCGAGAACTAACCAACGTGCTGGAAGGAACCAATAGTGTGTTTGAGCAAGATTGGGTAGCGAATCCCAGGCCAGAAACAGAATCACTCCTTTAATGGGGATATCAGATTTACTGAGAGCACTGCAAACGACCCCACTTCCAAGAGATTCGCCCCATAGGTACAGAGGCTCCCCAAACTCCTGATAGGCAATCCTTATGGTTTCGAGCGCATCCTTTACCAATACATCCTCACTGGGTTGTCCAGATCGGCCTCCATAGCCAGGATATTCGGCTAAAATGACTCGCATATTTTGAATAGATAGCGCTTTGACATAGAAGCTGCGATGATAGGCTGCGCCTGCATTGCCATGAAATACGATGACGGTTCCCTTTGCGTCAAGCAGTTTTGCTTGACTGATAAATCCTTGAAATACTTCAAAAGAAGGCCAGTAGATTAAGCCTTCTTTGATTGCACGCTGTTCAGCCAACTTGATTTGAGACGGCAGATAGAGTAATTTCCGCTGAAATATAAAAACTATTGCGCACAAGGCTACATAGCCCAGCAATGTATATATCAATATTTTCCAAATCATTTGAGTAACAATTCCTTTCGATTGCACGAGAGTAAAATTTTAGGGAGCGTCTAACGGTGTTGCCGCTAACCGGCAGCCCATAACAAGAATGCCGAATTGAAAGTTACAGCCAATAATTTTTAACAACATTATTTAATATAACAATTTTGATTACGATGCTTACATTTTTAACCAAACCCGATAATTAGAAAATACCGCAATCAAAACACGGTCGGGTGGAAAAGCTGGTTATACAGTAATTATTATAAAATAAATGGTTTATATTTTTTGTCTAAAAATTGAATTTTCTTACCACCAAATAAAAATATAAATGCTGATTCTAATTCCAATGCCCTACTTGAAAAAACTTTCATATATAATTTACGTTGACGTAGTAATAGAAAATGATTTACTAAATACCCGATACAAAGGATACTTATTGTTGGGTAATTCAAAAAATAAAAGATTACTGATAAAGCAATCACAATTATTGGCATTATTTTCTTTAAGGGGAAAAAGTTACTTGTAAAAGTCCCGGCAATAAAAGGAAAGATTATTCCGACAAGAAAAAAGTAATTTGAAAAAACGAATGTAATTATTAAGAAAATAATTGAAATCAAATAAGGAAGACTGGTAAAAGTGTATTGCAGAATCTTCTCATATCTTTTTGCGATAAGAAAAAATGCAGTGCTACTAATATCGCCCATCCCTTGTATAATATGCGCATTCCCATTCTTAACTTCTTGAACCAACTCATTATGAGAATTAAAGGGTAACTCTTCTATCTCATTAATGCTTTTGGGGTAATTATATTTTCTCATAACTTTTGAATTCATTATTGACCTTAATTCGCCATCAAGTTTCAAGCAAAATTCATTCATTTTTTTATTACCTTATTACTGTATAACGACATTGCAACTAAAGCGCCGCCCAGAATTAGGATGCCTGCTCTTTAGTGCAAACCGATTTTTATTTATTAACTTTATTTATTATTCACACTTATAACAACAAACTCAAATAAATCACCAACTTACAAAATCAAAAAATCGCCAAATAAAATAGGCGGTCGCTTTGAGTTGCTGGTTATATGTACGTCAACTTATAATCATTATTTAATACATTTTATATCACAGGACTTTCTTTTTGTCGCAGGGAATACCATTTATATTCATTCCAATTTGGATCTATTCTTTTCAATTCATCGATTACACAAATCATCGCTTTTATTGAATCTTTTACATTTACTACAAATTTATTTTCTTCATCTTTGATGTTATTACTCATTGCAAAAGTATATTCTATAATGTGAGATTTATAATGAACTAAATTATTACGTAATGTTACTACTTTGTCTAGCAATTGAAACGCTTGTGAATCACGATTAAATTCGGCATTCGAAAATAACTTAGGGAAAATAATCCATTTTGATCTCACTTCTAACTTGTCTAGATAGTTTTCAAAATATGATTTTGAAGAACGTGAAATAGCATAATGATTTATAATTGCTTCTAAACACATTGCAGAAAATATTATCGTTATATGACCCGCTGCTTCACGATCATTTCTATAACCGGGGGCAATATTTAGCAATCTTTTGATTTCTTTAGAATTGTTTTCGTCATAAATATTTTCATTATTTTTATCTAACTCATCAATTTTAAACCAAGTATTTTTTAGCTTTCCATCATAATCCCAAAATTCAAGAAAATGATTTTTACTAATATCAAAATAATGTTCACCATATGATGTTAAATACTTTTC
>JADFPP010000086.1 GCA_022562275.1 Bacteroidota bacterium
GCTTTTATTAGTTTAGATGGATCAACCGATGTAAAGGAAGAGGATAATATTCCGAATGATTTTACTCTCGATCAAAACTATCCGAACCCGTTTAATCCAACAACAAATATTTCATTTAGTTTACCGGTAGATTCTAAAGTAAGATTATCTGTTTACAATTTATTGGGTGAGAAAATAGCAGAATTGGTCAATGATGAGTTTTCTGCAGGCACTCATACATTCTCATTTAAGGCTAATGGTTTAACTTCAGGTGTATACTTGTATAAAATGCAAGCCGGTACTTTCGTTACAATTAGGAAGATGGTCTTAATAAGATAATAATTTATTAAATAATTAGTTGTAAATTAAACTATCATATAAGGAAATATAACGTTCCTTCATAACTTTGCCTGAAATTTCTGACAACTTTTGATAGGCTGCTTCCACACGATTTTTAGACAAACCAGGATTGAAACATATAAAGGAGATAGCCCCGGCAAACTGTTTAGGATCACTTTCATCTATATACTTAATACAATTGTCATCAAAAGTTTCGTATAAATCTTTTAATTTTGTTGATACAAGAGGTAAGCCTGCTGCTATATATTCAAATGCTTTAGTTGGTAAAGAAAGGTTCATATAATCAGTTTGAAGATAAGGCACTATTCCAATATCGTGATTATTTATTAAACTTGGTATTTGTTCGCGATTAATTCTGCCGTTAAGGTTTACATTCTCACTTAAATTGAGATCGGAAACCAGATTTTTCAATTTTATAAGATAACTTCCCTCATACCTGCCATAAATATTCAAGATGCTGTCAGGTACATCCTTCAAAAGAATTGGCATAGCACTAATAACATTATGTAAACCAAATCTCTCTGCAATTGTACCGTGATATATTAACTTAACACCATTTGTTATTTCTCTAAACCGTCTCTCACTGTTAAACTCAAATAAACCTTCATTTGCTGTGTTTAGGATAAGTGTAATTTTATCCGGTGGATTGCCCCTTTCAACTAATCTTTCTTTGCAGGTGTTAGTTACCGTAATTAGTTTATCAGCTAATTTACAGGAATACTTTTCTGCTTTCGCCATTAGAAACTTTAATGCTTTATTCTTTTTACCTGGCCATTTTTCCTCAAACAAATCTACCGATGGATCATGTATATCTAATATTAGTTTGACTCCAAAAATCTTATGAAATACCCCGGTAAAAATCAAATAGTCTGGAAGATTATGTGCTTGAATTACTTTATATCTTTTAGTGATAGATAAGATTAATAAGCGAAAGAATGCAACTGCTAAAAAAACAATGGATTGAAGAAAATAAAAAATCTTATTTTCCCGGGAAGGCGCATTCATAATTCTATAAGCAGTAACATTTCCTATTCTTTCCTTCGGAGGTTGCTTTCCTGAATACCTGCATAGAATATCTACTTCATATCCTGCTTCATCTAATGCTTCTGCCTGTCTCCTTATCCTTGGATCTCCCGGATAAGAAGCCATTGCTATCATACACACTCTTTTAGAAGCCACATTATTTTTCATTTACTGTATCTATTAATGTTTTGGATTGTGCGATTACAGTAGTAGGTTGATTGAATATGAACTTAGCAACATCCTTTGGAAGTGAATGCCAATAACCACCACTATATTTATCTTTAATATATTTGAGCAGATTTATGTATAAGTCCACAGGAAATTCTTCCGCAGTATTTTCATTATCGAAATTGATATAGTCCGGATGAACATTAACCAAAACCATTCCACCTTTTTCTGCTATCCAATCTATCTTATTCTTCCAAACATTGATGTCTTTTTCCTGCATAAGTATAAATAAAGTAAAATCCTGAACTAATGTATAAGGCAACTCTACATAACTGTTTTGCTTATTTTCATTTTCTACAATAAATGGAAAGATAGTTCCCACACCATCTGATTGCGGCTCAAAGGGATCAGTATCAAAAGTTGACAGATCATATTCAATATTAAGCTTATGAATCCATTCTAAGTTATGATGCATTGCCGGCGCACGAAACCCGACAACATTCCATTCTTTTATAAAACGATTAATCTTCGCAGCCCTCTCGTCAAATATGTTTTTATTACTAAACAGTTTACCGTCATGATTTAATCCGTGAACACCAACCTCAAATCCATTCTCAGTTAATAGTTTTCTTAACGATGGAGACGCATTATATCTTTCCGGCACAAAGTTAAATGACGATTTAAACCCAAGTTCTTTTTCAATTTTCATAAGTTCTTCACATTTATCATGCCCGTTCTGAAGTTCTACATCATGTGTTAATACAAAAGCAAACTTTTTACCTTCAGGCCAGCCTTGCCATTCATCAGGTGGATTTCCTGCAGAAGGAAGGATTGGCCAAACATCTTTAAATTTCTTGCGCTGTTGTTTTACAAGCATTCTTCTCAAAAATAATTGAAATGATCTTGGGATCAATGGTTTTAGAATGTAAAATATTTTTCTCAATTGTTCACTTTGATTTTTATAATTTCTTATAAACCATTTCACCTAATTTTGCGGTTAAACCAAGAGGTAACGATTGCCATATTTTTTCTTTCATCCCACCGGATGTTCCGGAATCAAGTTCTTCTTCTTCTAATTGGGATGGTTTAGGATAATAGTAATGATACATTTCCCAAACAGTGGAGCCCCATTTTTTCTTATATGCAGCTAATCCGGAATGGTCCTTTGAAACTTCACCAAGATCGTAATATTTGTAGCCTTCCTTCTGCGCTTCAAATATTGCCTCCCAGTGCAAAATATCATTCGGACGTAGTTCAAAATGTTTTCTGCTGCTGCCATTGAAAGCATACGTAACTACTTTATTGTAAAAGAAAAGAACGCTCCCCGCAATAATTATTTTTTTTCCGTTTTCTTCTAATTCAGCTAATACTAATTGCATTAACCCTTTTGGTTTTAGTTGATCCCATAGGTTTTTGTAAAAACCGAAGGACCTGGCAGGAGTTGTGTGGAATCTCATAGTATCTAAATAAAGAGGATACCAGTTCGTTAGATCTGTTAATGAATCTGCAATTCTAAATGTAACTCCGTTTTTCTTTGCTTTGTTAACAGCTCGTTTGACTGCAGCGTGATTCCGTGAGTTACCAAACCTGATTTCGTCAGGATAATCCGGAATTTCCTTTAAATAAATTTCCCGCCATAAATATTTAATAAGTTTTTCAACTTTTTCATTCAGATCGGTTGCATAAGACTTAATCTGTAACAATCTATTTGAATCATCACCAACTATACTAATGGCTTTTTCAATCATAACCTGAGTTACAGATACATTAGAAGTAAGGGGTCCTCCAATTGGAGTTCTTGGCAATGATGAAAGACGTTTTGCCCCTGGAACTCCACCAATCCCAAAGGGAAATCCTGCTGTATATTGAAGTGGAAATATTCCCATTACATTATCGTTTTCATCGGTACAAACAAGTTTTAATACTTTCTGTCCGGATTCCTTTTCAATAACATCGAGCCAGGCTGAGTTATGATAAATTGTCCCATCTGCGTGCTTATGTACATAGTCATCCCATTTCGAATCGATTTCGGAACCTGCCATAATTACATACAATTTTTTCTCTGATTGTAACACTGTATTATTGTCGACTACATTATTCATTTCAGATTACGATTTCACTTTTTCAACTGAGCTTGAAATGTTATTGTTATCTAAACTTTCATTATAGTTTTTACCGGATTTGAATAACCTGGAAAATAATCCATTAAAAATAACTTTTATAGCTGTGGCAATCTCTGCTAAGAATGGCATCGGATCTCTTAATGAATAAACTGCAAAAAACTTTTTACCCTGTATGGATTTAAACCAATCTTTAATAGTTAATTCACCCTTCCTCCAATAGTAGAACGATGACATAAGATCGGTTCTTATCTGTATCCATTTAACACCGATGTACTTTTGCTCGACTTCCTTTGGTAAAGGTAAACCTATCTTATCACAATACATTGTGTACAATATTTCAACTCCGGAAGCTTCTGCCAATGCTGATCTGCCAGTGGGTCTTCCAATGTTCGGTTCAATGATATAGTATTTTCCTGTTCTTACATCTCGTTTCATTTCAACATATCCCAATCCATGGTAATTTACCATCCTGAATAAATCTAGCGAGGCATCCCTGACTTCATCTGCTCTACATTCTATTCCCAGACTTGTATTTCCTGTAACAGGTGGATACTGTCGTAATTTTTTTGCAATAAAGGAAACGAGCGGCTCACCTTTATTATTGAAATAGCAATTGCAAGAATAAAGATCAACATCGGTACCTTCAATCCATTCCTGTGCCATCAATACCTCTGCCCAACCACAGCACATATCATAAATTTTAAAAAATTCATTCTTATCTAATATTTTGTAAGCCTTAATCTTGGTATTCTCTTCCCAGAGTGGGCTTCTAATTGGTGGTTTGATGATACAGGGGAAGTGAAGGTTTTCAACAGCCATTTCCGCTTCACTTCTGTTTTTGATCAAGAAGTATTTTGCTATGGGTAAATTTCCTTTTATAGCAAATTCGTAAAACGCCGGCTTATCCATTAACATCTCAACAATTTCTTTTGTAGGAAGAGCAATATGATAAAATGATTCTAATCTTTCTCTGTTCCTTGAAAGGAGTAATACACTCGTATCCTGTGATGCAATCAAAAGTGGTTTTTGCTTAAAATCATCGCCGAGCTTAATAAGAGTATCAATCAGTTCGCTAGTTTGAGTATTTGATTTAACTATTTTATCACAGACTTTAGTTCTTGCACAATAGTGTCTTAGATCTTTTGCAATACCAATTACTTTAATATTTCTATCATTAAATATTCTTGCGGTTTGCAATCCGTTAATATGATCGATATCTATAACAACCACATATGGAAGGGGGCTTTTCATTTAATTTTTATTAAAATTAATAAATTTTAGAATTTCATTTTTTGTATCATCAAACACCTTGTCAATAGGATTTGTTGCATCGACAACCACAAAATTATTTAATCTTTTCCCTACCATCATAAAGCTTTTTGTTCTTTCTTCCAGGTACTCGATATCGGCTTCACCTTTTCTCTGGAATAGAATTTCCGCCGGGGCATGCAATAAAATCACAAGATCGGGCTTGCTGTACATATTATTAATCATCCATATATGAATTTTTGTTGAAAGCCTTTGCTTCTTTAAGTCATCACCAGTTTGATTAGATGAAGAATCAAATAAATAATGTCTATCATATAGAACTGTATAGCCGCGTAACTGAAATATCCATGATATCAACTGTCTGTACCAGGCTTCTGCCAATCTGTTTAATAATCTTGCAATCGCACCTAAGTTACTTCTATTGTCTACACTACGGTTATCATTTAGTTCATGCAAAGAAAGATTTTTAAGTTTTGTGTTTTTAAGATTCTTATTCTTCCTTTTATACTTTAATAATTTTAGATAGTATATCATTCTGGATGTAGGTAAAGCATAATTACTTGACTCAATATTTAAACCCATATATAAATACTTCATTTTAACCGGGGGAGAATCCAAAATCATCCTGGCTATTGTTGTTTTACCTGATCCGTCAGCACCTATTAAAGCGATTGTTGCCATATTTATACCGGTTATTCCTCTTTGTTCGTAGAATTTTTTCTCGTTTGGAAAATAGGTTCCATTGCCCTGTATAATTTTTCGAAAGAAACCGGATATGGATGAAGCACTTTATAGCTTTCAATCCCGGACAAAGCTTTTGATAACAAATTATTATAAATTTCCGGAACTCTTTCCAAAAAATTATTACTTAGACCGGGGAAGGCGAATTTAAATGTACTGTAATAATTATAGAATGAATCCAACTCGTGTAAATTAGAATTTATCATTCTACTTGCTATTTTATTTTCACTACATTCTTTTACGGATATTTCGTTTTTACTATGACTCATTGCAAGAATTATTTTATCAAGGTTTACCATTTCCCATTGTACTTTACCATCAAAAATTACTTCGGGACCTATCCGAATATTTAGCTGCCTTCTTAGAGCAGGAAGAGCATCTCCCATCATTTTAATAATTGAGTTATTTTTTAGAATGCTTTTGCTGGAAACTCTGTGAACCCATTCAATAAAATGAACTCCTTTGAAAAGAATTTTCTTTTGATTACTCAGTGGAGGCATAAGTTCCTGCATTTCAGAAAATTGCCATTCCCATATTGAAACCGGTACAGGGATTCCAAACATTTTTTTACCATCGGGCGATATTATAACAGTCTCATCACCAACAAATTTTGCACCGTTCTTTATAAAACTAAATAATGCCTCAGACTTTCCTCCTTTTGACCAGCCTATAACAAGCGCACCGACATCATTATATAAAAATGCAGAAGCGTGAATAGGCAGATATTTTTTTTTAAGAAAGGTTAGATTGATTATATGGTTAAGTAATGGTATACCTCCGATACCCTGTTCACAAACAAGCTCACATTTATTCCCTATTTGCTCAAAAGGTATTTTTATTTTTAAGGGTGATCGGCCGCTAGATAAAATATAAAAACCATCGTCATTAAAACCTGCTTCATCTAACCCCAAATAAAAAATATCACCTATTTGCCAGTTTTCTTTATAATGAATCGTGATATCAGGTTCTCTTCTTAACTCAGATCGGAAACTTGCATATAATTTAGATAGATTTTTAATATCGCGTTCGCTCGGGTTAATGAGTCTTATTCCAACAATGCCATAAAGATCATAATCTACAACACTACTATTTGTATTAAAATCTTCCATTTACCTAGAAATCATTAAAAGTATTTATTAGACGAATAATAGTTAACACAAACTGAATGAATTTTTATATCAAGATAAACTAATTTAGCTGTTTGTTTTCTTAATAATAAAACTTATTCAGTTTAAAATCTGAACACAAGATAACAAATCACTGTTGCGAGGGGAGATAAACTTTCTCAGCTTTCTTAAGTTCATCGGCATTTTGCAAACGGAATACTTCCTTTACGGAAACAATCTCATTTTCAACAGATGTAAGTGCTCTATCTTTATATATTTGAGTTGCAGTATGTTGCATTGCTTTTATCCTTGCACGTAATAAATGATTTGCCCAGATTACCAAACTCACACCGCAATCTTGAAATTCATCAGTTGGAGTATTGTAGTACATAGTTGGCACAATAACAACAGGACAAGTATCTTTCCACTCTTTCATAAACTCAAAGATATCTTCCGCAGTATTTTTTTTACTATGCACCAGAAGAGCATCTGCACCCGCTTTATGATATGCTTCAGCTCTTTTTAAAGCTTCTGACAACCCCCATCCGGCAATAAACGCCTCTATCCTGGCTACTACACAAAAATCCGGATCTTCCTGAGTATCTTTTGCCGCTTTAATTTTGCCGGAAAACTCATCTATTTTTGCCAGTTCCTGCGCTTCGCCATTTATAAAAGAATTAGTCTTTGGAAAGAGTTTATCCTCAATACACATTGCAGCAATTTTTCTCTGTTCAAGTTTTTTAACCAGCCTTCTTACGTTGTTAAAATTTCCGTAACCTGTATCTGAGTCCAACATTATTGGAATATTAGTTGCATCACTCATAAATTCAGCAACATCCAGCACCTGTGTCCAACTCGCTTCATTATTATCTCTAACTCCAAGAGCGGCAGAAATTGCTAAACCGCTACCCCAAATTCCTTTGAAGCCGGTTTCTTCAACTATCTTCGCACTTAATCCGTCATGAGCTTCCAGGATAAACTCTAGTTGGTTGGATGTAAGCATTTGTTTAAACTGTGTTGTTTTTGCTATCATCATTTTTCTCCTGTTGCGAAATCAGTTCCGCAAATATTAATATTTTTACTTATTAGTTGTTGCTGTAATCTCTTCACGAGAGTTTAATTTATTTTCAAAATATTCTATCGTTTCCAAAACGCGGTCTCCAATCTCTCGCTGAGAATCAATAGTTTGGGCACCCATGTGAGGTGAAAAAACTACATTTGGTAATGATGCTAACGGAGATATTTTACCTTCCCCCTCATTCTCGTGAACATCAAGTCCTGCTCCTCTCAATCTCTTTCCATTTGTAAGTTCTTCTAATAGATCCTTTTCATTTACAACCCCTCCACGGGCAAGAGTCATTAGATATGAACCCGGTTTCATCATTTTTAAGACTTTCTTATCGATCAGATTTCTTGTACTGTCATCCAAAGGAACATGTATAGTTAGATAATCTGCATTAGTTATAACTTCTTCAAACGAGGTTAACTTAATTCCTTTGGAAGTTAAATAAATTTCATTCTCCTTGGTATAATCCTCCTCAGCAACACATCCTAATACTGTCATTCCCCAGGCTGAGCCCATTTGCCCTACAAGAGAACCAATGTTTCCAGCGCCAACAATGCCCAAAACTTTGCCTCTTAAAAGGTAACCGGTTATTTCACTTTTTACCCAATGCCCTCTTTTCCATTCTTTATCTGCATAGAGTAAATTTCTGGATAGTGTTAACATAAAAGCAAAACTTAATTCGGCAACCGCTTTGGCACCCGGTTCCGGAATACGCTTTAATTCTAGGCCTCTTTTATTAGCATATTCAACATCAAGATTATCCAGACCCGAACCAGCCCGAATTAAAAATTTTAGATTTGATCCTGCCTTCATCACCTGTTCAGAAATTTTAACACCACTTCTAAAAATGATAATATCTCTATCACCTATTTCGGAAATTAATTTTTCTTCCGGTGCATTAAATGCACAAATAACATCATGTTTTTTATTTAATTCTTCAATTGCTTGCTTTGCAATTGAGCTTGCTATTAAAATATTCATAATTTTTATCCTATGAAAAATAAAGTTTGTAAATGCTTGTGCTTTAATTTATTGAGCCGAATTACAAATTACGTTCCAAAGGTTTTTGTTAGTTTTGAAGATAAAAACATAACTTAATTCTTTTTAATATTCGAGGTTTAAGTCAAAATGATAGTTATAATATTTATACATTACCCAAAATGCCTGTAAGAAACTGAACCAAAAAATTTTAATAATGGAAGCGGAGTATTGCTAAATATTTTATTATGAAATCCTGATGTTTTTGTATCTATTGATATAAAATTATTTTTTGCCAAATCGTATTTATATATGTTCAATACTTCCTCTTTAGTGCCCCACCCCAGCTTGAATTTCCTCAAACCCTCATTATCAGGTTCGGTTCTTCCAAAACAAAATGAATCAAACTCCATGTCTTTACAATATTTAATTGCATCCCACATTACTAAATTGTTTGCTCTCAGATTTTGATATTTCATATACGAAGCACCAAATTTATAAATAACTTTTTTACCGATAAGCAAGTAGATTGCACCTGCAACAGTTAAATTATTCTGCATTCCAATTGCAACAAATCCTTTTTTTTCAGAAATTATATAAGTAAATAAATTATCAAAAAACTTTTTCGGTTGTGGCGGCAAACCATGCTTTTTCCTTGTAACACAATTCATCTGATAAAATTCTTCAAGTGCCTCTCTGGAATTTGATATTTCAACTGTTACACCCTCGCGCGCAGCTTTTTTAATATTTCGTTTTGTATTGCTGCTAAAATTTTTATATAGGTTTTCTTCATCAATAGTTAAATCTAGTGTGTGATTATAATCAAAAGTTGAAGCCTCCACACCGGTGAAAAATTTTTGCCCACCTCTTAATTCAATAAATTTTAATCCTCTCTCTTTTGAAAAATCAATAATTTCTTTATAAAGATCATCAAATAAAATGTTTTCCGAAATTAATGGTTCGCAATAATCAGTGAATGGTAAAGAAACCGCTCTTTTCCCGGTCAACCTGCTCTCAACAACCATTAGTGGAATTGTGGCTTTTAACACTCCATTATTTTGAACTGTAAAGTAACATGGCTTATAGTTGTATGTATCAGCTATAACTTTCGCCCAGCAGGAAGTGTGGAAGAAGGAGTAATCGGGGTAGTTAAGAATTTGCTTATCCCAATTAGATATATCAACGGGATCAACTATTTTTATTTTATCAATCATTAATCAGAAATACTATTTATACAATTAAAAAAGCGATTCCTTAAAAAAGAAACCGCCAAATTAAATATATTTAATTTAATTCCCTGTATTTGAATAACATATATAAATGCTACAATATTTTTAGGCAGAAATTTTTTCCGCCTGTAATTCTTTCTTAGAAGGTTTATACTTCGTTTCTTCTTCCTGGTCATATCCATATCCATAGCCATAGCCATAACGATACCTGTAATAGTATGATTCTTGTATCTTAGCCGCATTTGCCACAATACCCCGAATCTTTATATCTGCGTTAAGCATTTCCTGTATTCCTCCTATAACTGCATCTTTAAATGAATAGCCAGGGCGAACAATCAGAATTGCGTTTCTAATTAACTGCCCTAAAATTAAAGTGTCAACAACTCTGGTTACCGGAGGTGTATCTATGATTATTAAATCATAGAATGATGTATCAATTGATTCAAAAAGTAATTTCATTCTATCAGAATTCAATAAATGACTCGAATCTTCTCTTTTTCCACCAGCGGGCAGAATATCAATATTTTTTAACACCTTTGTATAAATTGTAGGCGAAACATCTTTTTCTATAAAATCAATTAAACCGGGTGCATCTTTGGGTATATCAAACATTTTTGATAGATCTGCTTTTCTAAGATCACAATCAATAACTAATACTTTTTTATTCTCCTGGGCTATTGAAATTGCAAGATTTGAAACAACGCTAGTTTTGCCTGTATTTTCTTCACAACTTGTGATCATAAATATTTTTTCTTTGCTTTCCATCTGAAAGAAAAGTTTAGTTTTTAACAGACGATATGTTTCCCGAAAACCTTCTCTTTCATTCATTAACGTAACAAACTTTTGTCTGCCGTTTTTAGTGTTATTCATGTTTTTTAATATCTCTTTAGAATAAATAGGAATTATAGCGAAAATAGGAAGATTATAATCTTCCTCAAGCTCATCAAGGTTTACAAGTTTATTATCCTTCAGTTCAAATAAAAATATTCCAACCACACCAATTAACATTCCTAAAAAAACAGAGATTAATAAATTAATTAACTTTCGTGGGGAAATTGGTTTAATTGGTTCATGTGCCGGATCAACAATTGCAATATCCTGTAATTTTGAAAGTTCCTGCATTCTCATCTCTTCTCTCTTGTCCAGTAGCAAAGTGCTAATTTTCTCATAAACGTTTTTCTTTCTCATTAGTTGTGCTAATCTATTTTCTTTAGCAGGAAGCATTTCGAGTTTAACCGAATATTTAGACATGAGATTTGAAATCTTCAATAATTTCTTCTCTAAAGAAGAGATAATTATTTGATACGCAGTTAATGTGTTTTCATTATAAGATGAAAGTTTTTGTTTTGCCATAAAAATTTGATTATCTAATGCAATCACATCCGGATGGTTGGGGGTTCTTTTTTGCAAAAGCTCTAAACGCTGCAACTCCAAATCCGAAAGTTTTTTAAGCAGCGCAGAAAATGGGGAGTTTCTATCCGTATTACCAGAAGGAGAGAGAAAACTCTGATCGATATAACCAGTTATAGACATTTCATTTTTAATTTCAAATACTTTGTTTTTATAATCTGATAAAAGAAGGTCTGTATTTACTTTTTCAGTTTCGAGTTTTGTTAAAAATTGAACCAGGTTTCTGGAGCTTTCATTAATTGTATTAATGTGACCGCTGGCTTTAAACCTGCTCAAATTCTCCTCTGCCACTTTTAGTTTTTCCTTCATTTCTTTCAATTGCTCATCAACAAATTTGAACGAATACCTAATTGTTTGCTTTTGTTGATCAATTCGTGATTCACGGAATTTATCTATCACCGTATTTACAATTAAAGCTGCTACATAAGCAGAAGATGATTTTACCGAAATTTCAAATACATTAGTTTTACCCTTCTTCTTTACACTAAGTTGCTTTTTTAATTTATTCATAGCTTTGAAATATTTGATAATCTCAAAGTATAGGATACTCCCTACCGGTGCATTATTCCAATTTATTTCAAAATTAGCAATGGGTAATTCAAATTTAAAAGTGCCTTCATCGGAAGGAATATTGATCGTAAAATCTTTCTCAAATTCAGTACCTTCTAATGAAGTAATTTCTAATATGGGTTCGCTGTTAGATACTTCTAATAATTGATTTGTTAAAGCATCATATATTTCGAGGGTGCTCTTACTGGCTTTCTTTATATAATACTCCCCACTGCTTTTTTTCTTTTTAAGAACAATCGATTTAAATTCCGGAAGGCTAAATGGAATATCAAATCTTTTAATAAATGATGGATCAGCAAATTTAGTTAGTGACTGTTCAATTATTATATTATCTCCACCAGGAGTAACAATTTTATTAATAATAATGTTGGTATTCAATTCATCTACAACTTTACTAATAACAGTCCATGTTTTTACCAACGCAATTTCAGTTTCAAGTTCATCCAGTGTCTGAAGGTCTACGATTCCTGCAAACCCACCTTGATTTTGACGCTTAGATGCCACTTCTTTTTTAAGTAATCCGGTGGCTTTGTAAACGGGAGTTGATAAAAAATTGTATGCCATAGCTAAAATAATTGCTGCAACTATAGATCCAATTAAAATGTATCGGCGTCTAAAAACAATTTGAATTATTTCAATTAAGGTTTTTTCTTTTTTACTTCCGTGATTCCTGGTACTATTTGGAAACTTTGTATTCATTTTCTTCCTGGATATTAACAATACATTTATTTTGAAATTAAAGCTATAATTACTACTACGAGTGATGCCGCTGATATAAGTATGGTTAAACCTTTAGCATCGGCCCACCAGGTTCTTGGTACAAATATTTGATCTCCAGATTGCAAGCCAAAATCTGTAGCCGAGCTGCCCTCCTTAATAATTGTTTCAACATCAAGCTGAATCTCTTCAAAATTTCTAAGTAGCTTTATACTTTCCAAATCAGCATTACCGGTTGTACCACCGGCTAAAGCTAATATTGCTGTAAACTTTTCTAATTCAGATACATAGTAGAAACCTGGATTATTTACTTCTCCTAAAACGTTTATTCTAAATAAAGTATGCACAGTTAACTGGGGGTTCCTATATAAAGAATCATAACGAAATTCTATTTCAGATATTATTTCCTTAATGTCTTTATCGGTAGTATTTATTATTCCAATAAATGGTAGTTGGAGTAATCCCGTAGGTTCAATAAAATAATCTCCAGTAATGATATCTTTAATATCAAGAAAAGATATCCTTACTCCATCCCCTGCACTAAGCTTTTGTGCCTGAGATTCTAAACTCGTTGAAAGAGTTATAACTAATGTTAAAAAGATTAAAATATTTTTCATCAAGTCCTTAATTAGTAAATAGATTAATTTAATTATTAATTAAAGTAAAGTTAATAATGTCTACCATAAAAACTTTCTAAAATCTCTTGGTGATTTGTACTAATTGAGTTTTAAAATCATATTATTTAATTCACCGCACAATAAATTCAACATTTATGCCATTAAAACAAAAGGGTTTTCTGTTAGATTATAAATTAACAATTTATCAATTTATTAAAATGAGAATATGCCCCATTATGTACCACGATATTTCATTTTAAGTCACTATAGGTTCTTTTATTATAATAATTTGGCTCTATTCTAATTATAGGATGATAGAAATAAAACAGTTATTTTTGTTAAACAAAAATATTGCAGAAAAAACATGACACCAAAAGAAAAGATACTAGAATTATTTACTGAACTCTCAACAGTAGA
>JADFPP010000087.1 GCA_022562275.1 Bacteroidota bacterium
GCTATCACGGCTGCTCTTCGCACGACTGGGGAGCAGATACGCTGAGTGACACAGCAACTGGAGCATGACGCAGCCCAACAAGGTGTTAGCGGACAAAGCGCGGAGGTCTTGTAGGTGGGCGCGCTACGGGCTCCATCTTCATTGAGTCGCGCTTAGCAGCTGAACTCCAAAGACGTTAGTTTAAAAACTTCGACAGGATTTGCAAATCCTTTTACATTAACATCTCCCAATGATATAAATTCAATACCTTCCATTGTCAAATTATCAACAACATCTTTTTCAATGCAGCATTTCTGTTTTAGATTGCCGGTGATTTGCAACACCGTTAATTGGCAGAAATGATTCTACCAATCAGTTGGTTTATAAATGTTTGTTTTGGGAATTGGATTAGGAAGTTGGGATAATTGTAAAATTCCAGTTCTTATTCTTTTGACGAAATCAGAATGTTTCATAAGTTCTTTAGAAGGATGACCCTTACCTGGCATGATCAAACCAAGTATTTTATTGGGGTGATACTTTTTAACAAGTTTCATTGACTCGGCTAAATCACTATCATTTGATACGATTATTGCACAATCATAATTATTTAACCAGGCATCATTAAGCAGGTGAACAGCAATATTAACATCAGAACCTTTCTCTTCTGTTTTTATAATTTTGACAGCTCTTCTATTTTCTGTTGGTTTTGCCAAAGGAGCAAATACTTCATGCGTTAGAAAATGCCCGTAATATATTTCAATTTCCGGTATGAAAGTTTTTAATGCTCTTAAAAATGTTTTTTGTTTTATTGGTTTTTGAGGATTGTACTTCCCTGAAACAAGTGCCGTAAAATATTTGATTTGGATAATCTGGTTTTTAGTGGAAAGTAGTTTCTGGAAAAGCGATTTGAAATCCAGCCACTTATAAGGAGTATTTTTAACTGCGCGATAGTAAAAGTTGAATCCATCGATATAAATAATAGTGCACATAAGAAACTAATAAGATATTTAAAAAAGCAAGAGCCACCGAAGTGACTCTGCGCCCTTGGTCGAAACCAGAGGGGTAGTTAAACATAATGCAAATATATAAGAAATTGATAAAATTATCAAGGAATATTATGCAGCCAACCGACCATCTTTTAGATTAACATACCCTAAAGATATATATTCAGCACTTTCTGTTTTCTTCTGTTTATAATTGTTCGTTTTTTGTCCCGATTCATCGGGAAATTCGTCCTGCTTAAGTGAGCTTCGTTTCACATTATCAATTACATCTTTTGATACAATTACTGAAGAGTTAAACTCTTTATTTAATTGTTCTAATCTTGCAGCAAGAATTACAGTGTTTCCTGTTACAGAGTATTGCTTTCTATTTTCGGTACCTGCATTCTTTGTAACAACTTCACCACAGTGAATTCCTATTCCATCTTTTGTTGCCTTTGGGGAAGAATATTCTTAATATAATATTAATAAAAAAGGAAGAGACGAATGAAAATATTTTTTGTTATAACTTTATTTACTTTATTCTCAACCAATTCTTTCGCTCAAGAGAAAATAGAATCCGATATTGATTATGCATTTCAAAACGCAAAGAAAGGAATATACTGGGCTTTATCCAACATACCCAAAAAGAAATCAAAAATTGAAAGCGATTTAATTGCCGATGACAGATTATACTCCCACGTAAGATTAAACAAAGAGGTAAACGGTGTGAAAATAGTTTCAACGGGATACTATCAAACAAATAAAGTTACCATATCAATCTACAGATCGAATGATAGTTTGGAAGAATATGGATATTTAAAACAGAATGAAAATTAAGAAGAGCAGACTACGAAAGAACTATTGATTAGTGCTGTGTTTCCGTTATTCTTGTGTCTGTCCAAGAAGTGTAATTCCAATCTTAAAAGTAATCTCATTCCAAATTCTTCTTTTTTATTAAATATCTTATCTGTGTTAAAAAATAAATTATTTTTTCACTATAGGAAAACCCTTTATTATCCATCCCGTTGTACCTCCATTTAAACTTTTAACATCTGAATAACCCAGGGATTTTAATATTAAAAGTCCTTTGATTGAATCATTACCAACATTGCAAACTGTAACAATGGGATAATCTTTATCTTTAGGAAGCTTAGAATCACCAAGCAATAAATTATTTATAGGGATATTGATTGCATCAGTAATATGAGTGGCAGAATATTGATCAGAAGATCTGACATCTATAAAAATTGGGTTAGCTTCGCTTCTTATATTATTGGCTTCATCTAGATCAATAGTATTTAAATCATTGCGGCACAATTCTATCATTTTATCAAGCAGTTCTTCTTTTTTGCTTTTTATATCGGATTGAGCTGGCGAACCCACCATATTTCTAAACATTTCCGGAAAATGTCTCTGAAAAGAACTTGCATATTTAAAAGCATTGTCAGGAAATATAACCACAACCACTGCATTCTCATCATCCTGAATTACCTTTAAAGCACCTGCCAGGGCAAGTCCCGATGAGGGTCCAGCAATAATGCTTTCTTCCCTATTAATTCTTAAGCACAAATCAAATGCTTCGCGGTTTGAAACTTCAACTAATTGATCATAGAGTTCCGGACGAAATAATTCCGTCTGCTGCAATTGAATAATACTTCGTACACCCGGGATATCATGACCTTCTTCCGGATGGACTCCAATTAACTGTATGGAGGAATTTTTTTCTTTCAAATATGTTCCAGCACCAGTGAGAGTTCCACATGTACCTAAGGCAGCCACAAAATGAGTGATTTTATGATCAGTTTGTTTCCATACTTCAGGTCCCGTTGTTTTGTAATGACTATTTGGATTAGCCTCGTTTACATATTGATTAAGCATATGAAATTCTGGTTTTTGTGCCGTTTCCATCGCTAAGGCAATAGCACCCTCTGGAGCTCCTGGCGCTGGACAGAGAGTATCATCAACTTCCAGAACGTCGCAACCAAAAAATCTTAAAAGTGTTCTTTTTTCCATGGGAACCATCGATGAGATAGTAGCCTTTAGACTGTATCCCTTGGCATTAGCTAACATGGCAAGAGCAAAACCCGTGTTTCCTGAGGTTGGTTCTACTAAATGATTAACTTCATCCAAAAGTCCTTCTTCTTCTGCATCGGCTAATAAATTCGCGCCAATTCTATCTTTTATAGAACTGAATGGATTATACCACTCCAGCTTAGCATATAATTTTGTCTGCTTATATGGGACAACGCGATTTAGTTGAACTATCGGAGTAGGATTATCTTCATTGGATAGCATCTCTTCTACTGAGTGATAGACTCGTTTAATGTGATCTGTTTGTTTTCCGTTCATAATTTTCTCAATATTATAGCCCGGTTGACCAGGCTAAATACAAAATGATGTAATAGGTCTCAATGGTTCTAATAATTTTTTTTAGAGAAGATTTTAATTTTATTTACAATAATTAAATATTATATCCCGATGCTCCGGGTTAAACGCACAAATTTTTAATTCTTTCAACATAGTTGCCCACCAAAAGATCCACATCTTCTTCTTTTCCCAACAGATCCTGGAGAGAGATCTGAATTAATACATCATCAATCATTCTTTGAATTGTTCTCCAGAGTGAACGGATACTGCAATCAATTGAATTAGTGCAAATATTTTCGGTGCCTGCGTGCAAATCACAAAAATTGGATTCATAAAGTTTCCCACCTAATATAATCATTACATCATTCACAATTATTTCATTTGGTGGCTTGGTTAATTTGTAACCACCTGTTTGCCCCCGAGCACTATCTACAAAACCCCCTAATCTAAGAATTCTTAATATCTTACCTGCATTTGAAATTGAGATGCCTTCCAACACGCTTATTTCAGGGATGGTTAATCCGTGAGGAGAATCGCTTTTCGCAATCCTCAGCAGTAATCTCATTCCAAATTCTTCTTGTGAACTAAATTTCATATTATTTTTCTTACATCACCCTGAACTTGGTTCAGGGTCTTCTCTTAATTATTGAGATGCTGAAACAAGTTCAGCATGATACTACTAATGCTTACTCATTAAACAACGGTATCTTAGAACCGCAAGAAACTGCGTGATTTACTTCCGCAAAATTTTCCGGCGAGATTGACGGACCTTTATTTGAACAATGCTGATTGAAAATTTCTTTCCAATCATTTGCAATCTCTTCTTTTGTTCTTCCTTCAATCTGATGCCGCTGCATAAAGTGAAGAACCTTACCACCCTTAAAAAGAGCAATGCCCGGAGATGAAGGAGGAAAACCATCAAGCTGCAATCTTATTCTGTCAACGGCATCTTTTTCCTGTCCGGCAAATCCGGTATAGAGTTTATCAGGCACTATCTCGTTTTGTAATGCAAGTGATATTCCTGGTCTTGCACTGCCGGCAGCACATCCGCACACAGAATTGATAAAAACCAAAGCTGTGTTATTATCTTCTACATCAATTGCATCCTCAACATCTTTTGCATTAAGCAATTCAGAAAATCCCACAGCTATCAACGCATTGCGCATTGGCTGCACTGCATTCTGATCGTACATTGGTGAACCTGATTGTATATTAAACATTTTTTACTCCTTAGCTTTTTATTTAATAAATTAATTATTAATACATTCCAAGTTTTACTTTTGCTGCATCAGACATCATATCTTTGTCCCATGGTGGAGACCAGACAATATCGACTTTTGCATCTTTTACTCCTTCAACCGCCATTACTTTCATTTCTACTTCCGGCGGCAAGGTACCTGCTACCGGACATGCTGGTGAAGTTAAAGTCATTTTGATATTTACTTTTGCCTCATCGCCAATACCTACTTCATAAATCAATCCCAACTCAAAAATATCTACAGGTATTTCCGGATCGTAAATGGTTTTTAAAACTGAAATTATTTTTTCTTCCAGTTCCTGTTTACTTATTTCTTTTTTTGTTTCTTCCATGTTCATTTAATTTATTAGTGAATTACATAAATTTATTTTGTTAAAACTTTTTTATCTGTCCTTTTATCATTCATCAGTCAGCCATTCATTCAGTTGTTACTTTCTTGTCTTCTTTGTTTAATGCTGATCTCATTGTATGCCACGCAAGACTGGCGCATTTAACTCTTACCGGAAATTCCTTTACCCCAGCAAACACGTTAAGCTTGCCAAGATTATTCTCATCAGAATTCTCACCAAGTTTACCGGTTATCAGATCATGGAAATCCTTAAAAATTATCTCAGCTTCTTCCTTTGTCTTTCCTTTAATTATAGAAGTCATTAACGATGCAGAAGCTTTAGAGATAGCACAACCCGAACCCTGAAAAGATACATCCTTTACAATATTGTCTTCAACTTTGAGATATACATGAAGAATATCACCGCATAATGGATTATATCCCTCTGCCTCCTGTGAACGATCTTCCATTTCATGGTAATTTCTAGGACTCTTATTGTGATCCAATATTACCTGCTGATAAAGCTCTCTTAATTCCTGATCCATTACCCGAATACCTCAATAATTTTTTTTAGTCCCTTAATCAGAATATCAATCTCATCCTTTGTGTTATACATTGCGAAAGAAGCTCTGGAAGTTGCGGGAATTCCATACCTATCCATTACAGGTTGAGTGCAGTGATGTCCTGTTCGTATTGCAACTCCTTCAAAATCCAGAAACGTTCCAATATCATGCGGATGAATATCATCCAGTACAAATGATAGTACACTTACCTTTTCTTTAGCAGTTCCAATGATCTTTAATCCCGGAATATCCGCAATAACTTCGGTTGCATAATCTAGCAGAAATTTTTCATGCAGAGCAATATTATCGATGCCAATATTAGTTACATAATCAATAGCTTCTCCTAATCCGATTACCCCGGCTATATTAGGAGTGCCTGCCTCAAATTTATATGGGAGTTCATTAAAAGTTGTTTTCTCAAATGTAACTTTTGAGATCATATCTCCTCCGCCCTGATAAGGGGGCATCGAATCAAGTAAATTTATTTTGCCATAAAGAACACCAATACCTGTCGGTCCGTAAATTTTGTGTCCTGAAAATGCTAAAAAATCACAATCAAGTTCCTGTACATCAATCGGAATATGATTAACCGCCTGGGCAGCATCCAGTAAAACAGGGATATTATTTTGATGAGCTAATTTGATTATCTGTTTAACAGGATTAATTGTTCCGAGGGAATTAGAAACGTACACAACAGAAATAAACTTTGTCCTGTGCGTAATTATCCTTTCAAATTCTTCAAAAATAATTTCGCCTTCATCATTTATAGGAATGATTTTTAGTTTCGCATTTTTCTCATCACATATCATCTGCCATGGAACAATATTGGAATGATGTTCCATTTCTGAAATAATTACTTCATCACCTTCCTTAATATTTGCCCTACAGTATGTTTGAGCCACCAGGTTAATAGATTCAGTTGTACCACTGGTAAATATAATTTCGTTTTTACCTAAAGAATTAATAAAATTTTTTATTTTTATTCTTGCCATTTCGTATGCTTCGGTTGCAACCTGGCTTAGGGCATGAACTCCCCGATGAATATTCGAATTCATAGAAGAGTAGTATTCCTGTGCTTTTGTAATTACAGTGATGGGTTTCTGCGATGTTGCAGCATTATCTAAATAAACAAGCGGCTTTCCATGAACCTTGGTTTGAAGAATGGGAAAATCACTTCTTATTTTTTCCACATCATACAATGTAGGTTTTGAGATCATGGATATTATTTCTTTAGAACTCATAATATTTTTATTGACTAAACCGCTTTGATAATAATTCGTCTAAATAATTTCTAATCTGTTTTATCTTTATGGATTTTATAACATCACTTGAAAAAGCCCGGATAAGTATTGCAGTAGCAGTTTTATCAGCAATTCCTCTGGACCTAAGATAGAATTTTGCCTCTTCATCCATTTGCCCGATTGTTGCACCATGAGAGCATTTTACATCATCCGCAAAAATTTCCAGTTCCGGTTTTGTATTTATAAGTGCTTGATCTGATAGTATAATATTCTTATTCTTTTGAAATGCATTTGTTTTTTGAGCATCCGGTCTCACTAAAACTTTTCCATTAAATACACCTCTTGCCTTATTATCAAGAATTCCTATGTAATGCTCATGGCTGTTGCACAATGGTTTTGCATGATCAATCAAAGTATGCACATCGAACAACTGTTCGCCCTCAATCAGGAACAATCCGTTAAGTGTGCATTCACTACCTTCATCGTTAAATAGTGCATTAATGTTATTACGTGTTAATGCCCCGCCCAAAGAAATAGAATGTGAAGTAAAATTGCTATTTCTTTCCTGACCAACTTCCATCCTTGCTATGTGAAATGCATTTTTGCTTTCTTCCTGAAGCTTAACATGATCGACAACTGCATTTTCATTAACTATTATTTCAGTTACTGCATTTGTAAAATAAATGTTTTCTTTATCTGAAATGTAATGTTCAATTATAGTTAGCTGAGAATTTTTTCCGGCAATAAAAAGATTTCTGGGTTGAGTTATAATTTTTTCATCTTTTGAAGAAGTAATAAAAATAATATGAATCGGGTCTTCAACAATTTTCCCCTCCGGCACATAAATAAATGCACCGTCTTTAGTATACGCAGTACTGAGAGCTGCAAAAATCTGGTGGTTATTGGTGGTGTTTTTATTAAAATATTTTTCCACTATTTCCGGATTATTTTTTATTGCATCGGAGAGACTGCCGATTACGACGCCGTTAGGAAGATTGAGGAGCTTTGAATTTTCAGCAGAAAATTGTCCATTCACAAAAACAATCAAATGTGACTTTAGATTATTGAATCTGTAATTCTGTATAGTATCATTCGAAATCTTTGCATCTTTGGTAACGATGTTGAAATTGTATTTTAACAAGGGCGAAATATTTGTGTATCGCCAATCTTCATCTTTTAAGGTTGGAAGAGGCAGCTCATTGAAATTTTCGAGCGCTTCCTTTCTAATCTGATGCATTAGATAAGTGTTTTCACCGTTCAAACTATCTTCAAAAGTATTGTGCTTTTGAAGGAACCACTCTTTAAAATTTATTACATCTTTCAACTATTTAATCTCCGTTAAATATTTTTGTATTATTACTTTATCCAGAAACAACTTCTTCAGAACCGTTTTTTATCCAGTCGTAACCTTTTTCTTCCAATTCCATAGCAAGTTCTTTGCCTCCTGATTTTACGATCCTTCCATTGTACAGAACGTGCACAAAATCAGGAATTATATAATTTAACAACCTCTGATAATGGGTTACTACTATGGTTGCATTATCTTTTGATCTTAATTTGTTAACACCGTTAGCAACAACTTTAATAGCATCTATATCAAGACCTGAATCAGTTTCATCTAAAATTGCTAGTCTGGGATTTAATACTGCCATTTGGAAAATCTCATTTCTTTTCTTCTCACCGCCTGAAAATCCTTCATTTACAGATCTTTTTAAAAATGATTGATCGAGTTCAACCAGTTTCATTTTTTCTTTTATCAAATCAAGAAAATCAATAGCATCAAGTTCTTCTTCACCATTATATTTTCTTATTTCGTTAACTGCAGTTTTAAGAAGGTTTACATTACTTACACCGGGAATTTCAACCGGATATTGGAATGCAAGAAATATTCCTTCCCTGGCTCTGTCTTCCGGAGAAAGGTCTAAAAGATTTTTTCCATTGTATAATACTTCTCCCTCTGTAACTTTATAATCTTCTCTTCCAGCCAAAACCAGAGCCAATGTACTTTTACCTGATCCGTTTGGTCCCATAAGAGCATGAACTTCTCCGGCATTTACTTTTAAGTTTACACCGTTAAGAATTTTACTTCCATTAATATTTACATGTAAGTTTTTAATTTCTAACATTTTATTCCTTTATGTTTTCCATTAGTGTCAAGCTGAACCTGTCTGCCGACAGGCAGGCTTGTTTCAGCTTCTTTTTTCTTATTTATAAATTAAATTCTGAATCAAGCTTGCCTGCTGCAAGCAGGTTCGAGATGACATATAAAAAAATTACCCAACACTTCCCTCGAGGCTGATGCTGAGTAATTTCTGGGCTTCTACAGCAAATTCCATTGGCAATTCTGCAAGGACTTCCTTTATATACCCGTTAACAATTAAGCCTATAGCATTCTCAGTATCAATTCCTCTTTGGTTTAAATAGAATAATTGATCTTCACCTATTTTAGATGTAGTTGCTTCATGTTCTACGTGTGCAGAAGAATTATTAATTTCAAGGTAAGGGAAGGTGTGAGCACCGCATTTATCTCCGATAAGAAGAGAATCACATTGAGAAAAATTTCTCGCGTTCTTGGCTTTTTTGGATACCTTTACTAAACCACGATAACTGTTCTGACCATGACCAGCAGAAATTCCTTTTGAAATAATAGTGCTTTTTGTGTTATTGCCAAGATGGATCATCTTTGTGCCGGTATCGGCTTGTTGATAGTTGTTTGTTACCGCAACCGAATAAAATTCACCAACAGAATTATCACCCTGAAGAATACAGCTTGGATATTTCCAGGTAATTGCCGAACCGGTTTCAACCTGTGTCCAGGATATCTTCGAATTTACACCTCTGCAGGCACCACGTTTAGTCACGAAGTTAAATATCCCGCCTTTTCCATCCTTATCGCCGGGATACCAGTTTTGCACTGTGGAATATTTTATTTGCGCATTATCTAAAGTGATAAGTTCCACGACTGCAGCATGAAGCTGATTTTCATCCCTCATCGGTGCAGTACATCCTTCAAGGTAACTTACGTAAGCGCCCTCATCTGCAATAATTAGTGTGCGTTCAAACTGACCTGTGTTTGCAGCATTTATCCTAAAGTAGGTTGATAACTCCATCGGGCAGCGGACACCTTTGGGAATATAAACAAACGAACCATCGCTGAACACTGCAGAGTTAAGCGTTGCAAAAAAATTATCGGTATATGGAACAACGCTACCAAGATATTTTTTTATTAAATCGGGGTGTTCTTTTACAGCTTCAGAAAATGGAGAAAAAATTATTCCCAATTCTTCCAGACTTTTCTTAAATGTTGTTGCCACTGAAACACTATCAAATACGGCATCAACTGCAACACCCGTTAATTTTTTTTGTTCTTCTAATGAAATCCCTAACTTTTCATAGGTTTTCAGCAATTCGGGGTCAACTTCATCCAGACTGTTAAGTTTGGGTAGATTTTTTGGGGCTGAGTAGTAAACTATTTCCTGGTAATCAATCTCAGGGTATTTTACATTAGGCCAATGAGGTTCTTTCATTGTTAACCAATGCCGGTATGCTTTCAACCGCCACTCAAGCATAAATTCCGGTTCATCTTTTTTAGCAGAAATTTGGCTGATTATATCTTCGTTTAAGCCTTTTGGAAGACTATCTGTTTCAATATCGGTAACAAATCCGTATTTGTAATCCTGATTTGTTAATTCTTCTATTTTTTTTACTTCAGTACTGCTCATGTATTCTCCTGAGTACAAACTCTCATGTGATAAAAAACTTTAATTGTTCAAAATTCTAAATTCTAAAATAATCAATCTATACAAAAAAGTCAAGATAAAATGTGCAAAATAAGTCTTTTATTTAGTCATAATATTCAATATTTAAGCATTTAGGTAGAATTGTATTTCAGATAAGTTTAGGTTAATTTTGAGTTTTATTATTATAAAACAGAAGATTAGTTGGAATCACAAAGTAAAACAGACAAAAATTCAAATTCAAATCCATCAGGGAATAAGAATAAAAGTAACGCTCAAAGCGCATCCCAAAATGGAAAACCGGCCAGGCGAAGATATTCCGCCAGGGGACGAAAACATTATAACAAAAATTGGCATCGACCAGATACTTCCAGATTTAAGACTTCCTTTAAAAAAATTTCCGTAGTAATACCATTATATGATGAAGAAGAATCCCTTCAAATACTTGTGAATGAAATTAAAAAGGTTTTTAATTCAATGGTTATGCAGTATGAAGTATTTTTAATTGATGATGGAAGTACTGATAATTCTCTCAAGATATTAAAGGAGATCACCAGAAATGACAGGAGATTTAAATATATCAGCTTTAGAAAAAATTATGGAAAATCGGCAGCTTTACAAGTGGGGTTTAAGCAGGTAACCGGAGATGTTGTAATTACAATGGATGCCGATTTGCAGGATGACCCAAAAGAAATTCCAAATTTGCTTAAAAAACTGGACGAAGGATTTGATCTTTGTTCCGGCTGGAAGAAGAACAGGAATGACCCATTTATTAAAAAGATTTCTTCTAAGTTTTTCAATTTTGCAACCAGGATAATTACAGGCATAAAAATTCACGATTTCAATTGCGGACTGAAAGCATACAAAAAAGAAGTGGTAGAAAATATTGATGTACACGGTGAACTTCATCGTTATGTACCCGTGTTAGCAAAGTGGCAGGGGTTTACAATTACAGAAATCCCGGTCAAGCACTATCCCCGGCGTTATGGTAAAACTAAGTATGGAATATCAAGATTCTTTAAGGGCTTTATCGATCTGCTTACAGTTACATTCTCTACCCGCTATATAAAAAGACCGTTACACTTCTTTGGATTTTTAGGTGCACTTGCATTTGTAACCGGTATTATCATTTTAGGTTATTTATCAGTATTGTGGATACAGGGATACTCATTAAGCAACAGACCAATGCTCTTCCTTGGTATGCTATTAATTATTGTAGGCGTGCAATTATTTGCTGTGGGTTTGCTGGGAGAAATGATGGTTCACACTTCGATGGATGAAAAAGAATATGTAATAAAAGAAAAAAGCTAAATAGGCAGCTCTTCGAAATTCAATTTATAGTAAAACTTCAACCCCGATTATTAAATGCGTTACGATCCGATAAAAAATGTATTTGCCGGAATAATCAATAAATTTCCTTCTCTTCGTATTTTATTCTATAAAACATTAAACTTAATGTTTTTACGATCCTGGTACGTTAGAAGGGAATTGATAAAGCTGAGAAAAAAGTTAGGCAGCAATGAAATTAATATTTACGATGCAGGCTCGGGCTATGCGCAGTATACATATTTTATGTCAAAGCATCTCAAACCTTGTTCAATCTATTCAGTTGATATAAAAGAAGATTGGATAAAAGACAGTGAAAATTTTTTTAATAGTAAGGCAATTAAGAACGTATCATTTGGGATTGAAGATTTAACTAAAATCAATCATGAAAACACTTTCGATCTTATTGTTTGTGTGGATGTGATGGAACACATTGAAGACGATGTTAAAGTATTTAATAATTATTATAATGCATTAAAGCAAAATGGATATTTGTTAATTAACACCCCGTCAGTTTTCGGTGGAAGTGATGTGCACGATCAAGATGAAGAAAGTTTTATAGGCGAACATGCGAGAGATGGTTATTCTAAAGAAGAACTGGAATCCAAACTTCATCCTATCGGGTTTACAACCTATCAATCAATTTATACTTATGGTTTTTGGGGAGATAAAGCCTGGAGATTGGGGATCAAATATCCTATGATGCTGCTGAATTTTTCGAAGATATTTTTTATTGTGCTTCCTTTTTATTATCTGTTAACCTTGCCTTTCACTTTTTTAATGATGTATATTGATTATTCAACAAACAATAAAGTTGGTTCGGGAATAAATTTCATCGCGCATAAAAAATAACAGCTAACTTTTTTAAAGCAGGAGATCGAATGGCATCCAAACAAAAAAAAGTATCGAAGACAAAAAAGTTAGAAAATAAATCTGCCTTAGCTAAATTTAATTTTGATAATTTAGTCCTGCCTAAATATCAGCTATTAGTTATAGCAGCGTTAATTTTATTTGTTTTTCTTTTATTTTACTCCCCGTTGTATTTCGGCGAAAAAACTTTTCAATCGGGCGATATAATTACGAGCCAAAGTGCAAAAACGTATTTAGAGAATCACGAAGGCGGTTACACTCTGTGGAACCCTTATGTTTTTAGCGGAATGCCCGCATATGCAATTACGGTTGGTTACAAATGGTTTAATATTATTGTGGTTGTTGTACACTCGATAAGAACTGCATTCGGCAGCCCGTTTGCGGTTGATTATGCTTCATGGACGTTTTATTTAATTGCGCTTACGTACACCATGTTTATCTTTATGATGAGCAGGACAAAAAACAAACTAATAAGTCTTTTAGTTTCTCTGGCAAGTTCGTTTAGCACAGGTATTGTCGTTTTTCTCTTTATTGGTCATGTAACCAAACTCACGGCTATCTGGGTTTTTCCCATTCTTCTTTTACTATTAATGAACTTCCAGAAAAAGATAAGATTTGTTGATGCGATGCTATTAATAATTTTCATTGCTTTGATGTTTCTTGGATGGCACGTTCAAATAATTTTTTACATCTTTTTTGCGGTACTTATTTACTTCATTTATTTCTTTCTTCATTCGCTTAAATTAAAAGATAAATTATTAACCAAGCAATTGGTTAAATCTGCTGCAGTTTTTCTTTGTGCAGTTATAATCGCATTGTTAATTCAAGCAGATAACTTCACACAAATATGGGAATATAATCCTTACTCAACACGTGGAACAGAGAGCATATTAGAAAAACAGTTAATGGTAACAGAGCAATCTGAATCGGACTTTTACCAGTATGCAACAAACTGGTCGTTTTCTCCGGGTGAAGTTTTAACATTTATAATTCCCTCGTACTACGGATTTGGAAAATCTACGTACGAAGGACCGTTAACAAATAATCAACCGGTTGAAGTGAATACTTATTTCGGGCAGATGCCTTTTGTT
>JADFPP010000088.1 GCA_022562275.1 Bacteroidota bacterium
ACCGAAGGATTCTCTGAAAATAAGAAGATGACTCTTTTGAAATAAGAATTTGAAGAGGTAATCGTAAAAATACTGAGCTGACAATTTTTAAAATTGATTTTATTGATTATTTATTTTCACTTGTTTTAAACGATCTCACAATAAAAATAAAACCAATAATAACAAAAGGTATTGATAACAACTGCCCCATATCTAAAATCATTCCCACTTCAAAACCCGATTGAACTTCCTTATAGAACTCTACAAAAAATCTAAAGCTGAAAATTAATACAAGAAACAATCCAAAGAAAAAGCCATTATTTAATTGCTTACTTTTGCTTTTATAAACAAAAATCAGAATTAAAAAAATCATTAGATAAGCCAAAGACTCATATAGTGCAGTGGGGTGACGTGGTACATTATCAATTTTTGTAAAAATAAATGCCCACGGTACATCAGTAGGTTTACCGATAATTTCCGAATTAAATAAATTACCTAACCTGATAAATGAGCCGCCTAATGCGGTTGCAATAACTATTCTATCTAATACCCAAAGATAACTTTGGTCTTTCTTCAGGTTTGAGTAAATATACATCGAGATAAGGATCCCTACCGCTGCACCGTGGCTCGCCAGTCCACCTTTCCAAACCATTAATATTTCCAATGGATTTTCAAAATAGAATGCCGGGTTATAGAATAATACATGACCAAGCCTTGCACCTATTATGGTTCCTATTATCATATAAACAGTTAACTGTTCAACATCTGTTTCAGGTTTACCATCTCTTTTATACATCCACGTAAGAATCTTATAGCCCACAATAAAAGCCATCGCGAATAATAAACCGTACCATCTTACAGTTATCGGTCCGATACTGAACATTTCCGGGCTGGCACTCCATGTAATGTAAGAGAGAATCAGCATTAACAATCTAAACTTTTATTCATTATTGTTTTTTCTTTCCTCTTTTTTTCGGTCGGGATTTTGCGGGCACATAATTTTCTACTAATTCTATACATTCTTCTAATGTAAATGAATCTGGCTCTTTATCTTTTGGCAATCGAATATTTTTATTGCCGGCTCTTAAATACGGTCCCCATCTCCCATTTAATATTTTATATTTCGGATCTTCATCAAAAATTTTTATTGTTTTCTCTTTATCTGATTTTCGTTTAGCTTCAATTACTTCTATTGCCTCATCTAAGCTAATCGTATAAGGATCGTATTCCTTCTTCAGGGAACTAAACTTGCCATTGTGTTTTACATAGGGACCAAATCTTCCAATTGCAGCTGTGACTTCTTTATCTTCATATTCACCAAGTGTCCTTGGCAATTCGAACAGAATTAATGCTTCCTCTAAAGTAATTGATTCTAATTTTTGCTCCTTTCTCAAACCTGCATACTGAGGTTTTGCATCTTCATCTTTCAGATCTGTTAACTGGGCAACTGCACCAAACCTGGCCATCCGTACTGAGACTTGTTTTCCGGAATTCGGATCGATACCGAGTATTCTTTGCCCGGATGCGCGTTCTGAATTTTCAATTGTGTGATCAACTTTCTTCTTAAACGGAAAATAAAATTCATCCAGCATCACTTTTTTATCAATCTCTCCGTTAGCAATCTCATCAAGTTCCTGCTCAATATGTGCAGTAAATTTATAGTCCATAATTCTTGGAAAGTGTTCTATAAGAAAATCTGTAACGATCATAGCAATATTGTCAGGAAATAGCTTCCCCTTATCAGCACCGGTAATTTCAGTTCTAACTTCTTTTTTTAACTTTTTGTTGGGTTCAAGCTTTAGCACTTTATATTCCCTCTCAGTTCCTAACCTTTCCTCTTTATGAATATAACCGCGTCGTTGAATGGTGCTGATTGTTGGTGCATAAGTAGATGGTCTTCCTATTCCTAATTCCTCTAATTTTTTAACCAGACTTGCTTCCGTAAATCTTGCAGATGGTCGTGTGAATCTTTCAGTTGCGGCTATAAGTTCGAACCTGATTTTACTTCCCTCCTTAAAATTCGGTAATAATCCACCATCCTCCGATTCACCGTTTTCTTCATCCGTCGATTCCATATATACTTTTAGAAAACCATCAAATTTTATCACCTCTCCTTTTGCTACAAAATTCTCAGAACTATTTGAAATGCTGATCTTCGCTATTGTTCTTTCAATTTGAGCTTCACTCATTTGAGAAGCAATAGTTCTCTTCCAGATAAGATCGTAAAGTGCTTTTTCTTCTTTTGATCCTGTTACTGATACCTTACTGAAATCCGATGGTCTTATTGCTTCGTGTGCTTCCTGAGCCGTTTTCGACCTGGTTTTATATTTTCGTTTTTCCGAATATCTCTTACCGAAATCTTGCAATATTTGTTTTTCAGCCGCATCCAATGCCTGATCGGCAAGATGAAACGAATCGGTACGCATATAAGTTATTTTGCCTGCCTCATAAAGTTTCTGAGCAACCAGCATTGTGCGTGCAACAGAAAAATATAATTTTCGGCTTGCTTCCTGCTGCAATGTAGATGTAGTGAAAGGTGCAGCCGGAAATTTTTTAACAGGTTTTTTCTCCAAGCTCGATATTGCAAATTCTGCGTCTTTGCATTTGTTCAGAAAATCTTCGGCTTCTTTTTCTGTTTTGAAGTATTGCGGGAGCTCTGCTTTAAATGTCGATTTCTTTCCGTTACAATCCACACAAATAAATGAACCTATAACTTTGTAGCGTGCAACAGAAGTGAATGCATCAATTTCTCTTTCCCGATCAACAATTAATCTCACCGCAACTGACTGGACTCTTCCTGCGGAAAGATTTGGTTTTATCTTTCTCCATAGGATAGGAGATATTTCAAATCCAACTAACCTGTCAAGTATTCTTCGGGATTGTTGCGCTTCAACTAAATTGTAGTTAATCCCCCTGGGGTTTTTTACGGCATTCAAGATAGCCGATTTAGTTATTTCATCAAAAACTATTCTCTTTATTTTTTTATCCGGTAACTCAAGCGCTTCTTTCAGATGCCACGATATTGCTTCACCTTCGCGGTCTTCATCAGTCGCAAGCCAAACTGTATCGGCTTTTTTGGTTAACTTTTTAAGCTCTCTAACAACTGCTTTTTTATCCTCAGGTATAATGTATTTGGGATTGAAATTGTTTTTAATATCAATTCCCATATCCTTCTTTTCAAGATCTCTTATGTGCCCATAACATGAGGTAACAAGAAAATCTTTTCCTAAAAACTTTTCTATTGTACTGGCTTTTGCAGGTGATTCAACGATCACAACATTTTTTGACATAGGGTTTCAATAATATTTGTAAAAAAACGGTTGCAATTTAAGTTATATTTGCAACAAAATTCAAAGCGAAATAATTTCTCTTTAGATTTAATTGGTTCAAGTGAATTAATTATCGAAATGTTCAGTGCTTAATTTATAAAATTAATTCTTTAACATAATGATTAAAATGGATGTAAAGCAAATTTATAAAGCTATAATAAAATTAGTAACATTTCCTTTTATAATTGTTATTAAGATTTATCAGATACTTATATCACCGCTTTTCCCTTCTTCCTGCAGGTACACACCCACATGTTCACAATATAGTTTAGAAACACTCAAAAAATATGGATTATTTAAAGGTGGATGGCTGGGAATTAAACGAATATCCAAATGTCATCCCTGGGGCGGCAGCGGGCACGATCCGGTTCCGTAATAAATCAGTTAATTGAATGACCAAAAGAACTTACATAATGAATCTATTTAAGCAAGTATATTTCATTGCAGTAAAAATTTTATTCATCTTATTTGTATTATCATTATTACAGGTATTGCTGCTAATGTGGATCGATCCTTTCACAAGTTCCATTATGTTTCAAAGACAAATGGATTCGTTTTTTTTCGGTAAAAAATCTATTAGGTATAAATGGTATAATTATGAAGATATATCAGGAAAGGTTGCTTTAGCAGTTATAGCATCCGAAGACCAGAATTTTCCAAAACATTTTGGTTTTGATTTTGAACAAATTAACAAAGCCTTAAGAGAAAGAAAAGAGAAGGGGAGACTAAGAGGTGCCAGTACAATTACACAACAAGTTGCGAAAAATTTATTTTTATGGGAAAGCAAAAGTTATATAAGAAAAGGATTTGAAGCATACTACACTGTATTGCTGGAATTATTGTGGAGTAAAAAAAGAATTCTTGAAGTCTATCTTAACATTGCCGAAACGGGGGAAAATGTATTTGGTGTTGGTGTTGCAAGCAAAATATATTTTGCAAAACATCCGAAAAACTTAACTGCAGATGAAAGCACATTAATTGCTGCAGTCCTTCCCAACCCCCTTAAATATTCAGTTCGAAAACCATCAGATTATATTAGGAAAAGGCAAACTTGGATATTAAAACAAATGAAATCACTCGGTGGTGGTGCTTATATTAAAGATATATAGAGAAAATTGAAGTGAAAACATATTTAGTAAAAAACAATTCCTGCCAGGTTATTTATTAGTTGAACCACTTAAAGTTGTGATTTTATAAATTTGCACATCTTTGCGTGGTATGTTTATGTGAAGTGCTGCCTTTTCATCCTCACCACCGGCGGTTCCGCTTTCATCTGAAAGTAATTCAAAGAAAAATATTTTATTCTCATTTAAAGGAATTTCAAATACTTCATTCTCATTCCCAAAATTAAATGCAATGATCATTCTCTCATCTTTATACCACCTCTCAAAGGCAAATGATTTTGAACTATCACTTACATATAAAATTTTTTGATCACCCTTTTTAAGTGCACTACTGTTATTTCTAATTGATATGATCTTTTTATACCAGTCTAATAAATCTATATTCTGTGATACTTCGTATGAACCAAACCCGGTAACGAAGCCGGAGGATTCATCAATCACTTCATCATCATAATAAAACTCATCCCAAACCATTGGCTTTCTATCGTGCGGATCATCAGCACCCCACATTCCTACTTCATCACCATAATAGATCATCGGTGCGCCACGGTAAGTCATCTGAAATGCTGCGATTAGTTTTTGCATATTATATTCCATTAAAGTTGGTTTGCCGGGATTATATTTATTGTTACTTTCATTTGCATCGCGATCGTAATGTCTATCAGGATTTTTTATCATCGAAGATAAACGATCGGTATCGTGACTACCAATCAAATTTTGAATAACCGATAAATTTTCTTTAGAATATGCATTGCTAACCTCATCCAGTCTATTAACAAATTCCTTAGTTGTAATTGCCGTTTTATCTGCTATCATAAAATCATTCACTGCAAATGCAAAGTTATAATTCATCAATGCATCGAACGGTCCGTTAACCGAAACGAAATCCGGTGATAATTCCCAAAGTTCACCGACAATTATTGCATCTTTATTAAGCGATTTAACCAACCGGCTCCAGTCCCTCCAAAATCCTAAAGGAAGCTCACGTGCAACATCTAATCGCCAGCCGTCAATCCCATCTGATGGATCACCATCATCATTGGGGTCCATCCATTTTGCTGTGCAATAAAAAATATATTGCTTCGGCCCACGATGCAAATCCTTTTCATTTTTATTAAACTCCGGAAGTGATTTAACACCCCACCAGCCATCGTAGTTAAATTCGTTCGCTGGAGTAGTTGGATCATCAAAATCGTTTATTCTATACCAGTCCTTATATTTTGAGTTTTCTCCATTTTTCAGAATATCCTGAAAAGCCCAAAACTGCACACCCGTATGATTGAAGACACCATCAATTATTATTTTAATATTCCTTTTATGTGCTTCATCTAAAAGTTCAATGAACAATTTATCCGCTTCAGTCCATTTCCAGGTTATCGGATCATCCGGTATTTCTGATTTTATTAATTTTCTATCTCCTTCCGGATCAGGACCAAAGTTTACATCAATATGATGATAGGTTGAACCATCATACTTATGAAGTGATGCCGCTTCAAAAACAGGATTAAGATAAATTGCACCGATTCCCAATTCCTTTAAATAATCCAAACGATCTATAATTCCCTGAATATCACCACCGTATCTTCTTTCATAAAGATGATCTCTGAAATTTCCGCTAAGATTTTTTTCCCACTCATCCTGCGAAAACCAATTTGAAGTCCAACTTTTAATTTGCCATCCGGCAGGAATTGAATCAGTATTAATAAAAACCTTTTCAGGCTCAGGATCATTGCTGGTATTACCATTCGCAAATCTTTCCGGGAAGATTTGATACCAAACAACACCTTTTGCCCACTCTGGTACTTGAGCTAAGAAGTATGGTTGAGATATCAGAATTAATATTACTGATAAAAATAAAAATTGCTTCATTAAATTAGTTCCATATTTTTTACAGAGAACACTTCTCTAAAATTCGTTATCAAGGTTTGATAACTTTTATAACGGTTTAATATCCATTATTATTGATAAAACTGTTAATAAAATAAACATTTATGATCAATAATGATTTTTTTTACCATATTATTTGTCTGGAAACCTTATTATAATTATAATACGCTTTAGTTCAGTCGTATTCATTATGTGCGATTAAAAGTAATGAATCAGGATAAAGATGAACTAATAAATATTTTTTACAAAAGGAAAATTAATGAAATTATTACTACCGCTTCTTACCATTACATTTATATCAATGCCCATTTATTCCCAGGTAGTAACAACACTGCCTGAATTCCCCACAGAGAGTGACAGTATAGTTATATTTCTGGACACAACTCAACCCGGAGCAGAAGAACTTTTTAATTATTCCGGGACTATTTATGCACACACAGGTGTAAACACAAATTTTGGTAATTGGCAGCACGTAATTGGGAGCTGGGGGAACAATCGAAACCAGCCGGCGTTGGAAAAATTGGGAGCTAATCTTTATAAACTTACTGTCGGATTTCCAAGAGTGTTTTACGGTGTGATAAATCCAGCTGAAAAAATTAATCAGATCGCAGCGGTTTTCAGAAGTGCAGATGGCTCAAAACAAACAAGACCTGATATTTTTATAGATATTTTTGAAACGGGCTTAACCGTGGTTGTAGAAAATCCTGAAGTATCGGTTCCATTCGGCGATCCGCAGCGCTCTCCGGCATTTGTTACACAAGGTTCATCGGTTGAAATTATTTTAACAGTTGTTGAGATAGGAACGGAAGTATCTTCCTTATTGTTGTTTGTTGATAATAATGAAGTCGAACAAACAAATTCCGATTCGTTAAACTATCTGTTTATTTACGATGATTATTCGGAAGGTCCTCATGATATAGTAGCTGTTGGTGTTGATACTTCAGGGAATGCCGATTCAACTTTTTTTATGATGTTTGTGAATCCTCCTATGGTTAATCAACCACCTCCGCAGGGTGTTGAGCCTGGAATTACAATTAATGATCCTACAAAAGTTACATTGATATTATTCGCACCGTTTAAAGATTTTGTTTACCTGATTGGAGACTTTAATGATTGGAAAGTAGAAACAGATTATTTTATGAATAGATTTGCTGCTGGTCCGGATGATGTTGTTTGGTGGATTACATTGGATAACATTAGTGTGGGTAACGAGTATGCTTTCCAATATTTTGTAGATGGTGAAATTAGAACCGGTGATCCGTTCGGACATAAAATTCTTGATCCCTGGAATGACCAGTGGATAAGTTCCGACACCTATCCTAACCTTAAACCTTATCCAAATGGCAAAACTGACTATCCTGTAACAACCTTTCAAACGGGGTTATCACCATACCCATGGCAGATAACTGATTTTGAAAAACCGCCTACAGAAAAACTTGTAATTTATGAATTGCTTATCAGAGATTTTTTAGAAACTCATGATTATAAAACACTGCGCGATACAATTCAGTATTTAAAAAAATTGGGTGTAAATGTTATCGAGTTGATGCCGGTTATGGAATTCTCTGGAAATAATAGTTGGGGATATAATCCGATTTATCATCTTGCAGTGGATAAGTATTACGGACCCGCATACGATTTTAAAAGCTTTGTCGATTCGGCACATGCGAACGGTATTGCAGTTATTATGGATATGGTGCTGAATCAGTGTGATAATCTTTCTCCGCTTGCCATGCTTTACTGGGATAAAGCCAGCAGCAGACCTGCAGCTAATAATCCATGGTTAAACCAATCCGCACCGCATCCATTCAGCGTATTCAACGATTTTAACCATGAGAGTTCCGCTACTAAGTATTTTGTTGACAGAGTTAACCGTTATTGGGTAGAAGAATTTAAGATTGACGGTTTCCGTTTTGATCTTTCAAAAGGATTTACACAAACCAACAGTGGTGGTAACGTAGGGCTTTGGGGTCAATTTGATCAATCAAGAATTGATATTCTTACAAGAATGGCGGATTCTATTTGGGCATTTGATTCAAGTACAATTGTAATACTGGAACACTTTGCAGAAAACAGCGAAGAAACGGTTTTTTCTGATGCAGGAAATCTTCTGTGGAATAATTTGAATTATGATTATAATGAAGCAACAATGGGGTATTCTTCAAATCTTTCCGGCACCTCATATTTGTCAAGAGGATGGGATGTTCCTCATCTTATATCTTACATGGAAAGTCATGATGAAGAAAGACTGATGTTTAAAAATTTACAATATGGAAATTCAAGTGGTAATTATGATATACAAAATTTTCCTATTGCTATTCAGCGGATAAAACTTGCTGCAGCTTTTTACTTTACTATTCCGGGTGTAAAAATGATCTGGCAATTTGGTGAACTTGGATATGATTTTTCAATTAATTATCCGTGTATGACTAACAATTGCCGAACCGATCCCAAACCGATAAGATGGGATTATTTTGAAGATGGAAACAGGCGAAATCTTTACAAAGTATTTCAGGCATTAATTAATCTGAAAAAAGATTATTCTGTATTTGATAGTCCGAACCACACGATGAAACTTAACACGTTTGCTAAACGGCTAACAATAATTGATTCAACAATGAATGTTAATGTTATTGGAAACTTTTCAGTTTCGTCAATAAATATAAATCCCGAATTTCCACATATCGGCTGGTGGTATGATTTTTTTAGCGGCGACAGCATATTTGTTTCAAACACAACCGGAACTATTCCGCTTGAGCCTGGAGAATTTCACATCTACACAACAGTAAAACTTCCAACTCCCGAAGACGATATTATTAGCAATGTTGAACTTATTTATGATGAAGTTGTAGAAGATTTTAATCTCGAGCAGAATTATCCCAACCCGTTTAATCCAAGCACTATAATCTCATTTGCTGTCCCTAAAAAATCAAATGTTAGACTTACAATTTATGATGTCCTTGGAAATGAAATTTCAGTTCTTGTTGATGAAGAACTTTCGCCCGGAAGATACAGTGCAAAATTTGATGCCGTTAATATTTCAAGTGGAGTTTACTTTTACAGAATTGAAGCGGGTTTGTTTGTGGTAACGAAGAAGATGTTGATGATCAAATGATCCCGCAGAGTGGGATTTGATCAGAAATCCCGGCTATTACAGGAATTCTAATGAAGTGAACCTTTGCAGAAAACTTTCTTTAACATTTAAAAGCTAATTCGGAACAAACCAATGAAAAAACCCCCTCTAAGTTTTTGGCAAATATGGAATATGAGTTTCGGTTTCCTCGGTATTCAATTCGGCTTCGCACTTCAGAATGCGAATGTTAGCAGAATCTTTGAAACTTTAGGTGCCGACATAGATAAAATTCCGCTTCTTTGGATAGCTGCTCCAGTTACAGGTTTAATCGTTCAGCCGATAGTAGGTTATATGAGTGATAAAACATGGAATAAGCTCGGAAGAAGAAGACCCTATTTTTTAGTTGGAGCCATTCTTGCTTCTATTGCAATTATCTTTATGCCAAACTCACCTGTACTATGGGTTGCGGCCGGAATGTTATGGATAATGGATGCATCGATCAACATTTCCATGGAACCATTCAGAGCGTTCGTAGGTGATATGCTGCCTTCAGAGCAGCGTACTGCTGGTTTTGCAATGCAAAGTTTCTTTATCGGTACAGGGGCAGTGATAGCTTCTGCTTTACCTTATATGATGACAAACTGGTTCGGTATCTCAAACGTTGCACCGGAGGGAATTATACCCGACTCGGTTAAATTTTCGTTCTATATAGGTGGTGCAGTATTTCTATTTGCTGTAGCTTATACTGTTTTCAAGACAAAAGAGTATTCGCCCGAGCAATTAAAAATCTTTAGTGATGAAGAAGAAAAGACATCACAAAAAATAAAAGCATTAAGAGCTGAACGGAAATTAGTAACATCAGAGAAGTTTAAAAAGGATGGGATGAAATGGCTTGCTGCAGGTGTTATCATCACTCTTTTCCTGGCATTCATTCTTAATGAAACTGATTATGGTTTGTATGTACTTTTTATTGGGGCTATTATTTTTGGTTTACTGCAATTAATTGCAGGAAAACTCACGGAGAAAAATAAAACCGAAAATGGTTTTGTAGTTGTACTGAATGATCTTTACAATATGCCAAAAACAATGAAGCAGTTGTCTTATGTACAATTCTTTTCCTGGTTTGCATTGTTTGCAATGTGGATTTACACCACACCCGCTGTAACTCATCATATTTACGGAGCATCAGATCCAACATCAGCTTTATATAATGAAGGTGCTGATTGGGTTGGTGTTTTGATGGCTGTTTACAACGGTTTTGCAGCTATAATGGCTTTTGCTTTGGTTTGGATGGCTAAAAGAACAAGCAGAAAAACGGTTCACATGATAAGTTTATTTGCAGGCGGGTTGGGACTTGCTTCTTTCTATGTTTTTAAAAATCCGGAGATGTTAATTATTTCCGAATTAGGAATTGGTCTTGCCTGGGCTTCAATACTTGCAATGCCTTATGCAATTCTTGCCGGCTCTTTACCACCGGATAAGATGGGAGTTTATATGGGAATTTTTAATTTCTTCATTGTTATACCGCAAATAACCGCTGCAAGTATTTTAGGTTTTTTTACACGAACTGTTTTCGGAAACGAAGCCATTTATACATTAGTTCTTGGTGGTGCAGCTATGATAATTGCAGGTTTGCTTGTAATGAAGGTTGATGATGTTGATGAGGTGAAATCGGAATAAATAAACATATTGACATCTTAGTATAGCTTTTTGTACTTAGTAGAGAGACTTTTTTACCACTCAGGCACGCAGAACACTAAGTTTCACTTAGGGGAAAGCAAATTAAAAACTTTAAATATCTTAGTGAACCTTCGTGTGCTTAGTGACTTAGTGGTGAGGTTTTCCTTTTTTAAAATACACACACAAATTAAAACCTCTTCCTTATCTTCTTCCACAACTTACTCCCAATCATCTTATCAGCATTTGCAAGTATGGTTTTTATCAAATCTAAAATATCACTGTCTCCTGCCCAATGATTCCTTACTATCTGCGGATCGACCTCGTTGATTAAGTCATTCAAGATATATGCTGTTACTGCAATGTCGTCAAGGTAACCGATAGGTCCAAGAAAAGCTTCCGGTAAAAGATCAATCGGCGAGATAAAGTATGCTATTCCTGCAACAAGCTTTAATTTTTTATTTGATGGGATTTTGCTATCAGCGGTTAGTTTGCAAAGCAGATGAAAAAGATCGGGTGCTGCCAAAATGTAATCCACCCATTTATTCTCTTTATCGAGATTATCATTCAACCAATGTTTAACATCATTTCTTATTTTCTGATAAAAATCCGATTGTCTTTCATTCATTGCATTTCTATAAATAATTAGATCAATTTAGAATTTCACTGTTCTTTTTATCTTCCTTAACAAGCAGCCAGAGCAAAGCGGATAATGAAAGTGATATACCGCTGATTATAAAAATTATATTCTTATTACCGGCTTCCAAAATAAAGTAGCCCAAAACTAAACTGACTATCAATTGCGGCAATACAACAGAAAGGTTAAAGATTCCCATAAAAAATCCCATTCTGTTTTCATCCACTTTTTCTGACATGATAGCAAACGGAAGACTGACTATTGCTGCCCATCCCACACCAACTACAGCCATTAACATGTACATAGTTATAGGTGATTGCCCGATTGCTACAATTCCAAAATATCCAACAGCCATAATTGCAACACAGGAAAGATGAGTCTTTACTCTTCCGATTTTTTCAGTTATTGGTTCCAGAACAAAAGCTGGAAGAATGAAACCAACAGCATTTAAAACCAGAAATGAAATCGCAATTATCTGTCCTGTTTCTGTTTCGGTTGCGGGATTCATTTTTTGCTGAATGTATGCAATTATATAAACAAACATTGTTTGTACACCAATCCAGGAAAAACCATGAGCAAAATAAATTCGAAGTAATTCTCCCCACTGTGTAACTTCACTTTTCTTAATTTCTTTTTTTTCATCACTAATGATTGTAAGTTCTTT
Source organism: Bacteroidota bacterium (assembly GCA_022562275.1). Classification (GTDB taxonomy): domain Bacteria; phylum Bacteroidota; class Ignavibacteria; order Ignavibacteriales; family Ignavibacteriaceae; genus BMS3ABIN03. The sequence goes on from JADFPP010000088.1 coordinate 12,371, forward strand.
ACTTTCCTCAATAAAAAACGGCGGAATAATTGAGAAAAGTAAAACAAGAATGGCCCCGGCATATATTAAAAAGTAATTTCCGATAATTGCACCAATAGCATAAGCCATCACTCCAAAGAAACCTGAAATAGTTTGCATCCATGTATAACCTTTGGTTCGCGGAACTCCATCAGGAGTAACATCGGCAATAACTGAACGGGTTGGATTGAAACTGATGTTGATTGCAAGATCGAGTGTTAATGCAACCGCTATCGCTACTGCCATTAAACTTCCGATACCAAGAAAATCATTTATCTTATCAATATTAGGTAATGCGATTAGCATAAGAGCAGCAAGTACACCGCCAATAAGTATGAATGGTTTTCTTCTCCCCCCCCAAAACCATACGTTATCACTTATTAAACCGATTATAACCTGCCCGAATATTCCGGCAATTGGTCCGGCAGCCCAAACGAGTCCGATCTCGTGAATATCCAATCCGTACTTTGTGTTTAATATCCAGCTTAATACAGCAATCTGAATTGAAAGCGCAAAGCCCATTGCTGTAGCGGGTAAGCTTAACAAAGCGTAAAAGGAGTTGGTTAGTTTTTTTTGTATTTGCAGCATAAACAATCCTGTGTTTGCTTAATAAATTTTTAATCTTTAGAACTATTGTCCCTTGAAAACGACTATAAGTGTCATACCATTGAAAAAGGGAATATAAGATCTTCGTTGAAAACAGATTCCCACTCCTGCCTACTGTCAGGCAGGTTCGTGAGAATGACGGACAAAATTAAATTAGTTATATTATCCTTTAATAACTTCAATTTCCCGAATAGTGTATTTTCTATCCTTCAATTTTATAAATCTCTGTGTTCATCTTTTTTAAGGTGATCGTATTCTTTTTGTTAATCATATTTTCTTTATTGTTTTTTATGTTTACCAACTTTTTAGCCGAAGGCAAGAACAACAATGTCTGCTGTTTCGGAAATTGTTCCTTTTAATGAAATGCTTGATTCTGTTGTTATGGTCTTTAAAGCTGGCAGTTTGATTTCAGGAATAGTAGTGTCTACAATTACATTGAAGGTTTTTCCAAACTTATTTCCATTTGCATCTTGTGCTTCAATAAATATTACATTAGGAATTTTGAACAATGATAATTCTACGTTATTGAATGAAAACTTGCCTTCAGATTCTGGATCGTGTTTTCTTTGTTTGATCCCATTTACGAATAAGAATATTTTATTATTTGCCGGAATTGTTCCAGAAATGTCAATTCTTTCAGAATTTACAAATTCTGTA
>JADFPP010000144.1 GCA_022562275.1 Bacteroidota bacterium
AATTCCTGCAAGAACTGTAACGAAGGACCTTGAATTTGGAAGTCTGATAGTTACTGAAAAAGGTTGGGCGGTTTTAAACGGTAAAAGAAATGTTATGGGTAAGCTGGAAGCAGATGAAATAAAAATTACTGCCAGGACTGTAACTGATATACGCTATGATAAAAATTTATTCGAAATATTAAGAGCGAAGAGAAAAGAAATTGCCGATAATTTGGGTATTCCTCCCTACGTTATTTTCCCGGATAAAACTCTGATTGAAATGGCTGCCTATTTTCCACAAACTATAAATGAGCTTCTTAAAATTCACGGTGTGGGTAAGGTAAAATTTGATAGATACGGGGGAAAGTTTTTAATAGTTATCACCGATTATTGCAGAAAAAACCATATCATTTCAGTTACAAAACCTCGGAAGCAGCCGGACAGCCGCCGGACAAAAGAAGGAAAAACCCGACGCTATATCCTGGTTGGAGAAGCTTATCAATCCGGCAGGCAGGTAGAAGATATTCTTAATGAATTTAATTTTAAACCCGGAACTTTTCTTTCACATCTTAACAGGTATCTAAGAGAAGGTAATAGAGTGAACACCGATGGTTTGCTTCCCCTTTTGGAAATAGATCCCGGGCAGCAGAAAATAGCATTGAATCTGTTTGATGAGCTTGGAACTGATTTACTGAGACCGGTTTTTGATGAGCTTGATGGAACGGTTAGTTATAATGATTTACAGGTCATCAGATTATTGGTAATGAATAGGGAAGTGTTGGATAATAAGTAATAAATTATTGCCGCGAATTCGCGAATTTAGTATAAATGAATTTCACCAAGCTATATTTTTTTGTGTTCTTTTAGAGCGAGGAAAACGGCTTTTGATTTTGTACAATTAAAAGTATATGATGTTTTAGGGAATGAAGTAGCAACTCTCGTAAATAAAGAGTTGCAAGCAGGCGAAAATGAATTAGAATTCAATACTATTGGCTTGCCAGGTGGAGTATATTTTTATACTTTCAGAGTTAGAAGTTTTATAGAAACTAAAAAAATGGTTTTGGTAGATTGAGAAAATACATTATTAACATAGCAACTTTATCAAGTTTTCTATTATTTTCACCAACAATACTAATTGAAGCCCAAGTTCATCAGTATAAATATTTTTATGGTGAAAATGGAAACACCTTCTGGACTAGAAGTAAATCACATCTAAATTCAGTTGACCTTTTACCAAAAGCCATATTTTCTATCCCTGTTACAAACGCTAATAGGAAATTTGATGATATTCTCAGAATGGATAGTATTATTACCTCTTCAATACAAGGTGGTAGTTTAAAAGTATTATTTGAATACAATATTAATGGAGATATTACAGAACAATTAATTTTAGACAATGTTGGTAACGGCTGGTTTAAAAGTTGGCTAGACTATTTTTATTATGAGGGAAATGGAAACTTAATTCAAGTAATTGGTTTAGGATGGAATACAAGTCTTTGGGATACCCTTTACCGTATTAATTATACTTACAGCCCCCAGGGGAAAATAATTCAGTACATATTTCAAGAATATTCTGATGTTAGTTGGGTTAATGTTACGAGACATACATTTGAGTACGATAGTAGTGGAAATGAAACTGTTTCACTATTAGAAGAATGGCAGGGTGGAAATTGGCATAATAAATTTTTATTCAACAGTTACTATTCCGATCTTAACTTAAGGGATTCATTGTTGGTAGAAATTTGGGATAATACTGAATGGCAAAATTATTTTAAAACCAATTTCTACTATAGTATACAAAACAATTTCTTAGAATCGTTTATTGCAAAAATATGGACAGGGTCTTCCTGGCTAAACTATTTGAGCCGTAAAATTGTGAACGATTCAAATGGAAATCAAATTGAGCAGCTAGAGGAAATATGGAATGAAGGTGTTTGGGAAAATTCTGTAAGAAGATTTTATACATACATTGATCTGAATTATATTGAGAATGCATTTTGTGAATTATGGATTGGAAATAACTGGGTAAGTGGAGAGGATGTTATTCTTGTAGAATATCCTAATGGATACACAATTGGTTTTATCACTCATATACTAACTGTATATTATAATGTTACCGGTGTGAACGAAAACACTAATTTTAACCCGCAGAATTTTAAGCTAGAACAAAATTATCCAAATCCGTTTAATCCAACAACAAAAATTAAATATCAAATTCCGGAATTAAGTTTTGTTTCACTGAAAGTATTTGATGTTTTAGGTAACGAAATTACTACCCTTGTAAACGAAGAACTTCCGCCGGGGCAATACGAAGTTGAATTTTCTGTAGGACAGAATAGTATTCAGTCCCTTAGCAGCGGAGTATATTTATACAGAATACAAGCTGGAACCTTTACTGAAACAAAAAAGATGTTGATTTTGAAGTAAAATTAAAACTTGCCCAACCTTATTGTTTGTGTTCTTTTTGAACGTGGGAACCTGCTCTTTATCCCGCCAGTTACAGCTACTGCTGTCCCAAGCACATAATAATTATATTTTACTATGTACTGCCCGTGTTTATTTTCGTTATTTTTTATAATTCCCCCGGCAAGATATAATTGTAATTCCGTTCTATCTTTTACCCGGTAAATATTTTTGGTTATATACTTATCAAGTATTTGTGCTGCATTTGTGTGAAGTACAATATCATCTCTTTTATCAATTGTGCCAAACTTGGTGCCGATACGGTGAAATAATCCTAAATGATTTGAGTTCCAACCATTATTAATAAAAAAGATATTATTTCGCTTTAGAATATAATTGTAATCTGCAAAAATATCTTTATCAATTCCAAATCTTTCAGAAACTGACGATAGATACTTTTGAAT
>JADFPP010000089.1 GCA_022562275.1 Bacteroidota bacterium
AAGTTTTAAGCTAGTTTGAATCTCTAATTCCCTTAACAGTTCTCTACTTTCAAGTGAATAATTGTGCTTAGATTTAGACATTTTTTGGATTTGAATAAGTAGATCAGCAAGATAGTAGAAGTCATTTAATTTTCTGTAATCTGTTGAGTTAAAATGATTAGAGCCCTTTAGAATATAACCTTTTCGGAGTGTCGTCTTGATATATCGCTCTATTCTTTCATCATCACTTATCTTATTTTGCGATTTAGTAATCGCAATATTTTCAGATTTACTAAACATTCTTTTATGAATTTCCTTTCTGAAGCCCATTATTTTTTCTCTAATTGAAGACAAACTTTTTTGAATATCTCCTATATCTTCTGCATCGTAAATTTCTTTTTTTTCTGCACTGATTAAAAAACTCTCAAGTTTTGATGCAAAATTTTCAAAGTAAGTCAAGCCACTGATTAAGTCTGATAGGCTTAATTGATTTACTTTATTCATTAGCTCACCTCAATTTCCGGCAATCGGTCAATGGCTTCATCTTTCTTGGAATCAATTATTTTTCCATATATCTGGGTGTTCTTAAAATTCTTATGTCCCATCAATTTTGAAACTGTGTATAAATCTATCCCTTGAGTTAGTGATAATGTTGCGAAGGTGTGTCGACTAATATGGTAGTGTGCATTCTTTTTTATACCCACAGTGGCGAACCACTCTTTGAGGATTTTGTTTGTGTAAACTCTGCTATGGATTTCAAACGCTAATTGATTTGGCAAATGATGAACATTCTTATTCCCATTTGAAAGTAAATTTAATGCCGTTGTTGAAAGTGGCAGGTATAAAACATCATTAGTTTTTATTTGTTTGATTTCTAATTGATTCCCCCTGATGCTTTCCCACTTGAGAGCTTTAATATCTGAAAATCTTAATCCGGTAAAACAAGAGAACAGGAATGCTCTCTTTATTTCAGGTACTTTGCAAACACTTTTTGCCAATAGCTCTATTTCTCTTTGCTCTAAAAAATCTATCTTGGATTGTTTATATTGAAAGTTCTTAACATTTTCAGCAGGATTATTTAATATAATTTTGTCTCTTTTCGCTTTACTAAAAACACTTCTTAATACCCTGAAATAAAAGAATGCTGTATTTTGAGAGACTTTCTTCAGAAGATAATCCTTGAATTTCTCCAGCCAGACTTCATCAATTTCCTGAAACGTAATATCCTTGCTAACAAAATTCTTTAGATGTTTCAAGCTACTGTGTTCAAGAGAGCTTTTGCCTTTCTGGTCTGCTATGGATTGGAAATAACTTTTGAGAGAAGTTCTGCTCTTAAATTCAGGAATGAAATTATAATTATTACTCTGGAGTTCCAGTTCCTTTTTATTTCTCACCTGTTGAGCGATCTTCAGTAGCTCTTTGTTTTGTTGCTTATCTTTGGAAGTCTGGATGCCAAGATATTCATATCTTCTTGTCCCCTGATGATAAATATCTAAATAAAATGAAAATCTACCGTCCTTCAATTTCTTTTTCCTTAACGTCACTTTCATTTTGCTACCTCTTTTTTGTGTTTTGTTTGTATTGTAAATATATAAAAGAAACAAATAAGAAACAAAAGAATGGAAAAGAAGTGTTTTCAATAGAATAGAAAGGAATACAAATAGTTGGAATTTAGTTACTAACAGTAGTTATGGTTTCCTTTGATTTCACTTGATTTGATAGTTTACATATTAAACCAATATGTAAACTTAACCATAATAATATTGTCGGGCTGAAGATCCACAAGCTTGTTAATAGAATCGCCAAATTTTACATTACCATTATCCTCAACATCAGCCCGCGATTGTGTCCATACAAAAAAGATAACTGAGCCGGGTAAGTATTCCCACCTTAAAACTGCATTTCCACGTAGCGAAACAAAATTGAAATCATTGTTGCCTATATCAATTTCAGGTGCAGGACCATCGCCATCGGGATCGGCTATATAATTTTCATCATCAAAAGTTGTATTCCCTTCACCGTAATTTATGAAGTCATACTTCCTCGCAGCTTCAAGTTCTTTGTATCTTAAATACTTTCCGGTGGAAATAAGCGGTTGAACATAGAGTTGAAGACTAAGTGTTGGAGAAAAGGTCCAGTTCAACCGGATAGTTGATGAATAGGTCTTCTGATCTAATTCTCCAAACACATATCTTTTACTAAAAGTTTGTGTTGCAAGCGGATCATTATAAGTCCCTATATATTGAGAGTAATCAAGATTCCAATCATACTCCGGATTAATACTAAATGAAATGTTAGCTGTTGGTCTAAATTCAATACGGAAGCCAACAGAACGAAATTTGCTGAAACCATTTTGCCATGTATTTCCATACATTGAAATAACCCAATCATTTCTCCTGTCGGTTCTTAAAAATAAATTGGCGAAGTAGCTGCTGGGATTAAGTGAATATGGTCCCCCCCTTGTTCTGGTATTGTTCATTGTTTCCGGGTAATATGCAAAATTCCAATCAATGATATAATAGTTCAGAAATTCCAAATCTCCAAAATGAAATAATCCTTGCGATGTAACCTCACCGCCAAAATCGTAACTGCGGAAAATTGCCGCTCCAAGCGAAAGCTCTCTGTAAAAATCTGTTGGTGTTGTCCAATTATAACCACCCCCCAAATGAGCATTGATTACATCGCCCCGGAAAAAGAATCCAAGGTCATTAACATCAAAGGCAGGAGTAACAAAACCGAAAGCAGTGTTAATAAATAAATTTCCCCTCTGTTTATTAATATGGAAACGTCCTGCATAACCTGTTAATGAATTGGCTGTACTATCAACGCTTACATGTGTGGCATCGGGTCTTTGAAAATAATGTCGTGAACTTTCCTGTAAGTCAATCATTCTTTGATTATTTCCATTCACTGAACTCATTCCTGTCCACCCCGCCAATACCCATGTTCTTGATGAATCCAGGAAAGTCCAACCATCTACTCCAAGGGAAAGTGCTTCTTTATTAAACTCATCTTGCAGTCGATTATCTTTAAAATTCCTTAATGCCAGAGTTGAAATGAAGCCGAGTCCCTGGCTTCCTTCATCAAATTCCTTTTGAGCTCTGATAACACCGTAATATGCTAATGGTTCAACTTCCACTCTGTTTTCAATTCCGTCTATTTGAATCCTTGCATATTCACGTTTAGTTAGTGATTGGATGGTTCCAAAGTTCCAGTTGCCACTAAACTTGCCTGTTAATTTTGCTGCACCAAAAATATGAGTTCCTGAAGGATAATCCACAAAATCGGCATCAGGTGTACTGCCCTGCGGAACACTTCCAATTCTTCTGCTGTAAAAGAAATCAGGATTGCCCCAGTTGAATCCCCAATAACTCCGGGCACCTCCACGCCCAAAATTAAAATTTGTAGCTCCTTCAATAAAAAAGGGTCTTTTTTCGGGGAAGAATGTTTCAACATCAGTAAGGTTTATAACTGCAGGATCAATTTCTACCTGTCCGAAGTCCGGATTAATAGTTCCATTTAAAGTGAGATTTGAACCAACTCCCATTTTAAAATCCAACCCAGCACCAGGCAAATAGTTTGAACCATCATTAAACGGATCTCCGTTTTCCGGTTTAATATACTCTGCACGTGTTGTAAAATATGGCAATAATTCCGCCTGCCAGGGAGGTGATATGTCATTCATTCCAACAAGATCAGCAAAGTGAGAAACAAAACCGCTCTCGTTTTTGGGGACAAAAACAAGATAATCATTTTCATTTTTTCGGGCAATGCTCCTCCTAACATTGATTCCCCATATATTTAAATCTGTTTTATTAAATCTCATTTGCGAAAATGGTATCCTCATTTCAACAGACCAGCCTGCAGAATCCTGCGTTACTTTCCCTTCCCATACACCATCCCACGATTCGTCATCCCAATCATCATTAAACAGAACACCATCTATCAAAGAACCTGCGGCATTAATTGTAAAAAAATAACCGCTTCTTTTATCATGGAATGGATCAAGATAAAGTGTAAAATGATCGGAGTATACCCATTTATCTCTTCTACTCAATCTTGCAACTATAGAATCGGGTGAGGAATCATACAATCTTGCACCAACGTAAATTGCATTATCATCGTAAGCCACCTTAATCACTGTTCTCTCAGTCGGTAATTCACCTTCCTTTGGTTCTCTTTGTATAAAATTTTCGTACCCGTTGTTATTCTGCCAATCTATTTCTTTTAGTTTACCATCTAAATTAATAGGTTGATTTAACCGGAAGGCAAGTATCTTCAAATCACTATTTCTGATTTGAAGCGTATCGGGATCCAGTGCAAAAGTGAAGTGGAAACAAAAATTGATAATAGATATAATCAGTAACTTTTTCATTTCATGTGGAAACCTAGATATTATGTTGAACTAATTCAGGTTAAAAATTCATAAATTTGAAATAACAAATTGCAGGGCAGAATCTGCAACTTGTTTTAAAGACTAACAGTGTAATTTAGGAAATGTTGTATTGCGAACAATGACTTAATACATAATCGGTTAAATATTGTGATGATGCAATTTTTTATCTAAACTTTCTTATTTCTATTTCACCCATTGAAACATTTAATTTAATCATACTCCCACCGCCGTTCAATTCATAAGTAACTTCAATTTGTTTTTCTTCTTTGTTTCTCCTTACTGATGTTGAAGTGAAATCAGATCTTATATTTTGTAATTCATCATCGCTTTTACCCCACATTAAAACATTAACTGTTGCTATTATTGTAACTTTTGCAGAAGCCGGAACATATAATATAATATTACCCACACCTGTATTTAGCTCACTTACACTTTCGCCATCGGGAATTAATTTGGCATTTATGTTGCCTGCACCAGTATTTGCTTCAATACCGCCTTTAATATTTTCAAGACTAATATTTCCTGCTCCTGTGTGCACTTCAACTTTTCCTGTTGCAGCATCCAGACTAATATTACCACCACCCGTATTTAGCTCTGCACTTCCACTAACACTTCCAACTTTCACGTTTCCGCCTCCTGTAGAAATATCTGCATTACCACCGATGTTATCCACAGATATATTCCCCCCGGCACTGGATACATCAGCACCACCTTTTATATATCCAATTTTTATATTACCTCCGGCTGTACTTACATCAGCCGTCCCATTGATATTCCCAATTTTCATATCTCCGCCTGCAGTAGATATATCAGCATCGCTATTTATATCCCCTACTTTAATATTCCCTCCCGCAGTAGAAATATCAACCTTACTATTTATATCACCCACCTTAATATTTCCGCCGGCTGTGGAAATATCAGCTTCGCCTTTTATGTTCTTCATTGATATATTTCCGCCAGCCGTTGAAGCATCAATTTTCCCGTCCAGATCATTTTTTAATGTTATGTTCCCGCCGCCGGTTGAAAGTTCCAGGTCAAATTTGGAAGGAATAGAAATTTCAAATTCAATACGGTCTGAGTCTTCTCCTTTGAAAATAACATCAACTTTATTTCCACTCTGCTCAATAGTAAGCATACTGAATTCACTATCGATAATATTCTTAACCACTACATTCACTTCACTTTTATTCCAGGTATCGATAGTAATATTTCCCATCCTGGTAGAAACCTCGAGTATATCTCCTTTATTAACTGTAAAGGATTTTTTTTGGTCCTGCGCAGCAGTAATGCTGATTAGAGCCGACAGTAATAAAGTTAGCGCAATCACCGCAAGATGTTTATATTTTATTGATTTCATTTTAGTTGTACTCCTGTAAAATTGTTTTTGTCCGATAACGGATATATGAATTATCATCGGTCTGTAGTTTTTGTTTAAATAGATCAATCTCATTTTTATTAAGAGTGAAACCTTTTTTACCTGCATCGACAAGAGCATTTATGGCTTCTATCCTTAATCCCGAACTGGTATCGGTTGTAAGCACATAAATAAATGCTTGTTTAAGAGCCTCGTCATAAGGAAGTTTCTTCATCAGTTTTAGTGCTTCTCTTCTCACACCAGGATTTTCATCAGTCATAACAACCGTAATTAGGGCATCCTTTACATCCTTATCAAATTTTATAGGTCTTTCCGAATACATTGCATTAATCGAGTTAAACCTGGTACCGGGATTTTGCTCGTTGAGCATTGAGTAAGTAAGAATGCTTTGGATTTTAGGGTCATCAACCCGACCTTTGAGATAGACAGGTTTCATTGCTACAAATGTGAATTCAACTTCCCCATCTGACGGATCTGAATCAATAAAGTTGATATTACTAATTGTAACATCGTCTTGAAAAACAGAGAACTGGTTATTCGTTTTATCCGGTAATTTGTTGGGATCAATGGTGGAAGAGCCATAGAATAAGTAACCGACAAAAAATCCTATTACAAGCAATGCTGCTCCTGATAGTACTGCCCGAAAAGGAATTGTTGTTAGATCATTCAAGTACTGCATCACATTATCAAAATAACCTTTGTGCTGTCTTTCATTCCGGATGGCTCCTCTTAGTTGTGCACGTGCTTCCATCAGCAGTTTATCATCGATTTCATTTTTTTTATCTGAAATTAAGGACAGCAGATTTCTCTGTTGTTCGAGTTCATTCCTGCATTCATCACAGTCTTTCAAGTGTAATTCCAGCACAGATTGTTCCTCATTAGTAAGCTCGCCATAAAGTGAAAGCCGGATCCATTTTTTAATTTTGTTGTGATTCATAATAATCTCCTAAAACCAATTAAGCTGTTTGATGAATAGGTTTAAGTTTTTTTCGTAAATTTCTAATTGCATCAAATAAATATTTTTTTACAGTTCCTTCTTTACAATTTAACATATCAGATATTTCCCTGATTTTATAACCTTCATAATGTTTAAGAATAAAAGTCATTCTTTGTTTTGATGAAAGCGAATCAACTGCATCTTGTATGATATCACTAAGATCGAGGTTAGCCATTAATTCAGCAGGATCCATTTCATTATCAGCTAGTTCAACATTAACAGATTCATCGTCTTCACTTTCATTTTGTTCATCAATGGATACATACAATTGTTTTTTACTTCTACTTTTATTAGATAAACAAACATTCGTAGCAATTCTGTACAACCACGTTGAAAACTCACTTTTCATTTCAAAGTTTTTCAATCCCCTGTAAACACGTATAAAAACTTCCTGGTAAATATCTTTTGCATCATCGCTATTGTGTACGAACTTAAACGCTATTGCCAGCACTGATCTGTCATACCTGAAGATCAGCTCTTCAAAGGCAGAATCATTTCCGCTTTTAGCTTGAGTTATTAATTCGCTATCGCTTAATGCCATTAGGTTTCCTAAGTGTTATTTACTTAGACCTGAATTAGAGAAAAAAGGTTGTGTGTAATAATAAGAATTAAATTGATTTGAAAAATATGTATAGAAGAGATCATGACTTACAATTGAGCAAATCAGCAACCGAATTCAAGTAATATGTTGGCTTTATACCATCTGCCTCATTCGGATAATATTTTACACCTGTGGAAACTAAAGCGGAGTCTATTCCGAAATTATTTCCTAATGCAATATCCGTTTCGAGCCGGTCACCGATTAACAAGACTTTTTTAAGATCAACTTTTAATCTTCTCTTAATTTCTTCAAACATAAATACCGAAGGCTTTCCAAAATTCAGTTCGAGTTTTTTATGTGTTCTCTTTTCCAATGCAGAAATGGTTGAGCCTGCATCAAGGATTTCACCTTCATCAACTGGGCAGGTGTCATCTATATTTGCCGCAAAGAATCGTGCACCATTTTCAATTGCACGTGCAGCAATCTCTAGTTTGTTATAATTGAGTGTTCTATCTAAAGTTACGATCAGGATATCAATTTCTTCCGGTATTTCCGAATAAACTAATCCGGATTCTTCTATTTCTTTGACAAAATTATCTTCACCAATTGCAAAAAATTTCGATCGTAAAAATGTACCGGATAAATACTTTTTAGTTACAGTGGTTGAACTAACAATATCATTTTCATAAATATTCAATCCTTTGGAATATAGAAAATCATAATAATCTTTTATGCTTCCCGTAGTTTTGTTTGATATGAATATAATTTTTTTACCGGATGCTTTGATGTAGTTTACTGTTTTATCAGCATTTGAAATTATATTTTCTCCGCGATAAATCGTTCCATCAAGATCAAAAATAAACCCTTCGTATTTTTCAATCATCAGTTATTCTTAACTAAAAATTTGTAAGTGCCAAATGTTTTTGATAATAACTTTTATTTAATCCAGCAGTGGATTATTTACTGTACTTGCTGCAAAAAAATTAAAGAAAACGATTCATAAAGCTAATCCCTCTCTCATCTCTGCAAGGGCTTCTAAAATTGTATGTGGATGGTATCCAAGTTCTGTCTCTGCTTTTAATGTGATCAATCCCGATTTTAACGGTCGCCTTGCGGGCTGTTTCAATTGTTCAGTAATTATTTTACCGACCAACGACTTACTTAAATGAAAGTAATCTGCAATGAGCATAGTAAAATCATACCTCGAAATAAACTCTCTTCCACCGATATTATACACTCCGGTTTTACCAAACTCTATAATCTTATTTATTCCCTGAACAAGATCATCAACAAAAGTAGGATTATTAATTTGATCTGTTACAATTTTAATTTTTTCTCCGTTCTTTAAAGAATTGATAACCCATTTCACAAAATCAGGGCTGCTATCTGCAGCATTACCATATAATACATTTGTTCTCAATATTGTATAATAACATCCACTTAATCTAAGTGCATTCTCACTCGCCAGTTTAGTTCTTCCGTAATACCCAAGCGGATTTGGAACTGCATTTTCCGAATAAGGTCCGCTCTTCCCATCAAACAGGTAATCGGATGAAATATGAATTATATGTGCATCAATCACCCTGGCTGATTCGGATAAATACTCTACCGCTTTAACATTAACTTTCCAGGCAGCTTCACGATCAGTTTCGCTCTTATCAACGTTCGTGTAAGCAGCAGTGTTAATAATAAAGTCGGGACAATAATCAAATACAACTTTCTTTACTTTCTCACGATCAGTAATATCGCATTGGAGATAGTCAACACCATCGATAACCGGTTCATCTTCAATCGAAATTGTTAGCAGTTCAAAGTTCTTAAAATTTTTATAGAAACTTACAGTTCGTTGTCCAAGCTTTCCATTCGCACCTGTGATTAGTATTCGGTTCTTAATTATATCTCTGAAGTACATCTCTTTTCAAATTTTTAAATTCATCAACATGGGAATATAACGTAGAAACTCCGGCAGTTATATTTGCAAACCTTAAAGAATCAATAATATCACCACTTTTAATATAATTATAAAAGAAAACTGCCCCAAAGATATCCCCGCATCCAACTTTATTTACTGCATTAACTTTTATAGACTCTATAAAAACAGATTCTATTTTATCATCTTTATTAAAAAATAATGTTGCTCCCTGTTCTGCTTTAGTAACAATTATGAATTCAATACCATAAGAAATCAATTCAGCCGCAATTTCAATTTCATCGGATTTGCCGGATAATGTCTGCATCTCCTTTTCATTCGCCTGTAAAATATCGATGTTACTTGCCCATTTAAAAAATTCCGGTATGCGCCGAAAGTATCTGTTCATATCTTTAGAAACACCGCGCGAAAATGTATGAACATCAAAATAGATCACACCCTTAAATCCTTTCCTGATTCTTTCCATTTGTTTAAGCGTTACATCAAATCCCGTAATCATATTTATAAATATGCCATCAAAGTCGTTCAATTCATCCATAGGAGGAGTAAGATTTTGTGTGATGTTACTGTATATTTCATCTCTTTCTTTACCATCATGCAAAGTTAATTTTACTTCGGGAATCCTATCAACATAGTTTACATATTTTCTGTTAATTTTATTATACAATTCTGCAAATATATCTTCACCAGTTTTACTTACTGCTGAACAAAGATAAATTTCATCTTTTTTTTCAGAAATATTTTTTAATGCTATGATCGAGTGAAATATACCGCCGGGTTTTACTATTTCATTTCCTTTAGTAAATATTCTGTCAACTACTGTATGTCCTATAACTAATATCTTCACTATTACTAAAGAAATATAAGCTTATTCTTTTATTATACGGTAAAAATACAAGGATAATCGGTTTCTAACTCGCTTAAAAATCATTTATATTATCCATCCATTTTAATTAAAATTCAAAAAATTATCAGTATGAAAATAGGAATAACCTGTTACCCAACTTACGGTGGAAGCGGTGTAATTGCTACAGAATTAGGTAAAGAACTTGCACTAAAGGGTCACGAAGTTCATTTGATAAGTTATGCATTGCCGTTCAGATTAAGCAAGTTTGTAAAGAATATTGTTTTTCACGAAGTGGAAACAAGCAGTTATCCGCTATTTGAATTTCCTCTTTATAGTTTGGCGCTTGCCAGCAAGATGATTGAAGTTGCTGAATATGAAAATCTTGATCTACTGCATGTTCATTATGCAATCCCGCACGCAACAAGTGCATATCTTGCTAAACAGATTTTAAAAGATAAAAAGGATTTGAAGATAATAACAACTCTGCACGGAACCGATATTACTTTGGTTGGATTAGAACCATCATTCCTTCCACTTGTTAAGTTCAGCATAGAACAAAGTGATGGTGTTACGGCAGTTTCTCGATTTTTAAAAGAAAAAACCATAACTAACTATTCCTGTGAAAAACCAATTGAAGTAATACCAAATTTTATTGATATCAACCTTTATAAACCCAACGGAAAAACTGCTTTCGGAGAACGCATTGCACCGGACGGGGAAAAAATTCTTGTACATACATCTAACTTCAGACCGGTAAAACGTGTGCCCGATACAATAAAAATTCTTAAAAAAGTTATTGAAGATGTTCCCGCCAAACTTATTCTTATTGGTGATGGGCCTGATCGTTCGGAATGCGAACGACTTTGCAGACAATTGGATTTGTGTGATCAAGTAAAATTCCTCGGCAAACAAGAAGGGCTGGTAGAAATTTTAAACTCTGCCGACCTGTTTTTAATCCCTTCACAATCCGAAAGTTTTGGATTAGCCGCTTTGGAAGCTATGGCTTGCGGGCTGCCTGTAATTAGCTCAAGCGTAGGAGGACTACCGGAATTAATAAACCACAATGAAACAGGTTTTATTGCAGAAATTGGAGATGTTGACAGGATGGCTAAGTATGCTGTAGACTTATTAGGCAATGATAGGAAGTACAAACTTTTTTCTAAAAATGCCAGAGACAGAGCGGTTAATAAATTCGATAAATCTAAAATTATACCTATTTACGAAGAGTTCTATAAACGTGTATTAAACAGTTGAGAAAAAAATACTTGTGCAGGACATATAAAAACAAAGTTACACCCCAATAGAATTATATTGTTATTGTGACAGAGAAGGAATCCACTCCTCAATACATAAAAGGAATTCTAAGAACGAGTAAAAAGGCTTTTCGGAAGATTTTAAAAACCTAAATAATCACAAAGAAATTAATTTGCCTGTTGAAGTTCTCGTTTTGGGAAATGATTTTTTTGTATTTGTAAATTTCTTACAACCAAAGTAAGACATTTTATGTACAGTAAAGTCGGAAGGAAAATACTTTGTCCATAATGGATGAAAATGAAATTATGACAGCCTTTAAGAATTTTAAACACGATCTCCATAGCTCTCTGTATCAACATTCTATATCCGGAAGGATTATCATAAAACTAACTCTGGTTAGATAGTGAAAACGAAAGTCCCCAGAATTGCCGATCACATAATAGATTACATCTCAAAAATTTATGGAGAAGAATCTGCAATTAAGTATCTAAACTTTGTTGAAGAACATCCATCAGTGTATGTAAGGGTTAATAATCTTAAAATCTCCCGCGATAAACTTTCTAAAATATTAAATAAAAGATATGGTATTGTGCCGGAAATATTTGATGCACTGCCAAATACATTAAAATTCGATGAACATGAAGAAGATCTGGGAAAAACTTTAGAGATAGCATTGGGTTATTATTATATTCAAGGTTTTTCATCTATGCTTCCCCCATATATTCTTAATCCCGCTAAAGACGATAAGGTTCTTGATCTTTGTTCTGCACCTGGTTCCAAATCAACACAGCTAGCTGAATTAATGAATAATGAGGGAACATTAGTTTTAAATGAAATTGAAGTTGAGAGAATAAAAGCACTTGTGTATAATCTTGACAGACTGAATATTTTAAATGCCGGTGTTATTCATTCTAAGGGTGAGTTGTTAGGCAAATATTATCCAAATTATTTTGATAAGATCCTGGTTGATGCGCCATGCAGCGGTCTTGGCATAATGCAAAAGAAAAAAGATGTTAATAAGTGGTGGTCATTAAATCGTGTAAATAAATTACAGGAATTACAAACAAAGTTATTGGCTGCTGCAATTAACATGTTAAAGATAGGCGGGGAAGTTGTTTATTCAACCTGTACACTTACACCCGAAGAAAATGAATTGCTTATCGATAAGATCTTAAAAAAATATCCTGTTGAAATTGTGGATATTGATTTGCCGGTTAAACACAGAAACGGATTTACAAGTTATGATGGTAAGCAGCTACACCCTGATCTGGAAAAAGCAGTTAGGATTCTACCGTGGGAAGCAGACTCCGATGGGTTTTTTGTAATAAAATTGATAAAAACCGGACAAACAATTCTTCCCGAAGAGATGAAAAGTAAAAGAAGTTATACTTCTGAATTTATAAAAGCAGATAATAAAAAAATTCAAAAGTATCTATCGTCAGTTTCTGAAAGATTTGGAATTGATAAAGATATTTTTGCAGATTACTATTATATTCTAAAGCGGAATAATATCTTTTTTATTAATAATGGTTGGTATGCAAATCATTTAGGATTATTTAATCGCATCGGCACCAAGTTCGGCACAATTGATAAAAGAGATGATATTGTACTTCACACAAATGCAGCACAAATACTTGATAAGTATATAACCAAAAATATTTACCGGGTAAAAGATAGAACGGAATTACAATTATATCTTGCCGGTGGAATAATAAAAAATAACGAAAATAAACGCGGGCAGTACATAGTAAAATATAACGATTATGTGCTCGGGACAGCAGTAGCTATAACCGGCGGGATGAAAAGCAGGTTCCCACGTTCCAAAAGAACACAAACAATAAG
>JADFPP010000090.1 GCA_022562275.1 Bacteroidota bacterium
CTGGAAGGATGGTAAAGCCATAGTCAAACTTCAAGAGAAAGATGGCTTCTCTAAGGAGAAGGCTGAACTGGCCAAAAAAATCACTCTCATGCTTTCTTACATGGAAAACCCGAAACAGCCGGATATTTTCAAATTGAATGAAGACGATTTTTAACGTCGGCCCTGAGAAAAAACAAGATTCCCGGTCCGCCTTGTTTCTGAGGCGGGCTTTTTTGCTCCCGTACAAATAGGCCTACCCTTATCATGGACGAAAAATCATCCAGGAAAAAATATTCTCGGGAGGGCCTGAAGTGGGCCAAGGTCGCGCGTTTTCTAGCGCTTCCCTTTCGCCCCTCACGGCTGAAAGTTTATTTGGCGGTAAGGCGGTTCGAGGATATCCCGATTGAGAAGCTGATCGATGACGGGGTGCAGGGCATTTTGCTGGACGCGGATGGGACGATGGGCCCTCACCACACAAGGTTGTTCCCGGAGTCCTCAGTGCAAACGGCGTTGAAAATGGCGGAGAGAGGTTTAAAGACGGCTATATACACCAATTCGTCAGAAGACAGGTTTCATCAATTCCAGGGCATCCCTGTCGTCGGCGAGGCGAGACCAAAACCGGAGGCGCGCGGGTTCAGGCAGGCAATGAAAAATTATTTACGCCTGGACGACCCTGGCAAGGTTTGCATGGTCGGAGATAATTTTATTACCGACGGCGGCGCGGTCGACGCCGGCATGCGGTTCATCCATGTTCATCCGGTAAGTGGAAACGAAAATTTTTTTCTCAGAGCCTCCAGATACCTGGCTTACCGTTGCGCCCGGTTTTATTTTCCTGAAGCTTTCAAGTATAATTGACAGACAGACGTTCAATGAGCCGCGCCATTTAGCTTATTTTTCTCTGACCATAGATTTTTTGCAAAATATCAGCATTAAATTATCCATTTGATTTATAATGAATTATTAGCCTTCTTGCCGAGAGGCCAAGTTTTCTATTTACATCCGGCAAGTTTTTAGAATAATAAGGCGTCATTGAGGATGCAAATAAACAGAGTTTTCATTCCACCGATATTGCCCACAAGTATCATCGTTCAATCACATCATTATTGGATTTGTTATCAAACATTTTTGATGCTTCTAAATCTAAAAACCAGGTTAACTTCCCGTTCTTCGGATTAACAAAAGATGCGGGGTATACACTTTTGGATTTATTTACATCCATAATTTTACTCAGTACATTCGCTTTATTTTTGCCGGTAACAATAAACACAACAAGTTTTGCATTATTGATTATTTTTCCAGTTAAAGTAATTCTTTTTTGTTTAGTTTGTGGATGAACTGCTACCTCACAAAGGCGTGCTGAGTAAAACAGGTTTACCTGATTTGGAAAAATTGAAGCTGTATGACCGTCTTCACCAAGCCCGAGCAGAATCAAATCAAACTGTGGAATCCCGTTTAGTGAAGGAAGATTACTTTTAAGAACTTCTTCGTAACGTTCGGCTTCTTTTACGGGATTGTTTTCCCCTTTAATTCTAAAAATATTTTCTTTTGGGATTGAAATGTTTTTCAACAGACTTTCGTTTGCCATTCTGTAGTTACTATCCTCATTATCCGGCGGAACGCATCTTTCATCACCAAAAAATATTTTAATTTTCTTCCAATTAATTTTGTCTACGAAATTTTCTGAAAGATATCTAAAGATTTTATTTGGCGTTGAACCGCCTGAAAGCGCAATAGAATAGAAATCATTATCATCAGTCTTATCAACATTCTGTTTTAATAACTCTGCAAATGTTTTCGCTAATGTCTCAACAGTCGGAAATATTTTAATTGATTGATCTTTAATCATAATTCGCAAAACACTCCGTCATCCGAAAGATTTCTGCAGGGATAGCGCCATGTCATCGTTGGGTCTTCTATCAGTTTATCTGCATTCTCAGGTCCCCACGTTCCGGCTGGATAACCATATACAGGAATATCGGGATCATTTTGCCATGCATTTATAACGGGTTCTAAAAACTTCCATGCAGCCATAACTGCATCGTCTCTGGCATAAAGTGTGGAATCGCCGAGCATACAATCGTGAAGCAGCCTTTCATAAGCTGTCGGAATTCTTTGGTCACTCAAATCTGAATAGTGAAAATCCATATTTACATTTTGAACTTCAAAGCCCGCGCCCGGCACCTTCATACCAAATTTTAAAAGAATTCCTTCATCGGGTTGAATTCTTATTACGAGTTGGTTGCACGATTCGCAAATATCATTTTGCACAAAAAGGTAGTGCGGAGTAGGTTTAAAATGAATTACCGCTTCGGTTACTTTTGTTGGCAGATGCTTGCCTGTACGAATATAAAACGGAATCCCGCCCCAGCGCCAGTTATCAATATAAAATTTTAATGCGGCAAAAGTTTCTGTTTTAGAATTCGGATCAACACCTTCTTCCTCGCGGTAACCGATTACCTTTTCTCCTTTTATTGTTGCTGCAAGATACTGCCCTCTGATGGCAGAATTAATTACTTCATTTTCCTTAATTGGACGAATCGATTGAAAAACTTTTACCATTTCATTCCTGATGGAATTTGAATCCATTGATGAAGGAGGTTCCATAGCGATGAACCCAACAATTTGCAGCAAATGATTTTGGATCATATCCCGCAAAGCGCCGGAGCTTTCGTAATAACCCCCCCGCTTTTCTACTCCTATTGATTCTGCAGATGTTATTTCAACGTGATGAACATAATTCCTATTCCACAGCGGTTCAAAAATTCCATTTGAAAATCTTGTAACCAAAAGATTCTGCACAGTTTCTTTACCCAAATAATGATCAATCCTGTAAAGCTGATGTTCCTGCCAATTTTTTTTGAGTGATTTATTTAATTCTTCAGCACTTTGTAAATCATAACCAAAAGGTTTTTCAATTATAACTCTCTTCCATCCGTCATCTTCTTTATTTAGATTTATGCTTGAAAGATTTTGCGGGATTACGCCGTATAGACTCGGCGGAGTAGAAAGATAAAAAATTGTGTTCCCATTAATTGATAATTCTTTTCTTAATTTTTGCAGCCTTTCTAATAGATTCGGGTAATCATTTGGATCTTTGGCATCAACAGGCTGGTAACATATTTTTTTAAGGAATGTGTCTATCTTTTTTGAATCAGCTGAATTAGAATATTTTATCAAACTATCACGCATCGATTTTCTAAATTCATCATCGCTCATTTTTGATCTGCTTGCACCAAGAATTGCAAAATTATCGGGCAATAAATTTTGTATTTCAAGGGCAAAGATACCCGGTATGAGTTTACGTTTTGTCAAATCTCCCGAAGCTCCGAATATTATTAAAATACAATTTTCCGGTTTGTTCATTTAATTTATTCCCTTTTCAATTGTTAATTATTATTCTTCATTTTTACAGCGTGTCCGCCAAACTGATTTCTCAGAGCTGAAAGCACCTTCATTGCAAACGATTCTTCCTGCTGCGATTGAAATCTATTGTATACGGATGAAGTAATAACATGGGCAGGAACGCCAAATTCAATAGCTGCCTGAACCGTCCATCTTCCCTCACCACTATCGGGCACGTAGTCTTTAATTTTTTTCAATTTAGGATCATCCTCCAGTGCATTCACAATTAAATCCAACAGCCACGATCTTATCACACTGCTGAAACGCCACCCGTTGGCAACTGATTTTAAATCTAAATTAAATGGTGACTTTTCAAGAATTTCCAAACCTTCTGCATAAGACTGCATCATACCGTACTCAATTCCATTGTGTACCATCTTAACAAAATGACCGGATCCGCTTCCGCCACAGTATGTATAACCATGTTCAGGTGCAAGTGTTTTGTAAATTGGATAGACATATTCCGAAGGCTCCTTCTCTCCTCCGGACATCAAGCTGTAACCATTTTCTAGTCCCCAAACTCCGCCGCTTACTCCGCAATCGAGATAATGAATGTTTTTTTCTTTAAGTCGTTCCGCTCTTGCCTGCGTATCTTTCCAGAATGAATTTCCTCCATCGATAATAATATCATTTGCCTTTAGTAAAGTTTGCATGGTATCAATAGTCATATCAACAGGTTTGCCTGCCGGAACCATGAACCAAACTATTTTTCTTTCGGGAAGTTTACTAACAAGGTCTTCCAGCGATTTAGACGGATTTGCACCTTCTTCTGCGGCTTTTGAAACAGCTTCTTTACTTAAATCGAAAACAACAATTTCGTGTCCGTCTTTCATTAATCTTTGAATCATAAAGCCGCCCATTTTGCCTAAACCGATAAAACCTAATTTCATTTTTCTCTCCTTTTTTAATGCAAGAATATGTTAAAGTGAAATGAAAATTTGAAAAGAATTGTCAATTATAAATATATGTTGAAATAAAGATAATTCACAGTGATTAAAACAGCCCCATTCATTTTATGCTGATGAAATAGAATTAGCCAGCAATGAAAATCAAGAAATCATTAATCTCTTGGCTGCAACAATTTTGCAATTAATCCTGTCCAACCAGTTTGATGCGAAGCTCCTAATCCTTTGCCTCCATCGCCATGAAAATATTCATAAAACAAAATATAATCTTTAAAATTCTTATCCTTCTGAAATTTTTGATTTTCACCATATACAGGGCGGTTCCCGTTTTTATCCCTCAAAAATATTTTAGCTAACCGTTTGCTCAATTTGTTTGCAACATCATTTATTGTAAAATAATTACCCGAGTTTGTTGGATATTCAATTTTAAACTCGTCTCCGTAATAATGATGAAACTTTTGCAAAGATTCAATAATCAAAAAGTTCATCGGGAACCAAATTGGACCGCGCCAGTTTGAGTTGCCCCCAAATAAACCTGTCTGCGATTCTGCTGGTTCATATCCCACTTTAAATTTATCCCCGTTTGTTCTGAAAATATACGGATTAGATTTATGATATTTGGATAAGGCACGAACGCCGTAATCAGACAGGAATTCTGTTTCATCAAGCATTCGTTTTAATAATCTTTTAAAGCGATGACCTCTCAGCAGGGAAAACAGTCTTCTCTTACCTTTACCTTCAATTTCCCAATGAGAAACAAGGCTGGCAAGATCAGGGCGATATTTTAAAAACCATTCCATTCGCTGAGCGAACTCCGGACATTTTACAATTATTTCCGGTTCTATCACTTCAACGGCAAACAGAGGGATTATTCCAACCAGGGAGCGGACCTTTAATTTTGTACAGCCTTTTGAAGTGTGCAAAACATCAAAATAAAATTCATCCTCCTCATCCCATAAATTTATTCCCTCTCCGCCGATGTTTGTCATTGCGCCTGCTATGTATAAAAAGTGCTCGAGGAATTTAGTAGCAAGATCCTGATAGACAGGATTATTATTAGATAGTTCCAGAGAGATTCTTAAAAGATTAAGGGAAAACATAGCCATCCAGCTTGTGCCGTCGGCTTGCTCAATGTGTCCGTCAACAGGAAATCCCGAACTGCGGTTAAAGACACCTATGTTATCGAGCCCGAGAAATCCACCCTGAAAAATATTATGTCCGTGTTTGTCTTTACGGTTTACCCACCAGGTAAAATTTAACAACAATTTATGAAAAACCGATTCGAGAAAAGCTGTATCGCCTTTACCACCATTTTGTTTTTTATCAATCTTATAAACACGCCACGCTGCCCAAGCATGAACCGGCGGATTAACATCCGAAAAATTCCATTCATAAGCCGGAAACTGACCGTTCGGGTGCATATACCATTCACGGGTTAAAAGTTTTAGTTGATGTTTTGCAAATTCAGGATCGATAAGGGCGATGGGAATGCAATGAAATGCCAAATCCCAGGCAGCATACCACGGATATTCCCATTTGTCGGGCATAGAAATGATATCAGAATTATTTAAATGTATCCACTTGCTGTTCCTGCCGTTCAATCGTTCTTTGGGCGGCAGAGGCTGAGCAGGATCGCCGTTCAACCATTGAGGAATATCGTAGTAATAAAATTGTTTATTCCAAAGCATTCCTGCAAGTGCCTGTCTCTGTATGTTTTTTTCATCTTTGCTTTTAATTTTCTTTTGAAGATCATCATAAAATTGATTTGCTTCATTAATTCTTTTCTCAAAAATGGAATCGAAATCAGCAAAAGCATTATTGATAGAAGTCTTTGTCAATCTTAATCTTATTGATTTGGAACCGCCCCCCGGAATGACAAGATTATAATTTGCTGCCGCTTTAGTTCCGCTTCTATTCGGGTTTACTGCATTTTTGTTTGTATTTACGATGTAATCATTAATCCCGTCTTTATAATACCCTTTCGAGTTCCTGTCTCCATTCAGTTTTTTATAGTTTGTTTCATTTTCACAGAAAAGAAACTCACATTTTTTTTCACAGTGTAAGTCATATCTTCCAATAGTTTTATGTTCTGCCCGAATTACGTGATCAAAAATTTCTTTTAATTCAGGTTTATGTTCATCATAACCTAAGGACCAGGTGTTACGAAACCATATTTGCGGAACAACATTGATGTATGCTTCATCTTTACCCCGGTTTAATACGACTATTTTAATAAGTATATCCTCTGTACCTGCTTTTGCGTATTCAATAAATATGTCAAAGTATTTGTCTTCATTAAATATTCCCGTATCAATTAGTTCAAATTCAGGATCAAGTCTGCCTCTTTTTTTATTCACTTCAGATAATTGTTTGTAAGGGAATTCATTCTGAGGATACTTAAACAGCATTTTCATATATGAATGTGTTGGGGTGTTATCGAGATAGTAGTAAAGCTCTTTTACATCCTCTCCGTGATTCCCTTCTTTACCGGTAAAACCAAAGTATCGTTCTTTTAAGATAGGATCTTTTCCGTTCCAGAAGGAAAGAGCAAAACAAATTTTCTGCTGCTCATCGCTTATACCTCCAATTCCTTCTTCGCCCCAGCGGTATGCTTTACTGCGGGCATCTTCGTGTGATAAATATTCCCAGGCATTTCCGTTCGGACTGTAATCTTCTCTTACTGTACCCCACTGACGATCAGTTAGATAGGGACCCCATTTTAACCATTTTGAATTACCTTTTTTTATTTCCTCGTATCTTTCTTTTTCAGATGACATTTGTTTTCCATAAAATAATTGTGCAAACAATAATAAAAATAATAAACGTATAATATCTTGTAACTTACAATTTATCGGGATAAAAACATTGAGTAAGCTAACAATCACATTTGAGTAAATTTTATAATGCGCGGAATGATTTGGGGATACCTTACCCCAGTCCTAAACTTTCGGCACAAATTAATACTAATGAAGTATTGTGCCGTTAAAAACCAACCCATCCAATTAATATTTTATTTAAAAATTATTAAATTAACCACACGATTAATCTAAGAAATTAATACAAAGCAATAATAAAGATTAGTATTCAAGATGCCAAAATCAATTTCCTCACACTTGTTGAAAAAGTTATTAATGGGGAAGAAGTTGTAATCACAAAAAATAATAAACCAATAGTGAAACTTGTTTTGC
Source organism: Bacteroidota bacterium (assembly GCA_022562275.1). Taxonomy (GTDB): domain Bacteria; phylum Bacteroidota; class Ignavibacteria; order Ignavibacteriales; family Ignavibacteriaceae; genus BMS3ABIN03. The sequence goes on from JADFPP010000090.1 coordinate 7,475, forward strand.
CGGATGAATTTCAGAAGATTCGGCGAATCGGTACAGCAAAAGGAAAGGTAACTATACCGGATGATTTTGATGAACCGTTAACGGACTTCATTAATTATTGTTAAGGAACGTTTCTGAAATAGTTTAACAATTTCGCTTTTTTATATTAGCCTCTCGCAAAAGTTTTATTCATTATATTTAAAAATAAAAAACACAAAGTATTGAATGAAACCCTGGCTTAAAATAACGCTTAGTATTCTTATATCGTTTATACTCATTATTATTATCGGTGGGTATATTTTTTATAGGATGCTGAATACATCTCTACCACTTTATGAGGGAACTCTTAATGCACCTGGCTTACATGAGCAAGTGGAAATATACAGGGATAGTTTAGCCGTTCCATACATTTTTGCAAACAATGATGAGGATGTTGCTTTCGCTCTCGGTTACCTGCACGCACAAGAGAGAATGTTTGTAATGGATATAGTAAGAAGAGCAGGTGCAGGAAGATTAAGCGAAATTTTTGGAAAGGAAACTGTTCCGTTTGATAAGATGTTCAGGACGATAGGATTAGACAGAACTGTAAAAATGATAAAACAAAAAATGAATCCCGAAGTATTAAAAATACTTGAAGCATATTCTAAAGGAGTAAATCTTTATATAAACCAAGCAAAAAATAAATACACATTTGAGTTTGATATGCTTGGCTATCAACCCGAACCATGGGAGCCGGAACACAGTTTAATAGTAAGCAGAATGATGGCATGGGAATTAAACATTAGTTGGTGGACAGATCTTTCTTTTACGGAACTTGCCCAGAAACTTGGCAGTGAAAAGGTTGGTGAAATTCTTCCCGATTATCCTGAAAATGCTCCTACAATTATTCCTGCTCATCTAAAAAAGTTTGCTGTAATAAACAGATCGCTGATTGAAACTGATAAAGCATTCAGGAAATTTATGGGAATGAACGGTACTCATATCGGTTCAAACAACTGGGTTGTTAACGGTTCTATGTCCTTATCGGGCAGGTCCATAATTGCGAACGATCCACATCTCGCATTCAGTGCCCCCGGTAAATGGTATGCTGCAGTTATTAAAAGTCCGGAGTGGGATGCTGCCGGCGTTACTCTTCCCGGTGTTCCCGGAATTGTAATTGGAAAGAATGAAAACATCTCCTGGGTTCTTACGAATATTATGAATGATGATGCTGATTTTTATTTTGAACAATACGATTCATCAGGAACAAAATATTTAGTTGATAATGATTGGCACGATCTGATTATTACGAAGGACACAATTCTTGTGAACGGAGGAGATCCGGTGCCGTTAATAATAAAGGAAACTCACCGGGGTCCGGTTATTTCTGATATACATCCATTTAGTTTTATTTATAATAACGAACATACAAGTTATCCGCCAATCAGTATGCGCTGGGTGGGAAATGAATTTAGTAATGAAGCTAATGCTTTTCTGAAAATTAATAAAGCGCAGAATTGGAAAGAATTCAAAATTGCTGTTCAAAAATTTAATGTGCCGGGACAAAATTTTGTTTATGCTGATAAAGAAGGAAACATCGGCTACGTTTTTGGTGGATCTCTTCCATTAAGAAATACAAGCACTTCAAATTCCACAACTTTTGTTTTTGATGGAACCAAATCCGAAAGTGACTGGAAAGGATTTGTAAATAAAGATAAATTGCCAATGTTGTACAATCCCGCGCAGAATTTTATTGCCTCTGCAAATAATAAAACAATTAAAGATTACAAATATCACATTTCAAATCTCTGGGAGCCATCATCCCGCATCGATAGAATACTCGAACTTCTGAACTCAAAAAAAAAACATTCTGTTGAAGATTTTATGAAATATCAAATGGATATTATCTCTCCGTACGCAAGGGTAATTGTAAAATATATTCTGGATGCTTTTAATGATATTAAGGTTACCGATGATCATTTAAAGCTATCGTTAAAGCTGCTTGAGGAATGGGATTATAAACTCGATAAATTTAGTCAGGCTCCATCTATTTATCTAACCACATTTAAGTTTTTACTCGAAAATATTTTTCTGGATGAGATGGGGGATGATCTTTTTAATCAATATGTGTTTTTAGCAAACGTACCTTACCGCAGTGTTTTACAACTTCTGGAAAAACCTTCATCGGTTTGGTGGGATAATATTAATACACAGCAAATAGAAAACAGGGAAAAAATTATTCGTAAAAGTATTACGGATGCTTTAACATATCTGGAAAAAACTATTGGGAATAAAGTACAGGATTGGCAATGGGGAAGAATGCATAAAGTAAAATTTAAGCATCCGTTCAGCGGAAATTTTTCATTAATGGATAAAGTGATAGATATTGGTCCTTACGAAATAGGGGGAGATGGTACAACAATATTCAATACTGAATATCCTTTCTCGGCAAGTATAGAAGAATATCCAATTTTCAGGCACAAACCATTTGAGAATGATTTAGGTCCGTCTATGCGTTTCATTTACGATTTTAATATGCCTGATGAGTTTTATTTGATTCTTAATACAGGGCAATCCGGTAATGTAATGAGCGATCATTATAATGATATGTCTTTATTATGGCTGCATGGCAGATATATGAAAATATCAACAAGCGAGGATGTTATAAAAAGTGCCTCTAATAAATTGTTAAAGCTTATACCCTGATATCAGTAAGGAACTTTAGTATTATTTATATTAAATTAAGTTAAACAAAAAAGAATCTTTAAATGAAAGTAATTGAACATCTAAATAAAGCAACTGAACCATTAATTAGCTTTGAATTAATTCCTCCCAAAAGGGGGGGCGATATTAAAAGTGTACTTGGGGTTCTCGATGAAATCATAAAATACAATCCTCCTTTTATTGATATCACAAGTCACTCAGCGGAAGTAAATTATGAGGAGACTGCCACAGGAATTAAGAAAAAAGTAAAACGGAAAAGACCGGGGACTTTAGGTATTTGTGCTCTCATTCAAAATAAATATAATGTGGATGCGGTACCACATATTCTTGTTAAAGGATTTACAAGAGAAGAAACTGAAGATTTTATGATCGAATTAAATTATCTTGGCATTGATAACGTTTTAGCTATTAGGGGTGATGATAGCGGCTATGACAAACCCACTCCTGCCGGTAAGAGTATACACGTTAATTCTGTAGAGTTGGTTAAGCAGATAATTGATATGAATAATGGAAAATATTTAGAGGAATCTTTGCTGGATGCGAAAGAAACAAATTATTGTGTCGGCATAGGTGGTTATCCGGAAAAACATTTTGAGGCTCCGAATTTAAAGTCGGATATAAGAGTAGTTAAGGAGAAAGTTGATGCAGGAGCCGATTATGTAGTTACGCAGATGTTTTATGATAATGAATTCTATTTTGATTATTTGGAAAAATGCAGGGAGGAAGGTATTAATGTTCCTATTATTCCCGGTTTGAAAATTCTCACTTCAAAGGCACAGTTGCATTCCGTACCTAAAAATTTTCATGTTACTATTCCCGATGCTCTTGCTGATGAAGTTGATGCTGCTGTACCGGATAAGGTATTGGAAATAGGAGTTGAGTGGGCAACAAAACAAGTAGAAGAGTTGCTGGAGCGTAATGTACCAAGTGTACATTTTTATATAATGCTTAATTCCAAACCGATAAAAATGTTAATGGATAATTTGAAGCTTTATAAAAAAGTTTTTTGATTGAGATTAAAAATTTTAAAAATGAGTCTTCTCTTAGAACTAATGAAAACCGTTAAAACGGTTCAAGTATTTATTTTGGTCTTATTAACCCACGACTTAATCCGCCTATGGCGGAGTGGGTTAATAACAACTTAACATTTTTTTTAACCGTTTCAACGGTTTATAATTATCTCACGTACTCATAAATGATAAAAATTAAAAGACCAAAAATTAAAAAATTAACATGGGGTATTGCAGGTTGTGGTTACTTTGCTGAAAATTCCTTCATACCAGGGTTAGCGTCATTAAGAAGAAGCTCCTTGAATTCACTTTACAGCCATAAACTAAACCGCGCTCAGCAGCTTGCGGAAAAATCCGGTGCTAAAGGTTTTTATGATGATTATGATAAATTTCTCAGTTCTGATATTAATTGTGTTTATGTTTCAAGTGTTAACTCCGATCATTATGAGCAGGTAATTAAAGCTGCCGGGGCCAGGAAGCATATTCTTTGCGAAAAACCTCTTGCTATTACTTCTGATCAAGCAGCTGAAATGGTAGATGTTTGTAAACAAAACAAAGTACTTTTAGCAGTTAACTATGTTCATCGTTTTCATCCGCATGTTGTTAAAGCAAAGGGAATTATTAAAAACCAAACCTTAGGAAAGTTGGTTTCAATCAACCTGAATTTTAATATGGATTTTGCACCGGGCAGTAATTTCAGATTCAACAAAAAACTTAGCGGCGGCGGAGCTTTTAGAGATTTGGGTACACATATGATTGACTTATTAAGATATTTTGGAGGCGAGATATCAGAAATAAATGGCTATATGGATAATCTTGTTTATAAAAGCGATGTAGATGATTTTGCAGCAGGGATTGTTCAGTTTAATAATGGCGGATATGGTTATTTTAATGTTTCATACAATAATAAAAAAGCGTTCAACCGAATAGAAATTATCGGACATAAGGGTGCAATAAGCATTGAAAATTTTATAGGTGTTAAAAATCAATCGGCAAAGCTAAGTATCTTAGTAGATGGTGCAACGAAAATGAGTTTCCGAAAAAGAGGGAATAAACTTCTTTTCCTTCTTAAATCAATTCAAAGGTCGTTTCTGAAAAATGAGGAACCCCTGGTTACCGGTGAAGACGGACTAATAAATATGAAACTGATGGAAGAGTTAGAAAGGAAATGCAGGAAGTAGAAAAAATTGTTTCGGTCTGTCATAAAATATACAATAAAGGATATGTATCGGCATTCGATGGAAATGTATCCGTAATTACACATAAAAATACAGTACTGTTTACGCGTTCAGGTGTGTGTAAAGGAGAGATAACTGCAGATGATATTCTTGAATTTGATTTGAAAGGTTTATTGATAAAAGGGGAAGGAAGAATTACAACCGAGTTTAAACTTCATTTATTTGCTTATTCAAGAAGACCCGATGTAAGTGCAATTGTGCATTGTCATCCTGTTTATGCAACAGCATTTAGTTTAGTTGGCGAAGGATTAACCGACCATTACTTTCCGGAAGTGATATTAACTTTGGGCAAAGTACCGCTGTGTGAATATGGAACTCCATCAACTAATGATTTACCGTTAAGTCTCGAACCTTACATTGAACATTCCTGGGCGTATTTACTGCAGAATCACGGTGCTATAACTCTGGGAAGAGATTTGGATGATGCATACTATAAAATGGAAAAACTGGAACACACTGCTGAAACAATTTTTAAAGCGAGAATGCTGGGAACACCAAAAACTTTGTCACCTGATGATATATCAAAGCTTTTAAAAATTTCGGAAGAGACTTACGGAATTAAGGTAGATCCCCGGAATATTTATTAATAATTAATGCAGAAGGATTTCTTCAGAATGAGAGATATGAGACTCGTGTCATTTTTTAATATTTCACTAAACATTTTATGTCAGGATCAAAATTAAACATTGCCGTTTTTGTCGGTGGAACT
>JADFPP010000091.1 GCA_022562275.1 Bacteroidota bacterium
ATCTTATCAATTTCATTAGCAACATCCCTTATAGAAGAAGCAAGTAAAAAAGCATTTGATGCTGCTTCAGCAGATGATGCAGTACTCAGTGTGAGTGAGCTTACTTCACCCTCGAGTTTGGGTCCAGGAACATCAGAAGATCCGAATAATTCAAGTACTTTTAATGATTTTGATGACTACAATGGTTACACTAAAATGGATACCATCAATACGATTGATTATAAACTTACTTGTACAGTGAACTATATTAACCCCGATAATGTTGATGGTATAGTAATGGCAAGAACCTGGCATAAGAAAATTACTATTGATGTTACAAGTTCATTAATGACCGATACACTAAGATTTTCAACTGTTTATAGTTACTGGAAATTCAGATAGGAGATTTTATGGGATTTAGTACAATTTTAGATATTTTAGGCTCGATAATAATTGGCGGGATTATTATGTCCATCGTCTTCCGTTTAAGTGATGCCGCAGCAGAAAAAACTTATAATAACAGCGGCGAACTAGCACTGCAGCAAAATCTTTCAACGGTTGCGCAAATAATTGAAAACGACTTTAGAAAGATTGGTTATTGTGCCGATTGGAATAAATTGCCGGATCCTAGCAAAGCAATTCTATTCGCAGATACTTCTGCTATAAAATTCCTTACAGATATAGAGGCAGATGGAGAACTGGATTCAATCTTTATTTACTTAGGCCCCGCATCTGAATTATTAGCGACCGAAAATCCAAGAGACCGGATTCTTTACAGAGTAATAAATGACGAGACACCGGTTCAATCAAATCTAGGGGTCACACAATTCTATATGGTTTATTATGATGTGCTTGGTGATACAATATATTTACCCATTTCAAATAATGGTGAAATTTCAAGTATAGAAATAAATTTAACTGTAGAAAATGTTGCAGCGTATGATGAAAATTATTCGAAAGCATACTGGCGACAAATACGAATGGTTGCAAGAAATATAAAAAATAGATAGGGATATAAAATGGGTGGAAAAGCATTAGTACTAGTAATTTCGGGTTTCAGTTTAATCTTCCTGGTAATTGCACAAAACTTCGGTAGTGTATCTAACCGGTCAGTTGATAATTACGTAGATTATTATAATGAATCCGTTGCACACAATATTGCTGTTAGCGGAGCAAACATAGCTGCGAACGAGATTTATATAGACCCGACCTGGGATGATGGTTATAATAATATAGATTACCAAAACGGTCATCTGGATATAGAAGTAAATATCATTAACTCTTATCAAAATATAAGAGAGATTGTTGCTGTCGGAGATTATAGAGGAGCATCCAGTACTGTCAAAGTAACTCTTGCGCCAAGTAAATTCTCCAAGTTTGCATATTATTCGGTTAGTGAAGGTGGAAATATCTGGTGGACAATGAACGATACAGTTTGGGGACCTTTCCATACACAGGATTTTATGAGAGTATATCGCCATCCCGTTTTTTACGGAAAAGCCACCACAAAAAGGAGGCTTATATATTATACCAACAAGAGAAGAGATAAGCCAAGATTTTATGGGGGATTTGAAAAGGGTGTAAACTTACCCCTTCCGACCGATGGAGTGGCTAATATTGAACCTGAAGCAGATGATGACGGATTTAAAATCAGCGGGCAGGATACAGTTTATATGACTTTTGATTACGACAGTTTAAAATACCGTTTTGCTTACAGCGACGAAGATACAGTTGTTTATTTGCCAAGTGTTGCTCCTAATGGAATTATATTTGCTAAAAACTCGGTAATCAGATTAAAAGGAATTGTACAAGGTCAATATTCTGTAGTAAGTTCTGGTCCCTCCGGGAAAGGGAAGATATACCTTGATGATGATATTATCTTTAGTCAAGATCCGCGTACTAATCCAGCCTCGACAGATTTGCTAGGTATTATCGCCGAAAATGAAGTGCTGATTACTGATAATGTACCTAATTATAGTGATATTAATATTCACGCTTCCATATATGCTGAGACAGGCGGATTCGGTGCGGAGAATTATGCTTCACGTCCGGTTAGCGGGAACATAAATATTCTGGGTGGAATAATTCAGCATACAAGAAGAGCGGTAGGAACATTCAATTCAGGTGGTGCCGTATCCGGTTTCTCAAAACGTTACCGGTATGATGAGAGACTACGAATAGCTTCTCCTCCTGGTTTTCCCGGAACCGGAAGTTTCGAAATAGTTTCATGGTTAGAGTAAAAATTTATCCGGCACTAATTAAAAAATTTTAATATGATCTTTCTTAGAAGCTGAATTAATTTTTAAATGATCTCATCTCAACATTGTTAAGGTCAGGAAGAAGAAATAATACTGAAGCCCCTGACCCAGGCTAATCTTGAAGATCATCTTCACGAATGAGCAAGAAAATTGCAAAGTGTTGTACCCTAATAATTATTATCTCCATCGATTATTTTCGTATCATTGTTTCATACAATAAAAAATTTAATCCATTGCAAATTATACGGAGCAAAAATGCGTATATCATTCATTTTATCAATTCTATTTTTTTTAAGTATTATATCAGTTTCACTTGCACAAGAGAAAGGATTTGGTATTGGAGTCTTATTTGGTGAACCCACGGGTGTAAGTGGAAAACTATGGCTTGGAGGAACCAACGCTTTAGATATGTCCGCTGCCTGGTCATTCAAAGGAGATGGAAACCTTCTACTTCAGGCAGACTATGTCTGGCACAGTTTCAACTTATTAAGCGTATCCAGTGGAAAGTTGCCTTTATACTTTGGTATTGGAGGTAGGATTATTTTTGCAAAGAATGATATTAATTTAGGTGTGAGGCTTCCGGTAGGATTAGACTATATGTTTTCTGAAGCTCCGGTAGATATTTTCTTAGAAATTGTACCAATCCTTGATTTAACTCCATCCACAGATTTTGATATTGGTGGAGGAATTGGAGTTAGATATTGGTTTTAAAATTTTATATGGGGAAGCAATGCTTCTCCATAAATTTTAATAATCAGCTTTGGGGAATTTCGGTGCTTCTCTATTTGCAAACATAAAATTTCTCAGAGAAAAAAAATACTCCTCTAAAATCTGCTAAACATCTAGATCGTCTTCACGAATGAGCAATAAAATTGCAGATTGTGGTACTATTAAAAATTTCTCACTATCGAATTCAATTTCTATCGCCTCTTTCCTTAAGAAAATAGCAAGGTCACCTTCTTCTGCCTGGAGTGGAATGTACTTTACCTGTTCAGAAGATTCCTTCCACGGTTCATCTTCCTCTTGTGAATATGTTGCAAAACCAGGACCTGCTTTAATAATATATCCACTTTGAACTTTTTCCTTTTCCTTCACTCCTGCAGGCAAATATAAACCGCTGCTGGTCTTTTCAGAATCAACCTGTGGTTTAATAAGCAGCCTGTCGCCAACAACAATAAATTTATCAATATTTTTAAAAGTCATGATTGATATAATAGTAGTTAATGATTTTTAATGTCAAATATAATCATATTTATGCAGTTCAGTTAAACTTCGCGATAGCCCGGTTAAATTACGGAGTACCAACGGGAACGGTTTTATAATTTTTAACCCGAATTTTCGCAACCCGTTTTGCATAACTACATTTTGTATTAATGAAGCAATTCTGATTCTTTTAGAAAACAACAATTGCCATTCATTAATATAAAATCTTTCTAATTCACTAATATTAATTTTGCTGTTTAATTGATCTTTTAATAAGCGAGAGATAAGTTCTGCCGATTGGAATGCCATCCCTATTCCATCCCCGGTCAATGGTGCAATTACTCCTGCTGCATCACCAATCATAAAGATTCCGTTTTCAACAACATTTCTTTTACCAAAATATATGCTGCCAGTACCATAAATAGGAAGATTATAAATAATATCGCTAAAATTAATATTAAAAAGATTGCCAAAGTATTCATTTTCATTTGTCAAATCTATTAACCGGTGCCTTGCTGATTTATTATTATTCGTTCTTTTTTCCAAAAAACAGAGTGTTGTTTGATCTGCTGAGACTCTGTTCAGTCCGCAATAAATCTCCCTGCCAAAATATATACTTATATCATTTGGGGGATTCTCTAAAAAGACATCACTTGGCAGATGAAATTTTACACCATAATAATTACTCGATTTCGAAATAAAATCTCTCTTCAGTATTCTATCGATTATATTTTGCTTTCCATAAGCGGCTATTAAAAAGTTAGATTTGATAATGGATTCAATACTATTTGAATCTTTAACTTTTAGTAAATATTTATCACCATCTTTTTTGATGGATTGTACTTTAGCAGGCTGATATATTTTTGTTCCCATTTCTGCTGCTTTATTTAAAAGAAATGTATCAAAAATCGATCTCTTAATTGAGTACGCCGGAAAGGATAATGTTATCGAAAGCTTTGTCTTGGCTTCATCATAGCATTTAAACCTTTTAATTTTCACAGGACTTAATTTCAAAAATTCATCAAAGAGATTTAAATTTGTTAAAGCCTCTGTTACTTCGCACGATAAAAACTCACCACAAAGAATTTCTCTCGGAAATTTATTCTTCTCAATAATGCACGTATCAATGTCATATTTAGAAAGATAAATTGCCGCCATTGCACCTGCAGGTCCACCGCCTATTATTGCAACACTATGTTTATAAATCTTATTCAATTTTGCTTTTTAGATATAATTATTAACCACCTGAATGCCCATTTACGCTTTATTTTAAAATTATTGATACTCATTTTTTGAAGAATGTTTTTTATTTCTAACTTCAAAAATCCCCGCTTAACAGAAAGCGGTGCATCATTTTTTACCAATATACTATTGGAGAAAAGAAAAGTTAAAAACTTTATTCCTGCCAAAGCAAAAACAGAACGCCTTAAATCATTTATGATCATTCCATCATTTGCTACTGAAAGAGAATCTTTTAAAATTCTTATTATTTCTTCTTCATTAAAATGATGCAAAAAAAGTGAGGCGTGAACAACCGCAAAAGAATTTTTCTTAAACGGGAGATGACGAGCATCACCAAATATAACGTTTTTATTTCCTGAGTTTTTCAGAATATCACAAACTTTCTTATTCCGATCCAGAGAATAAATTTTTAGATCACTCAATTTTTTGATAGGTTTATGAAAAATATCAGAGGCACCTGAGCCAATATCCAAAACATTCAGCGGTCCTTTCGTTCTTTCGTTCAACAGATATTTAAATCCTGCAATGGAAGTATTTCTTCCCCCTAAAAATCTATTCACAATTTTCAATTCATCCAGCGCATTGTCAATTCGGTTATCATCGATGGAAAAGTCATCCATTATTTCTTTTTCGTAACTTCTCTTAAGAAACATCACTCAGCCCTAAACAAAACTACTTCCATTGTAAGTCCGGGTCCGAATGCTATTGCACAGCAATATTCTCCTTTGTTCAATTTTCTGTTGTGAATAATTTCCTTCAGCACAAAAAGAATTGATACGGATGACATGTTACCGTAATTGCGTAACACTTCGCGCGAAGGAATCAGTTGTTCATCACTTAATTGTAAACCTTTTTGAAGTGAATCAAGAATTGCTCTTCCGCCGGGATGCAATGCCCAATGTTCAATATCATTTTTATCAACACCTTCCTTATTTAGAATATTAATTACATTTGGTGCGGCGGTTTCCAAAATTATATTCGGTAGTTTTGATGAGAGCATCATTTCAAATCCAAAATTGCCGATCTTCCATCCCATAAATTCGGCAGAGTTATCAAATAAAATTGAGTGTGTAGCAATAATCTTAAGTTGATGTTTGATCTCCGGATTTTTATTATTTCTAAAAATTGCAGCAGCTGCTCCATCCGCAAATATCATATTGGCAAGAATATTATCTCTCGTAGCTTTTGTTTGAAGATGAAGACTGCATATTTCAACTGAAACAAGCAAGGTTGTTGCTGAATCTCCATTTTGCACACTGAGAGCTTCCCAAACAGAATTCACACCTACCAAAGCAGCAGCGCAGCCCATAAAACCTATGTGCGTTCTTTTTATTGACTTAGGAAAATTAAAACGATTGATAAGATGATAATCTATTCCCGGAGCAAAAAATCCTGTGCAGGATATCGTTATCAACCGGTTAATATCATTAGGATTTATTTTATTTTTAGTTAATAATTTTTCAACTGCTTCACTTGTTAATTTAACAGACCACTCTTCATATAAATCCATTCTCGATTTTGTATCGGGATTAAAATGTTTCCCATTAGCATTCGTAAAAAATTTATTGTTATTTTGCTTTTCAGCATCAGGTACTACTATATAACGTTTATCAATCCCGGAATACCTTGCTGCCATATCTATCAATCTTGATGTTGCTCCCTCATCGCCCATTCTGTTTTTCAGTTCTTCGGCAGCTTTTGTTTGCTTTACTTCAAACGGTGGAGATGCTGTGGCAATATCTATTAACATAATTTTCCTTTCAAATGCTGAAGTTAAATATCCAAACTTCAATATAGATTTTAATATTTATAAATTTGTTTTCATAATCATAAAATATGAAAGATAAATCAATGAATAAATTCGGCGGCGAATTTTGGGATGAAAGATATTCTTCCATCGGGTTTGTATATGGCACTGAACCGAATATTTTTTTCAAACATGAATTAGATAAACTTCAAACCGGAAATATTTTATTGCTGGGAGAAGGTGAGGGTAGAAATGCAGTATATGCTGCCACACAAGGATGGGAAGTTGATGCGGTTGATTTTAGTACAATAGGGAAAGAAAAAGCTTTAAAACTTGCTGATGAAAATAATGTAAAAATTAATTATGAAGTGGTTAATCTTTCAGATTATACATTTAAGCTAAAGGATTATGATGCTATTGCAATTATTTATTTACATTTAAAACCAAAAATAAGAAGCAAAATACATTCACAAGTTTTTAATTCACTAAAATCTAATGGCATACTTATATTAGAAGTATTTGAAAAAGATCAACTAGGTAGAACTTCAGGCGGTCCGCAAAATATTGATATGTTGTATTCTAAAGAAGAAATAGAAAAGGATTTTGAAAAAATGCAAATTAACTCATTAGAAAAAATAGTTATAGAACTTGATGAAGGTGAACATCATCGTGGTGAAGCCGTGGTTTTACAATTAGTGGCAGAAAAACTTGATCATTAGTATGAAGAAAGTTTTGTTCATCACATATTATTGGCCTCCATCCGGTAAAGCATCATTACACTGGCCCTTAAAGATTATGAAGCATCTTCCAAAATATGGTTGGCAGCCATCTGTGATAACTGTTAAAGAAGATACATTTTCTCAGCAGGATGAAACGCTGTCGGAAGATATTTCACCTGAACTGAAGGTAATCAGAACAAAATCTTATGAGCCATTTAACATTTATAAAAAGTTCATAGGCAAAAAAGAAGACCATCAGCTTGTTGCATCCCAAACGATTTCAAAATCAAACAGAAGTTTATCGCACAGAATTTCCATCTGGTTAAGGATGAATTTATTCATTCCCGATGCAAGGGTGGGGTGGTACTTCCCTGCTGTAACATCTGCAATTAAGTTGATGAAAGAAGAAAAAATTGATGCAATCGTTTCTATTGGACCGCCGCACACAACTCACTTAATCGGTAAGAAGATCAGTAAAAAATCGAACATTCCGCATGTGCCTGTATTTATTGATCCCTGGGTTAATATTATTTATTATAAGGAATTTAAAAGAAGTAAAGCCACATTGGCGATTGATAATTATCTTGAAAAAGCTGTTCTGAAAAATGCAAAGCAAGTCGTTTTCGTAACCGAAACAATGAAAAACGATTATGTAAAGAAGTATAATTTTATTAAGCAGAAATCCAGCGTGCTATACTGGGGATACGACGAAGAGGATTTTAAAAAAGTAGTGATTGAAAAAAAACAACAAGAGTATAAAACGTTGGTACACTCAGGAAATATTTTTTCATACCAAAACCCAAATCACTTCTGGAAGCAGATTAAAAAAGAAAATGAGAAGGGAAATAAAATCCGTATAAAATTTATCGGGACTGTAGATCCAGAGATTAAGAAAAGTATAACCGAAGAAGGGTTAAATGAAATTACAGAATATTGCGGATTTTTACCTTATTATGAAATGCTGAAGAATATAAGTGAAGCAGATTTTCTTCTCGTTTGCGCAAGTGAACCGAGGCATGTTCCCGGCAAGCTTTTTGAATATTTGAGAACAGGTAACCCAATAATAGCTTTTGGCAATAATAACGAAGAAGTAAAAAGAATTCTTAAAAATTCTAATGCAGGAATAATTTTTAATTACGATGAATCAGGAGAGGAATTTTTTACTAATTATATAAATCTCAAACCAGAACCTTCGTATGTAGTGAGGTTTGACAGGGAGAGAATTACAGCAGAAATGGCAAAAATATTATCACACTCTAGCTTATAATTTTGTTATACAATTCCTTATACTGATGAGCTACTTTATCCTCATTATACAGTTTCTCAGCTTTTACCCGACAAGCCAGTCTTAATTTTACTAGCATATCAGGATTACTTAATAAAGTATTTATTCCCTTTGCTAAATCCTCCGAAGATTTCAATTTAGCTAAATAACCATCCTCTAAATGATCGATCATATCCGGCATCCCGCCTACATCAAAAGCAACCACTGGTGTTCCGCAACAAGTCGATTCTATTACAGTATTAGGTAAGTTATCCTGTAAAGAAGGGGCAACAAATAGATCAGCCGCATTATAACATTCCACTATACTTTCCTGGCTATTAATTTTTCCAAACTGATAAACTTGAAACGGTATATCATTTAATACTTTTTCATCTAAAGAACCAAACACTACAAGCCCGGTTTTATTACAGATATCAGCGTTTAAGTCTTTGAGTAATGACAAAGCCTGAATCAGATATCTAAATCCTTTTCTTTCATCGCTTAAATTCATTGAGGCAAACAGGATTAAATCTTTTTCAACCGGTAAGTTTAATTTTTTGCGTATCATCTTCCTATCTAGCGGTCTGAACAGTTCTGTATCCATTGGAGTATGTATAGTTTGAATATCTTTATGGCGAAACAACGAACTTCTCCCCGCTTCCTTACTGAGCCAATTGCTGCTTGTAACAATTTTAAGATTCAGATCCTTATAAATCTCGCTTTTGCTTAAATAAATTTTACTAGATAAGTCACCCCGTGTTTTAATTTTGAGTGACGGACAGAATCCACATTTATCTATAAATTTTTCGCAATCAACATTATAATGGCAACCACCTGTAAAAGACCACATGTCATGCAATGTCCAGACAATTGGTTTATTCATTTTTCCAAGATTTAATATTGTTTTTAATGAAAGAAAACCGCCATTGGTCCAATGAAGATTAAGAATATCGGCTTCATTGATCACTTTATTTTTTGACAGGTCGAGACCAAAATATGGGAATGTAAATCTTCCTCTTGAAGAGACGGATAAAGTCCTGATAGACAATTCATCTTCCAAAAATCTTTTATAGTACTTTAGCTTATCACCAAATGTCTGGACTAAGGATATAACTCCCGGATCGTTGCTATGTTTTGACTGGACTAATAGTTTGGAATCAATCCCCGACTTTACCTGGGCTTTAAATATCCGCAGCGCTGCAATTGCGGCTCCACCATTAGTATCAGAAGTACTGAGATGTACAACTTTCATTTTGGTTTATAACCAAAAATATTCAATTGTAAATCCATAGCGGGATTGCTTTTATTAGTCTTATTTATTAGGGGCATATTTCTGCTTGAATCATTACGTATAAAATATCTGAAGTTATTTTGTTCTAATACATTCAATAATTCTGATAATTTTTGTTGTGAGTTTGTATAAGAATGATACTCGATAAAGATATTATTTACAATTTTCAAACTATTTCCGCAATCAAGGATCACATCATTTTCTGCTCCTTCAATATCCATTTTAAGCATATCAATTCTTTCCTCTTTTTCCAATAAATTTTTTAAACGAACAGATTTTACTTTTAAATTTGTTTTAGATGAAAAAATTGTTGATGCATCTGCTCCTTCAGAACTAAAATTAATTTCCCCGTCTTCTTTCCAAACGGCTTTGTCAATTACTTCTACATCATTTAAACCGTTAGTCTTAAGATTTTCTTTTAAGTATTTCGAAATTTTCGGATCGGCTTCAAACGCTTTAATTATTGCACCGGGAAATATTCTTTTAAAATAAATACAGCTCAAACCAATGTTCGAACCACAATCGTATATTACCGGTTCTGTTAATTCACTTTCAAATTTATAAGATTCGTCAACAAATATTTCTTTAAATTGCCAGATGAAAGAAAGAGCATCGGGAACCCGGATTTTGTAATTAAGAAAATTTATTTTCTTCTCTTTGTACCTATTTTTACTGCCGTAAATAATAGAATAGAAAACAAATTTTCTTTCATTCGGATTTTTAATAAATTTATAAAAGCCGTTAAAACTTCTTTCTAAAAAAACTTTCATTGTTTATAAGCTAATCATTCTTTTCAAATTATTATAAATTTTTTGTAAAATATTTTTTTTGAAGAAAGACTGAAAATTTTTTATAATCTGATCATCAATAAAAACACTTTCCGGTAGGTTTTGCAGTTTCAGGAATTCACCTAATTTAACATTATATTTTTTAGTTTTTTTCAGGTGAGTCCCCGATTTGTCTGTACCAATATTCATTACAAATGATTTTGTTGGATAAGCACAGTAAGCTTTATTTTTATAATGGGCATAACACCATCTAACTGCCCAGGAATCAATTTTGCCTTCCACTTGTTTTTTTAGCATCAAAGTTAAATCATCACCCCCCATATTAAAAGTTCTTACAGCATCCCTATCAGTAATGAAGTTATTAAAATCTGCAACGTTCCAATCAGCTTTATCCCACCTGTTTTGCCAGGTTGCCCATCCCCACGATGAGGCTCTTTGTGAAAAATATATTTCATTCTTATATGAGCTGGGAATTGAAATGGGAAAATTATAACCGGAAACAGAAAACACTTTCATATCATGTTGATAGAAGTAAAGAATTTTATTCATATACTCTAAAAAGCTCTTTGAAAAAATCATATCATCTTCAACTACAATCACATGCACATATTTTTTTATAACTTTGCTCACGCCGCTTATTACAGAGTTTGCTAAACCAAGATTTTTATCACGTAAAATTATGTTTACGGTTTTAAATCCATCGACTGCATTAATTATTTCCCGTACTTCATCAACAAATTTTCGATCTGATTCAGATTTAGACCCGTCCGAAAATATATACAGCGCGCTATTTTGAGCCGAATCATTCTGTTTTAATGAACTGAGTGTTTGTTTTAAATGCCAGGGGCGGTTGTAAACAAATAATACTATTGGTGCTAATTCTTGCATTTGAAAATATTAATTTTCTTTAGTGCAAGATAAAAAAAGGAAAGGACTTTGAGTACACTGCTCAAAGATGTTTTTTTGAAGAATGATTATACTAAAAAGCTTTGCAATTAAATCTTTATAACGCAATTAACATTGTAGAGCTTTTATTAATTTTATTTTTTACTTCAGTAGGATCATCTTTTTTGAATCGGTAAACTTACTCTCCATCTGAATTTGTTGAGAAACACACACTATTATTAGGTAATATAATACAGAACAGTTTTTTAAGGATAGAGTTGGTGCTTTTTTAACAAGCGCTAAGTTTTAAATAATATTTAAAATAGCTTGCTTTTTTAATTCTCTGCTTATTTATATGCATGATGTTAAAAATAAATTTAAGTTTCTTTTTCCTCAATTATTCGCCAAACCTCCTAACAAAACCTATTTTAAAAAACTCACCTGGAGTTCCTATACCGCTATAATAAATACGCGAATCATTTTCTGTTTTTATTAAGTTAGGATAAGCAATTTTACTATGCGCCCAACCGTTTGCTGTATTTTCTCTTGTAAAGAATGGGTTGGAAATATCTTTTGTCCAGTTCATTCCGTCTGAGGAATATGCAAAACCAAAACCTGTACCTGAAGAATTCATATAAATCATTTTGAATTGGTTATTAAAATTAATTACCGCAGGATGATACACACCTGTTTGTTCCCACCCCTGATTAGGGACTACGATTGGATTACCAGTATGTTTTACCCAGTTAATTGCATCCGTAGAAGTTGCTAATCCAATATTATAGTTCGGTAGATTTCTTCCGTAATAATAAAGGTAATATGTACCATCGACTTTAATTACTGATGAGGGTATAATTTGATATTCCCAGTCTGATGTGCCTTGTAAAACTAATTCATACCTCTCTTTTCCTATAGAGCCAAATGCACCGTATGTGTTTACTAAACTCCATTGATTAAATGAAGTGTTCATTGCCTGTCTGGAACTCATTAAATTTTGAACTACAGGAATACTTAGCCATGCAACTATAATAATCAATAAAATTGCTATATATTTATGTGATTTAACTTTTTTTGAATTTAACCTGGCATTATCTGCTTTTCTTGTAATGAATTTTGGAAGTATTTTTCCTAATAATCTATCATCAAATAATGCGATTATTGGAAGGATAGTAACCCAGTTTAAAAAAGCAAAATTTCCAGAGAAAATAATTTTCCAAGTAAAAAAATCTTACTCACGCCTAAAGTTGAAAAGAGCGTATGTCGCCGTCAGGTCTTCGGCTACTGTCGAGGACACGGTGGAGGCTTCTTTTGCCGGTCAACTCGAATCCTTTTTAAATTTGGAAAATTTGGATATCTGTTTGGATTTTACCTCGCCAAATGTTGGCAGAAGGAAGAATTGGTAAAAGTCATACCCTTCAATATCCATTTTTGTCCTTGTTCCGTATTCTCTCAAAAACCAGTAGACTATTCTAAGTTCCTGCTGACGTCCACCTCTTCCTGCAGTATTCCATGCAGCGTTAAATCTGAAAATTGAATAAAATTTTTCATAGTACCTTCCAAACGGAATCGAGTCACCATGATCCGGCTTGATTACTTTTTCCCAGATCTTCTTGAAAAATTCCTGATACTCTGTATCTCCTTTGCAT
>JADFPP010000092.1 GCA_022562275.1 Bacteroidota bacterium
TATTTCCCTGACAGGACTGTTAAGAAATTCAAAAGTACCTGAACCGCCTGTTATGCTTTGGAAATCTGCTAATACACCAAGCGAATAACTGAATTTGCTTTGGTCTTTTGTCATCCAAATAGTCGTATCAGTGCCGGAAATATCCGCAATGTCTAATACAGTTATTATTTGAGCATTGGAAAACTGGTAAAAGAACAGTCCTAAAATAAAGATAAGTTTTTTCATTTTGTTTTAAATTTTTTCTTTTCTTCTTTGGTTTTTCGGGATGCAGCTCCTTTATCTTCCTTTTGTTTTACTTTTGCTTCTGCAATTCTTATTTTTAGTTTTTCTTCTTTCATCATATTAAATCCTATGATTTTTAATTTCTTTGCTTCTTTGCGAAGTTCTGAAAGTTCGTCTTTTGAAGCATTATTGGCTAAAGTAATTGATGGTTTTTCAATATCGCCTGTTATTTTTAGTCCGTGTCTTTTTGCACGGATTCTATTTTCTTTGACAATATTGTAAATATCCTTATCCCTGCCTGTAATTGTAATTGTTTTCATGGGTTTAAATTAAAGGGAATGGCTATTGTAGCCATTCCCTAAGTTAATAATTCCGATTATGCAGTCTCTAACAATGCTTTGTCAGTACTGAGAGTACCTTTTAAAAAGGCAAACGTTTTATAAATCGGCAAAATTGCTTCTGTCTCGAAAATAAACGTTACTTGATTCTCAATTGCGTTAGTACCATGTTGATCTGCAATCATCATAGACAACCCTTCTACTTCGAGAAGTTCGGTAGTTGTTGCGAACAAATCCGCTACCAAATATTTGTCAGATGCTACATGATGAGTTGCCCACACTGGAACTCCATTTATATGAAGTCTTCCATTAATTCTGGACACAACTACGCTACTTTCTGCATATTGTCCAGTAGTATCTTTAGTGACAGTTAATAGATACTCGTCAAGCGGATTCATAAAAATAGCAGATGCCTGAAGATTGGTAATCTCATTCAGTCTTGCTATTGCTGCTGAAAGAACATCTGCAATATTGGCTTCATCAACCTTGTTTGCAAGCGAACCGGCTGTAAAAGTAGCTGCATTATTGAAAAATCCATCAAATGTATTGCTGGTTCCATCTCCGTTCAATACACTATCTGTGATTTTATCAGCAATCAATTCAGTGAACCTATTTGTTAGATGCGAGACAAGAAACGAAACATTACGCAATGATCGTTTAGACACATTGATATGTGTTGCAATTCTTGTAGAACTTGTCTTTACTTGTTCCAAATTCATATCACTTTCAGCACTTGCTACGTTTTCAGCTAAAAATCCAGTAGCATCAACGAATCCAGTTTCCTTGATATGGTCAATACTATCCACATCAGATCTACCAGTAGCAATCGAGTTGCGTATATCAAATTTCTTTGGTGGTTGAAATGATACATCTGGACCAAAACGTGCAGGAGTAACAACGTCACCTGTAAATCCTGTCAAATCAACAACAGCTTTTACATCCATTTCGACTTTATTAGAGTTACCTGTTGCACCTTTTTTGATATAGCTTTTTATTTCGTCCGTTTCAAGAGCTTCTTTAACTATACTCATTAGTGTCTTAACATTACCAGCTCCGCCACCTTCTTTGAGTTTGGTTATTTCAAGTCCGGCTTCATCAATTTGAGTTTGAAATTTATCTCCAAGTTCTTCTAATGACTTTTTAAATGTTTCATCATTAGATCCTTCTTTGATTACAGTAACTTCTTTTTTCATTTCAGTTACTTCGTCTTGAAATTTCTCCAAATCTTCATTAGACGCTTTACCGTCAATTAGTTCTTTTAACTTGACATCTTTGTCTTCAGATAGGGCTTTATGATATTCAGCCAATTCCTCGACTTTTAGTTCTTTTATTTGGTCATCGGACAAAGCGATAAACTTGTCCTCTTTTATCCATATTTTTTTCATGATGTATAATTTTTTAATTTTAGTTTTTAATTAATTGATTAAGATAAAATTGTTTTATAGCATCCGGCTCATCGGCTTGAGTGTTTTTTAACGGCTCTTTAGTGATAAGTGAATTATATATGATTGTTAAATCAGTATATTTTTGTTCTAAATTGCTTAAAAGTTCATCGGAAAATCTCCCGACTTGTAAATATTTAGTAATAGTTTCAATAGCTTTTAATAGTTCCTTTTCATCCTTAATGTCTTTTACATAATCAGTTCTTGTAAGTGAATTTGCACCCCAAGCTGTCAGCGAACTTACTTCCCATAATTTAAACTCCCTGATATGATTGATGCCTGATTCGTCTTCGTCTTCTTTTATGATTTCAAATCCAAATGAATGTTCGCTTATGATTCCTTCCTGATATTGGATTAATGTGTCTTTGCCGAGTGTACTGTTTGACATTTTACTAACAAACCAACCGCCAAATTCGTCCTCTCCTAATTCCTGTAATCTGCCGGGTACTTCTCGAACGTCATGCCATTTGAAATGCTTTATTCTATCGCTTCCTTCCGGTCCTCTCTCTCGAATAGTTTTTGCAGATGCGCCCGGTTCTACGATGTCCTTATCAGAATCTATATTACCAAACACTGTATAAAATGCTTTTACAAGTCCTTTTTTTGTATCAACATCTTTTACTTTTGTATCGTTGGATTTATATATTTTCATATCTTTTGGTTCTGCCGGCTCGAATAATATCCAAGTTATGTCGTGATCTCTCAGCCATTTTTTTGATTGTATGACTGTAAATTTATCTTTGTCAAATCTATATGACTGAATTGTCGTAGTTGTTTCTCCCTTTAACCTGCCTGTTATGGCATCAATTCCAATCGTTATATTTATTCGTCTAAATGAATCCTGTTGAAACTCCGAAGGTTCAATAATTCTTGCACTGTGTTCATTCGCAAATGGCTTTAAATCCATTTAAATTTTTTTTACAAAAATAAATTATATCTTTGCATTTTTCAGGCAAATAATTTAACCCTATTGAATTGAATTCATTATTAATATGGAAAAATCATGTTAGATTTAGAAGAAAATGAGTGTCTTAATTGCAAAAAAAAGATTAAATTAAACGGTACTAATCGTAAATATTGCTCTGATCTTTGTAGTACTGAATATCGAACAATCAACGACATATCTGTTAGAAATGAAGATAAAGATATATTGAAAATATCTGAAATACCTATTGATTTTATTCTCAACAACATCAAACCTTATCAAATAACAGCCATTGAAATCAAATATAGTATTCACAAACAAGCTGAATCATGGGAAGGAAAAAAGCACCAATTATATGAAAACCTTTCTATTGAGTTGAACCTGAGCTGGGAGAGGGTGAGGAAAATTGCGAAGCAACATTATTACGAATATTATTGGTATTTTTAATATGGCTTTCCAGTTCAACGAGATTGCTGGGGATGTATATTTTATTCATGCTGTCTTCTTGCGACCTTTCTATTCCCTGAATCTCTAATCTTTGATTTGGTGTTAGCCACCAAGCCCTCATTAACCAGTTTACTAATTTCTGAATGTCCTCCTGTAGAACAGAAACGCTCTTCCAGTCAGGGCTTAGGAATAGTTTACGTCCTTCGACTTTAGAATAATTAGCAACCAACCACCCGTTTAACTCATCCCTTAAACTATTAAGCAATGGCATTATAGCATCTGTCATAGCTGCCTTCTTTGCTTCTCTTTGATTGTTGAAAGTTTTGTTTTGAGGATCATTAAAGATTTGTGATTGTACGCTATAAATATTACAAAGCGTTCTTAGATCATGGATTTTGCTTTCTAAAATTGCCATATCAACAGGGCTTAATCCCATGTTATCCCATTTAGCCATTGCGGTAGTGAACAAAACTTTGTTGAAGTTCTCTGCACCGCCAAACTTTTCTTGATATTTGTCCGATAATGATTGTAATTCATCACCACTCATCTTCATTTTCTCTTCATTACTACCGGCTGAGATCATACCTATTGCGCCTTGATTCTGAAAAGCCCTTACCCGGGCAATATCTGCATCATTTGAACTTTGTATGTTTCTAAAGGCAGCTTGTAAAGGTGACATCCCAAATAAACTTTGACCGTTTATAAAATCGGGATTGAAATATTTAGAATGATTTATTACTTCGGGATCAAATTCAATTCTTTTTATTCCGGCATTTAAAATGTATTTCTTAATTGGTTGGCGAATATCACCGGGTAATATCTCCATAAACTGCGAAGGCATTATAAATAATTCCTGAAATAATCCTTTATTAATTCCAATTGCCGGAGCAACACCGTTAATATAGACATTACCGGTTATAAGTTTAAAGCCACACCAGTTATATATGAATTCAGATCTTGTCTGTAGCTGATTTGGGTTTGCTAATACGTCAAGGACAGGATGGGTTTGTATTTGTTCGAGGGCTTTTGCCTCCAATTCCATTGTTTTAAAATCATACTCCTCTCGGTTTTTAAATGAAATAAGGGCTTTTTCATCTTTTATTTCCGATAATGTCCAATCAATGTTTGATGCGATTGTAGAAATATAGTTAATTATAGAAAATACATCAGCATTACCCTGATAACCTTCTTTAATTAAGTTTTCTGTATTGGTCTTGTTGAATATAGGTAATCCAAACCCTTGAAAAAATGATTCATGAATTAACGAACCAATCGCTTGACTGATTTGTTTGCGAAAAAATCTTTTGAGCATTTATAAAATTTTCCCAAAAGTACAATATTATTATGTAAAAAAATAAGGTAAGAAATTTAGCCGTATAAATTTAGGCAGTTGTGTATACTACTTTGGGTGCTTTTTTTAGATATTCTAAGTAATCTTTGGCTTCTTTTAAGGTATCGAAACTCGACAATGGCGGAGGTGTTGGACGAGATGAATCAAAATCTATTGCATATCCATGTTCGTCTATCTGATGCCATATCTTTAAAATGATATTTTCGTTATTCCATGTATACCATGAACTTTTTTTAATCTTTAATTCAAGAATCTGAATCTGATATTTATTACTTCCATCCGGTTGCGGTATTTCTAATACGCGATATTTGCCCATTATTTTAATAATGATTTTACATTAACTTTCAAAATATCTGCAATCCTATACAAACCTTTTATAGTTGGTTGTCTTCTGTTTCCCACGTAAGCATTTACCATATTGTAGCTTTTGTTCAACTTCTTTGCTAACCAAATTTGCTTAATGCCTTTTTCTTCTAATACTTTTTTTATTTGATTCATTTTGATTTGTGTTAAAATTTATTTTATGGTTTAGTTAAAGTTATTTAATGATGTAAATACGTTCATAATCTGTCATTCAATATTTCAAATCCTTTCATAAATCCGGACTTTTCAGCTTCTGTTCGTATCTGATATTTTGTTGATCCCGACTTTTCATATAATGATTTATTATTTAATCTTAGAATGTATCGCCATCTTATTTCTGTATGGGTTGCTGTACTCCATTTTACTCTTATGAATATTCCTCGTTCATCGAAAAAATCATATAGGTCTCTAATATTGTCAATTCCTCCACAATCAGGATCATTGGGATAGTCAATAGTAGATAATAATAATCTCGCACTTTGTAACGCCTTTGGATATTTTTCATTTATTTCTTTCCAGAATTCTGTCATTTCTTTTTTCATAATTCAGTTTAAATAAGGTTCAATTAAGTTGCTTCTTCATGTGTTACTTTTAACTCAGATTCTAAAAGTTTTTTCGCAAAATATTGCATATCTAATAAATGTTTTTCAGTTGCTATTAATTTGCCATTTATGAATACATGATGGCTCCCTGTAAAGTGTATTAATTCTATGTGTGATGTGCTCAACCATAAAATCAATCTGCTTAAATGATCCTGTTGACATTTGTAGTTCATATACCATATCGGCTTTTCTTATGATTAATAAAATACCCACTGTACAATCTGTTTCATATTTATATCTGTCTTTTAAGTCATTAAATGATATTAATTTCAATCCTTCTTTTTTTAGAAGCAAAATCAGTTGATTATATTCTTTCTTAATTTCGGTTAATTTATTTGTCATAATTCGATTGCAATTGGTTCTATATTATAAATAACATTATTTTTAACCGACACTATTACTTTGTTTTCGTAACCATCCACAACATCAATACCGTTATAGTGTGTTAATTTTTCATACTGCGCAGGTATGGTTATTTGATAATTAAGTATTCTTTTAAAATATTCCGGCATATAGATTTTAATGTCCTTTGCTGATCTGTCTAAAGTATTAAAATGATGTATAGCATCCTGCATTTGCCTCTCAACACGTTCTGCAATCTTTTTATCATTAATAAATTCATAATCCCAATTTTCTAATGGATGCTTATCCCATCCTAATGGCTTTTTTATTGGATGTTTGTCTTTTATTAATTTTATTGCATTATTTTTATCCCACTTCCATAGCAACCCCATTTGTTCAGCCCATATTAAAATCCCTCTATGAATATATCTCCCATCTAACGTAAATGGGTCGGCAAAATGGCTGTCATATTCTGCTTTTATATATAAAATGTTATTTTTAATAAACGAAGGAAGGGTTTCATAAATCCTTTTTCCATTTTTCACTATCGAGAAGGCAGGCAATTCTTTTTTTAGTTTTTTAATATTAATTCTTTTATTCATAGCTTACGTTTTAGGAATGATTCTTAGTTCACAGTCTAACTCTTTGCAGATGTCCTCAATGACTTTAATATTAGGGCTTTTACGATTGTTTTCAATTAATGATAAATATGCTTTTGATATTCCAATCCTTTTAGCCATATCGGTTAATGTTATTCTGTTCCTTTTGCGAATTGTGCGGATTGCTGTATAGTCCATTGTTTGCTAATTGCCTGACATTTTTGCAGGTTTGATACGGACAAAAGTAAACATTACATTTTAATAACCAAACTTTTCAGTAAGTTTTTTTACTATAAACTCAAAAACTCCTCCCTTACATTTATGAAATAATGGTTAATTGCATAAGTAATATTGTCCACGTGCTCATCATGCTTGCCATTTGGGAATATGCTGCATTGATCTATTAAGGTTTTGTTCCATGAACCTTCTATTAAAATGATTTTACCGGATTCAAGTGTGGGTTCGGCATCCTTTACACGTCCCATCTTACCAATAGAAACAACCTTATTGTCTATTTCCATGCAATTATATCCCATCTTGTTAATCATTGATCTAATGCTTTTGCCTGATGCTTTGGGTTCTATGTATATTTTGCTCTTTGCGGTGTATTGATTGGCTTGGGCATACTTTGGTATATACTTCAGGAGTTCGTACATCTCCAGCCATTTATCGACTGAATTAAGTATGTAAAGATTGTGTTCATAGAGTAAACATGACATCATACCGGTTGGATCATTGGATGTCTTATCAGTGTAAGCTCCATCAATCCAAATGTCAAACGAATGATCTTTGATATTAAACGGTAATTCCTTTTCAGGGATTATCTTAAACCATTCCTTTAGGATGATATTACCGGCTTTTGCCTGAGGGTTTTGTTGTAATTGTCCGGTATAAGCGGTAGAGCTAAGTACTTTTTCCCATTGTTTTAGGGATTCTTTTCCGAACTTCCATTCCCAGAAGTACCCATTTTTGTAGTATTCTGTCATCTCTATTGGGGTGATGTCAGGGCTTGCCTCTGCCGGCATAACGATATGATTAATACTATCGGGGTATTTCTTTAGTATATGACCTGTAAGATCGTTTTCGTGGATTCTTTGTTGAATGATTATTCTTATTCCTACCTTGTCATTGTTAAGTCTTGAATAAAACACGTCATCATAGGTTTCATTAATGCTATTAAGATTGGATTCTGTGTTTTTTTTAGGATTATTGGGGTCATCAAAGATCAACAGATCCCCTCCCTCACCTGTTATGTTACTATCAGTTGAGGTTACAAATCGTTTACCTGTCTTGTTGTTCTCATATTCAGTCTTTACATTTTGATCTGATGTCCACTTAAATCTATCTGAGAAAAGTTCTTGATACCACATAGAGTTGATTATGTCTCTGGTCTTCTTTGCATCCCTTGTAGACAACCTTGAAGCGTAACTACTGGTTACAAATCTAAGTTCCGGGTATTTTATCCACGCCCAAGCATTGAGCATCTGGGATATTATGGTGCTTTTTGTAGATCTAAAAGGTATGTTTATGATTAAATCTTTGTCTTTTGGTTCGTGGTTGGCTATTCTTACGACTTCTTTTTGTAATATATTGCAGATATATTTGTGATGCCAGTTTAACCGAAGCTCTTGAGCAGGTTCAAGTATATGCCATGTCTCTTTGAAGAAAAAATAAAAGTTGTTTTCTAGGGTGTGTTTATATGCAATTAGTATTTCGGCTTCACTTATTTGCATCTTGTATTTTCCTGACTATATCTTGTTTGTCTTTTTCTGTCATGTTACTAAATAGTTGTTCACCGTCTTTTCCGGTCAGTTCCTGCCTATCATACCAACCCATGTTTTTAAGTGCGAATATAGCCCCTGTGCAAGCTGTTTCAGACAGTCTTTTTTCATAATTTTCCTCCACTAATAACAACATTCTTTTTATAAGGGGGGAGAAATCTTTTTTTCCTTTATAATCCCTTAATGATTTTTTATCTACAAATCCTAAATGATATATTAACCCCGTAACAGTTAGATTTTCTTCAGATTCGTCACATTTTTCAAAATATTCAATTGCTTTTGCTGCCATTTTGGCGGGAGTTTCATAAAACGGTTTAGCTCCGCTTTTCTCTCTAAGTAAATAGTATTTATTTCCTTTAGGTGCAGGCATAATGATTGGTTTTTTTTGCAAACATACATATTAATTCCGACAAAGTTTAATTTAGATCATAATTCAAAGCCAATCCATTTTGCCACTTGAAGCGGTTATTGAGATACAACCCTTTTACCTGTACGGTTAATTTTACTTTCTTCCATTTTTTTATTACCGGTTCGATGCTATATTTTATTCGATGAAGTTTTTGGAAAAAGGCGATTTCAATATCAATGAATTTGTATTTTAATCCTATGTAAAGACTATGATTGTATTGATCGTTTATGGAAAAGTCATACCCTACTTTCAGGATTTCTTTAATCGGATAGTAGATTGTAGCGTATAGCAGCTTCATGTTCTTTTCTTCGCTGTAAATATTGCCTATTTGTCCGTATTTAAACGATATTTTCTCATTGTGGGCAAAGTAGTTTATTCCGTTATCTCTCTCATAGCTTGCTGTTAGCTCAATTAAGATGTTTTTAACCCGGGTTTCGCACTTTATACTGAAATAATAATCAAAACTAACAGTGTCAATCTTTGTGCTTCGAGTATTTACATGAAATTTTATAGTAGATTTGATGGTGTCTTTTTGGGAATATGCTTTTAGACTAAATGCTACTAATATAATTGTTAAAAGTATTAATGGTTTCATTGATCTATGTATTTATCACTTAGATTTTTTATTGTGTCTTTAATGGTTGCTCCACTTCCGTCTTTTATTGGATAGCCATCATTGCCAAAAATTCGGATATGATAATCGTCTTGAAGATGATTATTAAGTATACAAACGGCTTTCCCGCCTGTTTCAGCATTCAGTTTACCGATTAAATGTTCAAGTTGTTCATATTCGTATTTTTTCATATTATTTTTAAGATTAAATCGTTAGGGTTAATTGTTTTGTCTTTATGTGTTTGTTAATTGCTCAATCTCTTTATTAAAATCAATTTCGTTTTGCTTAAGTTTGTTAATTTCGTTCTTTTTATAACGTATTTCGTCTCTAAATTTATCCTTTATATCTTGTAATTCAGAAGCATAATATTTTAGGAAAAATTCTTTCCCTTGCTTATTAAGAATGTCCCATAATCCAAACCCATTTATATAGCAATTATATGGATTTTGCTCAAACCCTCCTCTCTCAATTTTATCAATATAGCTTTTTCCTTTTATACCTACCGTGCCTATTTCAAGGGTTTCATCCTTGTTTATCCAATCTGTATAAGCGGATGCCCAATTTGTTTTTATTTTAAAAGATTCATCTAAGAAATCCTTTAAAGTTTTAAATTCAATCAATTTTTTATCAAATCCTGACTTTATTTTATTTATAAATTTCATTGTTCTTTTATTGGTGTTTGGTTAATTCGTTTTCTGGCTTCAATACCTTCATTTTCTTTAATATTTCCCTATCTGGTTCTTTATTTAATGAGAAAAAAGATAAATGTATGTCTCCATTTGATTGTCGTTTAAATTTAAGTTCATGCCATTTTCCGCAAAAACAACATTGCTGTAATAAAAAATCTATGTTAGGAGTTATAACAATAATGTCGCCATTTTCAAGTTGTTGTGTTGCTTCGCTTGCTTTCATTTGTTTTTGTGTTTGGTTATGAATTGATAAAACTTAACAGGAATGGTATTTGCTTTTACATACAAAGGATGTCGGGGGCTTCCATCGCTATTAATAATCAATGCTTGTCCTTCAGGAAACATTTTTATTATTTCTATGCTTCTTTCCTGTGCCTCTTTAAATGAACCCCATGCAAAGATTATTTTGTCACATTTTTCGGCAATTTGTTTTAGATAATTATTATTGAAATATCCTATTTTTTCATGCGATCTAAAAAGAAGTTTTTTAGGATCAGTTGATACAAATGCAAATAAATTCATCATATAAACCCCACCATAACCCCAATCAAAAGCAAAACGTTTCACCCTTGTAATAGTATTATCAGTTTTTTCTTCATTTGCTTTTGAGGGATTCAGTCCGATGAACATTATTAAGGGCTTATTATTATCCCAAATTCGCCAAAGAACATAACGATACTTCCTACCCTCGCTAAATTCTGCTCCGTTATTATCAAATAATTCCATTGGTAATCATTTTATTCTTTTCTTCTGTATTCATATTAAATGTGTTTTTGGCGTTGTTATAGCATCCTTGTATGATACAAAAAAATGAATCGTGAGGTTTTCTTGCAACCGCTACCATGTCATGTCTACTTTGCGGTCTGTCAGGAATTACTAAATACAATATATCATTTTTTCGTGGTAATTCATTTTCAGAACAAAATGTGGTTTCTTTTAGAATTAAATTTCTTTTAATTCTAATTTTTCTGTAACTTAATTTCATAATTCCTAAAGTTTTTAAAGTTACTCAATTTATTGTTTATTTCAAAGTTAATTATCCTTCTTTTATAACAATTAATCTATTTGTTTCGGGTGGTAACGGAATTGCTCCATACCAATAAAACGCTTCTAATTTTTGCTTGAATTTCGGATCTGCTAAATCAATAAGTTTTTGTTCATCGCCCCATCCCCAGGTTGTCATTAATTTTTCCGTACCGTCTTTATATATAAATTTTAAGACGATATGTTTTTCTTCGTGTCCTTTAGCCGCACATTGCCGTAACCATATTCCCTCTTTGTCAGGTATTTGTTTTTTCCATTTCATAATTATTTGATTTGCTTTTTCAAAAATCCCTTATCCAGCTTCCAGTTTTTATACTTCAATTTACTCTCTGCATAGTTTACAGCACTTTCAGCATCGTTATAGGGTGTTTCATACACTTTACCGATAACTTCACAGTCTTTTGTTCTTTTATAGAAGCGTATGTTTAATCCTATGGGCTTTGAGGTCATTCCATTGCTCGATACTGTTTGTTGCTTAAACGCTAAGTTTTCAATGTCAGTTTCCATTTTACTCAATAGTTTGTATCTCGAATTTAATATATTCTTTGCCCTTTTCTGTTTTTACCTTTTTTATGTGCGCCTCGATAATGTCTTTATCATTGAAGTTGTACTTTTTCTGGGTTATATCCAAAAATAATTTAACCGGATTATCTATATCAGCACCCATATTACTAAAGCCAAATTCTAAATATATCTTGTAAGGTGGTTTGCCAATAGTAAATCGTGGCAATAAAAATAAACAATCCCTTTCGTATTGCTTGTATTTATCAGTCTTAAATCTGCGACCTTTCCATGCGAAATTTACGCTTAAAGGTTTTATGTCAATCTTGATCTCCATAAACATATTTCCAATATTCTGACCTCTCATGCAAAAATAAATATTTTAATTTTCTATCAAAAATTAGCATCCGGCTTTGTTTTGCCATGCCTCCTTTTTCCCAAACATTGTGGCAGTCGTTGTTGTTTCCAAAACATTCAATTTCAATATTGTCCTTGTCCCAAATCAATTCGGTTTTACCTATTTCCTTGCATCGCTTTTGACTTATTATATGCGAATGGCTTAACGGCTTGTCGCTTCTTCCGCAACCCTGGCAAACTTGCTCCCTTTCATTATCTATCTGTTCATAGACTCCATGGAGCTTGCGTTTTATTATTGCTTGCTTATTTGATACTTGTTTCATTTCTTATCGTTTTTTGCACTTATATAAGAATATTTTAAAGCACACCACGTATCAAAAATGCTTTTACATAGATAAATATAAAATAACCAGTCAATTTCAAACTTATAAGCCAATAATGTTATAATTATTGAAAAAGATGCTGTCATTTCCTCGAATTGATGCTTTTTCATAATTCAGGTTTTTATTTACTTCAAATATACGGTTTATTATTGGTTAATACTAAGGTGTTAGCTTGTTTGCTTCAAATTTTAAATAAGATATACGCTGTTCTATTGTTCTTATGATTATATTCGTTTGCCTTAACATAATGTCGGCTTTATAACTCAATGATTCATATTCCTGCTCTGCCTTATAGCTTTCTTCATGTTTGATTAAAGCATCATTGTCCGCTGCTCCTATTGTTGAACCGTTTTTTATTAGTACTTGACGGGTTTTGGCTACATTAATTCTACGGATAAAGTAATGGTCATTATAGCTTATTTTCAGATCCGCTGTTAATTCTGCAAATCTAAAACTCCATATACAAATACGGTCTTTTATGTCTAATAACAAAGGAATATTATTAGTACTTTTTATCTCGTTGTACTCTTTTATCTGCTCTTGGAGCTTTGATATTGTTTCGTTTAAA